>NZ_JSZE01000027.1 GCF_000802365.1 Xanthomonas cannabis pv. cannabis
GGCTCGGTGGGGCTGGCCAGAAAGGCGATGCGGGGTGGTGCGGTCATTGTCGACTCCAAAGCATGCGAATCAGCATACCGCAGCCCTGTGCTGGGCTTGTTGCCACGCCCCCCTGCCCTCGCGTGCGTCGCCGCCGCTGCGCCTCTTGCCGCGGGCACCGCGCCCACCACCCACCACCCATCGCGGTACGCCTCAGGCCGTCAACCGCCATGCGCGATGGATGCGTGCATGCCGCTCGAAGTCCGGGTCGATGGTGCGCGGGCTGATCTCCTCGCACTGCGCAAACTCTGCCACCGCGTCTTCGTCCAGCTTGAAGCGGCGGAAGTTGTTGGAGAAATACAGCACGCCGCCCGGCGCCAGACGCGCCACCGCCGCGCGCAGCAGGCGCACATGCTCGCACTGGATGTCGAAGTCCTCGGCGCGTGCGGAGTTGGAAAAGGTCGGCGGGTCGCAAAAGATCACATCGAAATGCGCGCGCTCGGCTTCCAGCCACGCCAACGCATCGGCCTGCACCAGCTTGTGCTTGCTGCCAGCCTGGCCGTTCAACGCAAGATTATCCGCGCACCACTGCAGATAGGTGGCGGACAGATCCACGCTGGTGGTGGAGGCCGCGCCAGCCACCGCCGCTTCCACGCTGGCCACGCCGGTGTAGCAGAACAAATTTAGAAAGCGGCGCCCCTTGGACTGCTGCGCCATGGTGCCGCGCAGCGGGCGATGGTCCAGAAACAGCCCGGTATCCAGATAATCGAACAGGTTCACCCGCAGCAACGCGCCGTGTTCGCGCACGTGGACAATTTCGTTGCGCTGTTCGAAACGGCCGTACTTGCTGCCGCCCTTGCCGCGCTCGCGCGACTTCAGCGCAACGCGCTCGGCCGGCACCTCGAAGACCTCGCGCGCGGCAGCCAGCAATTCATTGAGACGACGGCGCACATCGGCTTCCGGGATCGTTGCGGGCGCTGCGTATTCCTGCACATGCAGGAAGATGCGCCGGTCGCCATCGGCTTGCTGGTACACGTCGATGGCAGCGGAATATTCCGGCAGGTCGGCGTCGTAGGCGCGGAAGCATTCGATGCCTTCGCGCGCGCGCCATTTCTTGAATTTCTGCAGGTTCTTGCGCAAGCGGTTGGCCACCATCTGTGCGCCTTCGCTGAGCGCGGTCGGCGCCGCCAGCGGGGTACGCCGCGGCACTGCGATCGGGTCGCAGACGATCAGCGCGCACTCGATCGCGCCATTGAACAGCTGGTACTTCTTGGCTGCGCGCAGGCCGGTGGCATACGCCAGCTCGGCATTGCCGCACAGCAGGCTGGCCCGCCACTGCGGTACGACGCGCTGCAAGGTATCGCCCAGGCGGCGATACAGCGCCGCATCAGCGGCCAGGCGCTCGTCATAGGGCGGATTGCACACCACCACGCCAGTGGCCTGCGGCGGCGTCTGCAGCTCGCCCACTTCGCGCACGCCGAACCAGATCGCCTCGGCCACACCGGCCACTTGCGCATTCTCTTTCGCGGCGCGGATTGCGTGCGGGTCCATGTCGCTGCCGTGGATCACCTGCCTGAGCGCAGCGCGGCCGACGCTGTCGCGTTCGCGCGCTTCGCTGACCAGCTGTTGCCAGGTCTCGCGATCGAAACCGCGCCAACGGCTAGGCACATCGCTGCCATAGCGCTGCAGACCCGGCGCGACGTCGGCAGCCATCAGCGCGCCTTCGATCAGCAGCGTGCCGCTGCCGCACATCGGGTCCAGCAGGCCGCCGCCATCGGCATAGGCGCGCGTCCAGCCGGCGCGCATCAGCACCGCCGCAGCCAGGTTTTCCTTCAACGGCGCCTCGTTCTGCGCCATGCGCCAGCCGCGTCGATGCAGCGGGCCGCCGCCCAGGTCCACCGAAATGGTGGCGCGGCCCTTGCGCAGCGACAGGTTCAGGCGCAGGTCCGGGCTTTCCACATCCACCGACGGACGCTCCAGGCCCTGCCGGCGCATGGTGTCCACCACCGCGTCCTTGATGCGCTGCGCCGCGTAGCGGGCATGGGTGATGGCGGTACCGGACACATGCGCGTCCACCGACAGCGTGTGCCCCACCGACAGGTGCTCGTCCCATGGCAGCTCGGCCACGCCGGCGTACAGCGCGTCTTCGTCCGGGCAATCGAATTCGCTCAGCGGCCACAGCACGCGGCTGGCCAGGCGCGACCACAGCACGGCGCGCTGCGCATCGCGTAGTTCGCCCTCGACGTTGACGCCGGAGATGGTGGCGGTGGCCTTGCTGGCACCGAGCGCAAGCAGCTCGTCGGCAAGCAGGTATTCCAGGCCCTTGGCACAGGATGCGAAGAATTTCACGTAGGCAGGTATCGATAAAGACGCTGGCCGCGGCGGCGAGCGTGGGAGCAGGGCAGCGGGCCGGCGCCCTGGTGGGCAATGCCGTGGCCGCCGTGGACGGCCGCAAATGGTCGGCCATCGCGGCCGGCATTACCAGCCCGGCGGCCGGAGTGTCCGCCGCACGGTTCACCACGGCGCCAGCCGCCACTGCGGCTGCGCGGTGTCCAGCCGCTGCTGCAGGCCCAGCCGCTGCAGGAAGGCGGCGTCGTGCGAGGCGACGATCAGCGCACCCTGGTGGCCGCACAGCAGCGCTTCGATCGCTTCCACCGAGGCCAGATCCAGGTGGTTGGTCGGCTCGTCCAGCAACAGCAGTTGCGCCGGCTGCGCCCGGTACAGCGCACCGGCCAGCGCCGCCTTGAGCCGCTGGCCGCCGCTGAGCTGGCCGCTGGGCAGGTCGGCACGCGCCTGGTCCAGCCCCAGCAGCGCCAGGCGCAGCCGCTGTGCGTGGGCCGGCGCGCCCGGGTCTGCATCGCACAGTTGCGCTGCGGCCGAGCGCGCCGGGTCCAGCAGCGCCAGGTCCTGATCCAGATAGGCCACCGGCACATGCACCTGGCAGTGCCCCGCACTTGGTTGCAGGCGCCCTGCCAGCAGTTGCAGCAACGCGGACTTGCCGCTGCCATTGGGGCCGACCAGACCGATCCGCGGCTGCCCCTGCAGCAGCAGGTTCACCCGCCGCCCGCCCAGCCGCCCGCCAGCCAGTTCCACCTGCCGCAGCGTGGCCAGACGCCGCGATGCGCCGGCGGGTGCGCCCGGCGCCAGCACGGCGATCGCGCGATCTGCCTCCACCTGCGCTGCGGCCTGCACCACCGCTTCGCTCAGCCGCAGCTGTTCGGCCCGACGTTGCTGCTGCAGCCGCCCCGCGCTGACTTCGCTGCGTTGCTTCTGCCTGCCCAGCAGGATCGGCGCTTGATTGGCCTGCCCCGCAGCGCGCGCACCGCGTGCCTGGCGTTGCTGTTGACGCTGCAACTGCTCGCGCAGTGCCTGCTCGCCGCGTACGCGCGCATGTTTGCGTTGGGCCAGCAGATCGGCGGCCGCCTGTTGTTCGATGGCGCGCTGCTGCGCATAGAACGCGTAATTGCCACCGTAGCTGCGCAGTCCCTGCGCGGACAATTCAACAATGCGCTGCATTGCATCGAGCAGGCCGCGGTCGTGGCTGATCACCAGCAAGCCCCCGCGCCACGCCAGCAACTGATCCATCAGCCGCTGGCGTTGCGGGCCATCCAGGTGATTGCTGGGCTCGTCCAGGATCATAAAATCCGGCCTGGTCACAAACGCACCGGCGAGCGCCACGCGCATCGCTTCGCCGCCGCTCAGGTGCGCGGCCGGCGCACGCGGATCGCGCCCACCCAGGCCCTGCCGCTCGAGCTCTTCGGCAAATTGCGCATGGGCGGTCCAGCGCTCGCCGACGCGTTCGAAATCAGCCGGCGCAATGCTGCCAGCGGCGATGCGGTCCAGCGCATCCAGCAGCGGCGCAGCGCCGGCCAGGTCGGCAATGGTCTGGCCCGGCGCAACGCTCACCCGCTGCGGCAGGTAATGCACGCGACCGCTGCGCACGCAACGCCCGGCGCTGGGCATCAGCTCACCGGCCAGCAGCCGCGCCAGCACGCTCTTGCCCACGCCATTGCGCCCGACCAGGCCGGTGGCGCGTTGGTCGATGTGGATATTCAGATCGGAAAACAGCGGGCTGGCATCGGGCAGCACATACGCAACGCCTTCCAGCGTCAGCGACGGACAGGTCATACAGGTCTCCATTGCATGCCAGCACATGCGCCGATCCAAGCGGACCAGCAGCAGGTAAGGCCGTCATCACGACGGCGGCATCAATGGCGCATTGGACTGGTCCTCAACGGGTTACGTGCAACCAGTCTAACCTGCAGCTCCAGCGGCGATACACGGGCGGCAGACCCGTGCCCATGCAGCCGGCGCTCAGCCCAGCCCGAAGGCCGGGTGGTAGGCGACATCGGCCAGCGGCAGCAGACGGTCGCCGAAGGCCAGCGCCTGCAGTTCCGATGCGGACACACCGGGCAACACCAGCCCGGGTTCGACCGCAAAGCCCAACCGCTTGAAGAACGCCGGCTCGCCCAGCGCCAGGCAACCGGCCGCACCAAGCTCGCGCAGGCTGGCGAGCGCCGCCTGCACCAGCCGCGTGCCCACGCCCTGCCGCTGATGCCCGGGACCCACGGCCAGCGGCCCCAGCGCGAACCAGCCGGGCGAATCGTCCGACAGCGACACCGGCGACACCGCCAGGTGCCCCACTACATAGCCGTCATGGTCGGCCACCAGCGACAACGCCAGCGCGCCGTCCTCGCGCAGTGCAGCGATCACATGCTGTTCGTCGTGGCGGCTGTGCTCGTCGCGCATGAATGCCACCATCGTCAGGATCTCGATGGCCGCCGCATCGCCCTCGGACGCTTCACGGATCAGAATGCTCATTGCCCGGCTCGCCGGCGACGCAGGTGCCCGAGATGGCGCATCACAGGCTCTGCAGCAGTTCGGCAAACGCGCGTGCCGACGCGTCGACATGCGATGCCAGGCGATGTCCGTCGTCGACCAGCAACAGCCGCGCGGCGCGTGCCTGTGCCCAGGCGATCACCTCGGCGGCGGGAATCAGTTCATCGTGCCAGGCATGCACGATCGAAATCGGAACCGCCGCCGCATCCAGCGCCGGCAACGGCCCCATTCTGGTCGGCGGCACCATCAGGAACAGCGCACGCGTGGGCACCTGCAGCGAGACCTGCGCGGCGATATACGACCCCAGGCTGGACCCCGCCAGCACCACCGGGCCCTTGTCGGCCGCAGCACGCGCGATGTCCAGCAACCGTTGCAGACGCCCGCGCACATCGCCCAGCTGGCCCAGATCGCGGCGCGCATCCAGATCGGTGAAGTCCGGCCGCTCGTGGGTCCATCCGAGACGTTCGGCCACCTTGGCCAACGCGGTGACCTTCAAGGCATCGGGACCGCTCTCGAACCCATGCGCGAGGATGCAGTGCCCGCGGCTCATAGCGCCTGCACCGTATCGCCGATGCGCAGCACGCCGCCGCGCAGGATGCGGGCGCACAAGCCGCCATGTCCGCGCATCGCGTTGTAGCCGCCAGCACCCAGTGCGTCTTCCATGCGCGAGCACGGGTCGCAGGGATCGGTGCCCTCCAGCTCGACCTCGCCGATGCAAAAGCGCCGCCCTTTCAACGCGATCAGCGGGATGCCGGACACCACCAGATTGCGTCGCAGCGTGGCCGGTGCGATCTGCGCGTGGCCTGCCAGCGCCGCAATCACCGGCAGGTGCTCGGCCTGGATCAGGGTCACGCCCCGCTTGCCGCTGCCGCCCTTGTAGCGGTCGCCCACCAAGCCAATACCGGTAGTGGCCTGCGCGGCGTCCACCTCCAGCATGTCCACATCACGCGCAGGACGCACGCCGATCCAGGTCACCTGACCGGTCTGCGGCAGCGTCGCCATCAATTTGCCCAGGGGGCTGTCGGGATTCAAGGCCATCGTCGAATGCTAGCATTCGCCACATGTCCGATGCCGTCCTGCCGTCGCCGCCGATCACCTACGCGCCGTTGCCCTACGAATCGCGACTGGCGCGGCGCCCGCTCGGGCACATCGACATGGTGGTCATCCACTGCACCGAACTGCCGGACATGGCGATGGCGCGCGACTACGGCGAGCGCGTGCTCTACGACAGCGGCACCGGCAACAGCGGGCATTACTACATCGACCGCAACGGCAGCATCCAGCAGTACGTCGCGCTGGAGCGCGTCGCCCATCATGTGCGCGGCCACAACCCGCACACACTTGGCATCGAACTGGTCAACCGCGGCCGCTATCCGCACTGGCTCGACTCGCGCCATCAACTGATGAGCGAGGCGTACCCGGAGCCACAGATCGGCGCACTCATCACCTTGCTGCAGTGGCTGCAGCAGCAGCTACCATCGGTGCGCCGGATCGCCGGACATCAGGAGCTCGATACCACGCAGGAAGCGGCCAGTGACGACCCGTCCCGCAAGATCCAGCGCAAGCTCGACCCCGGCCCGTTGTTTCCGTGGTCACGCATCCATGCAGCCGTTGGCTGGTCGCACAGCCTGCGTTGACCGCACGCCCTGCGCTGGAGCAACGCCTCAGCGGCGCCTCACGGCTCCGGAGCACGATAGGTTTTTTCGCCCGCATCGACGGCCACGGCGAGCCGGTTTTCCGGCGGCGCGATCGGGCAGACCACATGCGGCGTCACCGCGCAGGGCGGGTTTTCCGCGAGATTGAAATCCAGCAACACATGGCCATCGCGCGGCAGCGCGGTGAACAGATAGCGCGCGCCGCCGTAGCTCTCCTTGCCGCTGGTGCGATCGGCAAACAGGAAAAACAGCCCACTGCCGTCCTCCTGCGCGATCGGCTGCAGGCGATAGGTCTGCCCATTGCGCTCGAACACCGCCTCGCCCGGCACGTCCACCGTCAGTGGCGTTCCGATCGAGGTCAGCAAGGTCACGGTCCGCGGCGTGGCATACGGCTGCCAGCGCGCCTGAACACGCCAGTGCGGATCGATCGGAAAATAGTCGAAGCCCTGGAACCGGGCCAATACGGGCGCCGCCGGGTCGCGAAACCGCCAGCCGAACAACGCGCCGGTCTGCACCAGGTAGAACTGCCGGTTGTCCACGTCCAGGCGGTCGCCGGGCTGATCGACGCGCTCCGGCTCCAGGCTGACTTCATCGACCGGCCGACCGTGCAGTTTCACGCCTGCGCCGGCGGCTGCCTTGAAGCGCACGTGGCCGGAGGCGTCCAGGCTCAGCTGGCCCAGGTGCGCAGGACCGGCCGGCAACACCAGGTCGCTGCGCGGATCGCTGCCCACCTGGTACCGGCCCGCGCGGACGCGGCCGGAGCCTGTGTAGCTCAGCCAACCATCCGGCGCCCGTAACCGTGCCAGCCGCTGCGCACGTGCCTGCTCCAGAGCGACCTGATAGACCTGCTGCCCGTCGTCCTCGTCACGGCTGGCGCCCCGCACACCGTTGGTGTCGGCAGTCGAACCCGCCGAGCACGCCGTCATCGACATCACTGCGACGCACAAGGCGCCGGCCTGCAATTGCACCCGCATGTCGCCACCCAACTCTGCAAGAAACTGCGCTCCGCGCAGCGAGCCTGCGTCCCCACAGACCACCATTCCTACAGTCATTGTGCATGCATCAGGCAGCGGTCGCGACCGGACGCGAGCGATCCTGCAGCCAACCGCTCCAGGAACCGGCGTACACCCGCGCACCGGGCAGCCCGGCCACTTCAAGCGCCAGCAGCAGGTGGCAGGCCGTCACGCCGGAGCCGCACATCACTACCGCCTGCTCGGGCCGGTACGCGCCCAGCAGCGCAGACAGTTCCGCATGCAGTTCCTCGGCCGGCTTGAAGCGGCCATCGCGCAGGCTCAGCCCCAACGGACGACTCATCGCGCCCGGCACGTGGCCGGCCACCGGATCGATCGGCTCCAGCTCGCCGCGAAAGCGCTCGCCCGCGCGTGCGTCCAGCAGCCATCCCGGCGCCTGCCCCAGCCGCGCCAGGATGTGCTCGGCGTCGACCACGGCAGCGCTGTCGAAGCTACCCGGGTACGCAGGCCTCTCGTGCAGCTCCGGCTGCTCGCCGGTTTCCGGCAAACCGGCAGCGCGCCACGCAGCCAGCCCGCCATCGAGCACCGCCACGCGCCGATGCCCCATCAGGCGCAGCATCCACCACGCGCGCGCGGCCGCCATGCTGCCGTCGCCCGCGTCGTAAACCACCACCTGACTCGCCGGATCGATCCCCCACCCGCCCAGACGGCGGGCGAAATCGGCGGCATGCGGCAACGGATGCCGCCCCTGACCGGGACGCGACAGGTCGGCCAGGTCGTGGTCCAGATCGGCATGAAATGCGCCGGCCAAATGCCCTTGCGCATACGCCTTGCGTGCGGCCTGCGGGTCCGGGGCAGTCGGTGGCGCGGCGCGCGCATCCAGCACGCGCACCTGCGGGTGCGCCAACGTGCCCGCCAGCGTGCTGACGTCCACCAAAGTGGTCCAGTTCGGATCGACACTCATGCAACCTGCTCCAGGCGACGACGAAGATTGAGAAGAATGGCCGCGGTCGCGCCCCAGATGCGCTGCCCGGGCCAGTCGTATTCGAGCACGCGGCGTGGGCGCCCGCGAAATTCCAGTTCCACGCTGCGCAGATTGTCCGGGTCCATCAGGTAGGCCAGCGGCACTTCGAAGACCTCGGCCACCTCATCCGGCTGCGGCACCGCGACGAAGGCCGGATCGACCACTGCCACCACCGGCGTCACCCGGAATCCGCTTACGGTCAGGAATGGGTCCAGATAGCCCAGCGCGTGCACCTGCTGCGTACCGAGGGCGATTTCCTCGCAACTTTCGCGTAATGCGGCCGCGGCGGCGTCGACGTCGGACGGCTCCATCCGCCCCCCCGGGAAGCTGACCTGCCCGGCATGGTGGCGCAGGCTGTCGGTGCGCCGGGTCAGCAGCACCGTCGTGCCCTGCGCGCGTGGCACCAGGCCGCACAGCACCGCCGCTTCGGCAGACGCGCCTCCCTCGCTCAGATCGATCAGTTCGGCATGGTTCCAGCCCGGCCCGGCAGGCGCGGTATCCAGCGGGTACAGCGCGCGGCGCAGCTGCGCGTACTCGGGCAATGCGGCAACCAGGCCCCGTGCCGGCAAGACTGTGTGCAACAACTCCTGGCGTTCGACGTCACTCATGCTCATCCAGCGTGCGATTTCATCCAGGCTGCGCAGGCAGCCGACACAGTGCGATTGCGCGTCCAACGAACATACACCGATACATGGACTGGGCAGAGACCCGGCGGCCGCGTCGGTGGCGCTCATCGCTTGCTGCTGCAGACGCGGTGTGGGACGTTCATCGATCTCTTCAGGCACCTTGGCCGGGCCAAAAACGACAACGCCGGCCTGATGGCCGGCGTTGTCAGTGCAACAGCAACCGCAGTTACTTGACGCTGACCAGCTTGATCTCGAACTGCACGGCCACGTTCGGCGGGAACGGCGTGCGCGGATCGGCGCCATAGGCCTGCTCCGGAGGCAACGTCACTTCCCACTTCGAGCCGGACGGCATCTGCAGCAGCGTTTCGCGCATGGCCTTCATTTCGACTTCGCTGACCTTGATGGCCGGGATCTGCTGCGCCGGGCGCGCCTTCTCGCGGTCGCCGAAAGGATACGGACCGGCCACTTCCAGCTGCACAGTGCTGGCCTGGGTCGGCTTGGCACCCTTGCCTGCTTCGATCACGCGGTACTGCACGCCGCTCGGCAGCGTCTGTACGCCAGCGGCGCTCTTGTTCTTGGCCAGGAACGCATCGCTCTTGGTCTTGTTGGCGGCAGCGGCCTTGTCGTACTCGGCCTTGGCCTGCTGTGCACGGCCCTGCTCACGCTTCTGGAACGCTTCGACAGCCGGCTTCAGCTGGTCGGCGGTGATCGCCGGCTGCTTCTTGGCATAGGCGTCCTGCAGACCCTTTACCACCGAGTTGATGTCGAGCTGCTCGCCGCGACCGGTGAGCTCGGCAAGGTTATTGCCGTAGTCGTAACCGAAGTAATAGCTCAACTTGCCCTTTTCGGACGTCGTGTCCTGGGCCAGTGCATTGCCCGTCAGGGCCAGGGCCGCCACAGCGACCGCGATAGAACGCAACTTCATCAAACAATTCTCCAGGGTGGTGGCACAGGACGGGTCTGCCGCCTGAGATGACGCGCTAGGATAGCGGCCGCGATACCGAACCGCTACTTATCACGAAAGCTAGGACCAGCAAGGCTTTCGGAAGTTCCGCATTTACTATTTTTTTACGTTCTCAAGGGTTTTCGATGTCCAGCCACGTCATTTTGATCGCCGATCACGCCAATGTCCGGACCATTACAGTCAATCGCCCGGACAAGCTGAACGCCCTGAACCGCGACACCATGCTGGCACTGGATCAGGCCTTCGCCGACGCCGCGAGCGCCGACGATGTGCGCGTGGTGATCCTCACCGGTGCCGGTCCCAAGTCGTTCGTGGCCGGCGCGGACATCGCCGAGATGAGTGAGCTGTCGGCCATGGAAGGCCGTGCGTTTTCGCTGGTCGGGCAGCAGTTGATGCGCCGCATCGAACGCATGCCCAAGCCGGTGATCGCCATGGTCAACGGGTTTGCGCTCGGCGGCGGCCTGGAGCTGGCCATGGCCTGCCACCTGCGCATTGCCGCAGCGACCGCACGGCTCGGGCAACCGGAAATCAATCTCGGCCTGATCCCCGGCTTCGGCGGCACTCAGCGCCTGCTGCGCCTGACCGGACGCGCTGCAGCGCTGGAGCTGTGCCTGCTCGGCCAGCCGATCGATGCGGCGCGTGCGCTGCAACTCGGGCTGGTCAACCGGGTGGTCGAGCCGGACGCCTTGCAGGACGAAACCCTGGCACTGGCGCAGCGGCTGGCCACCGCCGCACCGCTGGCATTGCGCGGCATCCTGGACGCGGTTGTGTTCGGCGGAGAATGCGGGATGGAAGAAGGCCTGCAACTGGAAACCGCGCAATTTGCGCTGTTGTTTGCCAGCGAGGACATGCGCGAAGGGACCCGCGCCTTTCTCGACAAGCGCGCTGCCCATTTCCTCAATCGCTGAGCTTGGCCATGCTGCCCGACTTCCCCCCTGCATCGCCCGCGCTGCCATTGCAATTGTTTGCGTGCGTACAGGCAGACGATCTCGATCGCGCGATTGCGCTCGGCCTGATGGACTACCAACCGATGCAGGCGCAAGACGACCCGAACGCCACGCCGGTAGTGGTGGTTTCCGCCCTGCTCGCCGCGCAGCATCGCCTGCGCACTGCCTGGGCTGCGCGCGAACGCTACCGCGCACGTGACGCCCGCCTGCAACGTCGCGCAGCCGAGCGCGACGCGCGACGCGCGCCTGCCCCGGCGCCGAGCCAGACAGCCGCGCCCGCATTGCCGCCACTGGCCGCCGCCATCCTTGCACGCGCCAAGGCCAAGGCCGCCGGAGGCGCGCAGCCGTGAGCGCGGTCCGCCCCACTGCCACTCCGCGCCGCGGCAGCAGCATGCGCAAGCCCGAGATCCAGGAAATGTTCGCGCGGCTGCGCGAACTCAACCCGCATCCAACCACCGAGCTGGAATACACCACACCCTTCGAATTGTTGATTGCGGTGCTGCTCTCGGCGCAGGCCACCGACGTTGGCGTCAACAAGGCCACCCGCAAGCTGTATCCGGTGGCCAATACCCCGCGCGACATCCTGGATCTGGGCGAAGAAGGCCTGAAGCGCTACATCGCGACCATCGGCTTGTTCAACGCCAAGGCCAAGAACGTCATCGCCACCTGCCGCATCCTGCTGGAGCAGTACGGCGGCGAAGTGCCGCACGATCGCGCTGCCTTGGAGGCATTACCCGGAGTGGGCCGCAAGACCGCCAACGTGGTGCTCAACACCGCCTTCGGCGAACCGACCATGGCGGTGGATACGCATATCTTCCGCGTCGCCAACCGCACCGGCCTTGCACCCGGCAAGGACGTGCGCGCCGTGGAAGACGCACTGGTCAAGGTCATTCCTGCGCAGTTCCTGCATGACGCACACCACTGGCTGATCCTGCACGGCCGCTACGTCTGCAAGGCACGCAAACCCGACTGCCCCGGCTGCGTGATCCATGACCTCTGCCGCTACCGCGACAAGACCCCCGCACCGGCCGAACGATCGACAACGCCAAAAGGCTGACCAGGCACCACCGCAACAAGCAACCCACCGCCTGACACCAAGCAACCACCTCGCCAGCGCGACCCGCTGCGTTTGCGAATCCCAAATCCCGATTCCCCAATCCCGGCCCCAAAAAAAATCGCGACCGGATGATGCGTCTTTCGGCGCCATGCATCATCCGGTCACGATAGAGGGTTACCCGGCGCGTACGCCGGGCAGGTACAGCAGGTTATGCAGCCTTGGCTTGCTCGACGCGCTTGTCGACCAGCACACTGTCTACGGTCGGCTGACCTTCGACGCGCCGGTCCAGCTCCTTCCAGTCCACCACCAGCTCGCAGCCACGCGAGGCCGCATTCCGGCTCCAGTCGCGCAGCAACTCGATGCAGGCATGGTCAACGTGATGCAGCTTGGCCACGTCCAGGTGCAGCGCGGTGTTCGGCGGCACGCTTTCCAGCGTCCGCGCCATGGCCGGCACCTTCAGGAAGGTGGCCGAGCCCTGCAGGGTCAGGTGCATTTCGTCCTTCTTGTCAGCGTGCTCCCGCACTTCGACCTTCAGACGCGAGGAATGCAGCGCAAGACGGAACAGCGACAAGCCGAAGCCGATCAACACGCCGGTCAGCAGGTCGGTCGCCACGATCGCAAAGGTGGTCGCCAGGTAGATCGCCGCGGTGCCACGACCGTAGGTCGCGAGCTCCTTGACCTGCCCGATCTTGATCATCTTCACGCCCGTGTAGACCAGGATGCCGGCCAGACACGCCACCGGCGTCATCCGCAGCAGCCACGGCAACAGCATCGCGAACACCAGCAGCCAACCGCCATGCAGGATGGTCGACGTACGCGTGGCAGCACCAGCCTGCACGTTGGCCGCACTGCGCACGATCACGCCGGTCATCGGCAGTGCACCCAGGAAGCCGCACAGCATATTGCCCACACCTTGCGCCGCCAGCTCACGGTCGTACTGCGTGCGCGCACCCTGATGCATGCGATCCACCGCCGCCGCCGACAGCAGCGTTTCGGCGCTGGCAATGAAGGCGAAGGTCACCGCCGACACCAGCAACGTGTGGTTGAACACGCCAAAGATGTCGGAAAGGCTGGGGATGCTGATCGCCGAGAACAGGTTGGTCGGCACGTCGACCTTGTTGACGTTCAAGCCCTGCAACTGCACCGTTGCCGTCACCGCCACCACCGCGATCAACGCACCCGGCAGGAAGCGCAGACGCTGCGGACGCAGTTTGTCCCAGGCCAGGATGATGCCGATCGTGGCCAGACCCACCAACAGCGCGGTACGGCCGGTGCCTTCGCTGATGGCCTGCCACAACACGGCCGGCAGTGCAGCGAAGTTTTCCAGACCACGCGCCTTGGGCGCGGCGTCCATCAACACGTGTGCCTGCGAAGCCACGATCAGGATGCCGATGCCCGACAACATGCCGGCCACCACGGCCGGCGACGTCATCCGGAACCACACGCCCGCACGGCACAGACCGGCGACCAGCTGGATGGCACCGGCCACCAGGATCACCGGACCGAGCGCGGCGGCGCCGTGCTCTCGCACCAGTTCGAACACCAACACAGCCAGGCCGGCGGCCGGACCGCTCACCTGCAAGGGAGAGCCCGCCAGAAAGCCAACGACCAACCCACCGATGATGCCGGTGATCAGACCTGTGGCCGGCGGCATTCCGGACGCGATCGCAATACCCATGCACAACGGCAGCGCGACAAGAAAGACCACCACGGACGACAACAAATCACGCCCGAACAGCCCCTGACGGAAATATCCGCCGATACCTGATGTGTTCATGATCGACTCCGTCAGGCGAGTTCAGCGCGGACGACTTGCTGCAGTCGCGGACGCGGAGTGGCTTCGGGGGTGCTCTCGGCCAGCAACGGACGGAAGCCACCCTTCTCGGCATCGAAGGCGCGGATCTCGCCGTGGGCGATGTCGTAGATCCAGCCATGGATGCGCAAGGTGCCGGCGGCCAGACGCGCGGCCACCACCGGCTGCGTACGCAGGTGGTCCAGCTGCGAGACCACGTTCTCTTCGGTCATGCAGCTCAGTGCGTCCTGGCTGGCCGGATCGTGCCCGTGATGCGCGGTGACGTGACGCGCCGCATCGGTGTGCTTGAGCCACGCGGCCACGGACGGGACGTCTTCCAGCGATTCCGGCTTGAGCACCGCCTTCATCGCGCCGCAATCGGTATGACCACAGATCACGATGTGACGCACGCCCAGCACGGAGATGGCGTACTCGATCGCCGCCACCACGCCACTGACGTGTTGCGAGTACGGCGGCACCACGTTGCCGATATTGCGATAGACGAACAGTTCGCCGGGCTGCGCGGAGAAGATCAGCTCCGGCATGACGCGCGAATCGGCACAGGTAATGAACAGTGTGTGCGGGCTCTGGCCGCCTGCCAGTTCCTGAAAGCGCGCACTCTGACGCGGATACACTTCCTTACGGAAATGACGAAAACCTTCTAGCAAACTTTCCATGGGAGATTCCTCTGGGCAACGAATGGCCGTCCGCGGCGCAAACCGCGAATTGCAAAGACAAACAAATCAATCGGAAATCCGACGCAGGAAGCGCCGGGTGCAGCGACAACGGGGATCAGCCAAGCAGCGCGTTTGGAGGACGCAGTTGCGGGATCAGGTCGCGTTTTTGATTTGCCGGCGCGTGATGCGCGTGCCACGAGGGGGAATACCGCGCCAGCATCGGCCAAGCTTGGGAGAGCAAGGGGATATCGTCTGCAGGCTGTGTATCGACTTGGCTTTGCGTATCGCCATCGTCCTGCGGATCTTCTGCTGCATCGCGTTGTTCGCCAGCATCCACCATCACCGCCAAACCATCGCCCACCAACGCATCCTGGATGCGCGTGTGTGCACTGGCGGCCGACCACGCGCTGAGCGCGAGCAAGCAGACCAGCAACAGTTGGAGGAATCGAGGAAACATGGCCTCGAAACTAACAATTTAGACGCGGCATGCGCAAGTGGTGCGTCGCACAAACTGACATATATGTTCAGTCTGCAATGGTTGCGGTTCAGGTCGCCAGTGACGTAGCCCTCAAAACAGGCGGCGTTGGCGTGATCAACGCTCTGTCATAAGCCAGCTGCGTTCAGATTTTTGACACACGCTGACACAGTTGAAACGACCGTAAACTATTGTCTTTATTGACAAAAATCAATTGTGACATTTCTATCGTCTTGTCACATTAACGCAACTTTCACGCCATAGCCTGCGCGCACTTTCTCAGGTCGCAAGGCACATATGAAATTCGCTCCCTCCCTGCTTGGCTCCGCGTTGCTGCTGGTGCTGACGGCGCCCGCTGCCCACGCGGAAATCGCCATCGATGTGATCGGTGGCTCGGAGATCTCGCTGGAAGGCCTGGTCCAGGCCGACGGCAACTGGTTTCACGACGATGTGCAGGACCTCAACGGTCCAATCGGTGCCAATGGCGACAATTCCGAATTCAGCATCCGCCGCGCCGAGCTGGTGCTCAAGGGCAAGGGCCCGGGCAATTTCGAATGGGTGGCCGGGTACGACCCGAGCGTGCTGAAGGACGTCACCATCCGCGGCACCACCATCCGCAGCACCGGGCGGTTCCTGGACAACAACATCAAGTACAAGTTTGGCGGCAAAGCCAACAACTACCTGCAGGTGGGCCAGTTCAAGCAGCCCAACAGCCTGGAAGAACTGTCCAGCACCAAGAACAACGACTTCGTCTCCAAGGCGTCGGTGACCAATACCTATGGCATTTCGCGCCGCCTGGGCGTGGCCTACGGCATCGGTGACAACAACTGGAGCGTGACGGCCAGTGCGTTCGGCCGTGAACTGACCCGCAACCAGGCCCACGGCAGCGGCTATGGGGCGCGCGGCACCTGGGCACCGATCAACGAAACCGGCGATGTGCTGCACTTCGGCCTCAGCTACCTCGGGTACGACACCGACGACGACACCCTGCGCCTGCGCGCGCGCCCGGATGCCGACCTGACCACGATCCGCCTGATCGACAGCGGCGCCATCACCAATGTGGACCGCGTGGGCGTGGCGGGGGCCGAGGCGATGTGGGTCACCGGGCCGTTCAAGCTGCAGAGCGAATATTTCCAGGAAACCGCCAAGCGTATCGGCACCAACGCGCAGGACTACAAGAGTGATGGCTGGTACGTCAGCGGCGTCTGGAACATCACCGGCGAGACGTGGGGCTACAAGGCCGGCGTGCCCACCACCCCGCTGCCCAACGAACCGGCGTCGGGCATGTGGCAGCTGGCGATGCGCTACGACACCCTCGACCTCAACGATGGCCATCTGATTGCCAACGGCAACACCCCGTTCGTGGACGGCGTGCTGGGCGGCAAGATGGATGTGTGGACGATCGGTGCCAACTGGTACTGGCGCTCCAACTTCAAGCTGGCGCTCGACTACGCCAAGGTGGAAAGCACCCGTTATAGCAGCGCCACGCGCGGCCTGGTGGACGACAACCCGTCGATCATCGAGGCGCGCGCGCAGTTCTATTGGTAAGCCTGCGACCGCGCCGGGCGCCAGGCGGCTCGCCAGAGCCCGCAGGGTGCCGCCTGGTTGGCCCGCCCGACCCGGCGTGCCATCGCACGCCCGCGTCACCTGCCTGTCATTTACCCGACATCGCGCGGTCATGCCCCTGCACTGCAATGGCACGACCGCGGGACGTTCCGATCCCTACCCTATCTGGAGCTGTTCCGTGATCCACTCCTTCAAGACCCGCCTGGCCGTCGGCGTGCTCGCCGCGTCGCTGGCACTGTGTGCCCAGGCCGCCGATGTCACCGGCGCCGGTGCGTCGTTCATTTACCCGGTGATGTCCAAGTGGTCGGCCGACTACAACGCCGCCACCAAGAAGCAGGTCAACTATCAATCGATCGGTTCGGGCGGCGGCATTGCGCAGATCAAGGCGGCCAGCGTGGACTTCGGCTCTTCCGACGCCCCGCTCAAGCCGGAAGAACTGGCCGCTGCCGGGCTGGCGCAGTTCCCGTCGGTGATCGGCGGCGTGGTGCCGGTGGTCAACGTGCCGGGCGTGGCTGCCGGTGCGCTCAAGCTCGACGGCAAGACCCTGGGCGACATCTTCCTGGGCAAGGTCAGCACCTGGAACGACCCAGCGATCGCCGCGCTCAACCCGGGTATGAAGCTGCCCGACGGCAAGATCACCGTAGTGCACCGCTCCGACGGTTCGGGCACCAGCTTCAACTTCACCAATTACCTGTCCAAGGTCAATGCCGACTGGAAGGGCAAGGTCGGCGAAGGCACCGCAGTGCAGTGGCCGACCGGCATCGGCGGCAAGGGCAACGAGGGTGTGGCCGCGTACGTGAAGCAGATCAAGGGCGGCATCGGCTATGTCGAGCTGTCGTATGCACTGCAGAACAAGATGGCCTACACCGCAATGAAGAACGCCGCCGGCAAGTTCGTGCAGCCGTCCGATGAAACCTTCGCCGCTGCCGCCAACAGCGCCGACTGGGCCACCTCCAAAGATTTCTATCTGGTGATGACCAATGCCGCGGGCGACAACGCCTGGCCGATCACGGCGACCAACTTCATCCTGGTGCAGAAGAAGCCGAAGAATCCGGCCGGCCTGAAGAACACGCTGGAGTTCTTCCGCTGGGTCTACAGCAAGGGCGATGCACAGGCCAAGCAGCTGGACTACGTGCCGCTGCCGGACAGTCTGGTGAGCCAGATCGAGGCCTATTGGGCCAAGACCCTGCCGCGCTAAGCACAGCCAGGGCAGCGGGCGGGCAGGCGTTCCACCGCTCGCCCGGCCGCCGAACAAGGCAATAACCTGTCACAGGAACGGCGCCGTCTCTCTCCCCGGCGTCGGGACCGGGACGCGGATCCCGGAGGGTGCGATGCCCTCCGTGGTCCGCGTCTTTTTTTGTGATGCCTTCGCCAGAAGGCACTGTCATGCACGTGTAACAAAAACATCATTTCATAGCGTGGTCTGCCGGACACCCGGCCAATCCAGCCTCGGAGCTTCCATGAAATTGCAGTCGGCCAGCCTGACCGCCCTGTCCCTCACCATCGCCCTTGCCCTGGCCGCATGCTCCCCGGGCAAGGACGCGCAGTCCGGCGATGCCGCCAAGGGCGCTCCCAGCGCAGGCGCCACCGCAGGCGACAGCACATCTGCCGAAATCTCCGGCGCCGGCGCCTCCTTCATCTACCCGCTGGTGTCCAAGTGGTCGGCCGACTACAACGCCGCCACCGGCAACAAGGTGAACTACCAGTCGATCGGCTCCGGCGGCGGCATTGCCCAGATCAAGGCCGGCACGGTGGATTTCGGTTCGACCGACAAGCCGCTGGACAGCGCCGAGCTGCAGCAGGCCGGCCTGGGCCAGTTCCCGTCCGCGATCGGCGGCGTGGTGCCGGTGGTCAATCTGGAAGGCATCGCCCCGGGCAAGCTGCGCCTGACCGGCGCGCTGCTGGGCGACATCTTCCTGGGCAAGGTCACCATGTGGAACGACAAGGCCATTGTCGCGGCCAACCCGGGCGTCACCCTGCCCGCCACCAAGATCAACCTGGTGCACCGTTCGGATGGCTCGGGCACCACCTTCAACTTCTCCAACTACCTGTCCAAGGTCAGCCCGGAGTGGAAGAGCAAGGTCGGCGAAGGCACCTCGGTGCAGTGGCCGGGTGGCGTGGGCGGCAAGGGCAATGAAGGCGTGGCCTCGTACGTGCAGCAGATCAAGGGCTCGATCGGCTATGTCGAACTGGCCTATGCGCTGCAGAACAAGATGCCGTACACCTCGCTGCAGAACGCGGCTGGCCAGTGGGTCGAACCCAATGCCGACAGCTTCGCCGCTGCCGCTGCCAGCGCCGACTGGGCCAACGCCAAGGATTTCAACCTGGTGATCACCAACGCACCGGGCGAGAAGGCGTGGCCGATCACCGCCACCAACTTCATGCTGATGCACAAGCAGGCCAAGGATGCTGCGCGCAGCAAGGCGACCCTGGACTTCTTCAAGTGGGCGCTGGAAAACGGCCAGACCCAGGCCAGCGAACTGCATTACGTGCCGCTGCCGCCGGAGCTGGTGAAGCAGATCCAGGCCTATTGGGGCAGCGAGTTCAAGTAATGCCTGCATCCCGCCTGCATGGCGGGCTGCGCGGCGGCGAGGTGCCTGACCGCGCCTCGCCGTTCCTGATGTCTCACGCTCCCGCACTGCGCGGGTGACGAGTTCAATCGAATGAATGCCACCGCACTTCCCGAAGCGATGACCGCACCCCGCGGCCGCGACCTGCGCGATGCGCGCGCCGATCGCCTGTTCAAGCTTGCGCTGGCCGCCACCGTCGTCTTTGTGCTGCTGGCACTGGGCAGCGCGGCGCTGTCGATGTTGTGGGGCGGACGCCATGCCTTGCAGATGCAGGGCCTGAGCTTTTTCTACTCGGCCGACTGGAACCCGGTTGAAAACAAGTACGGCGCGCTGGCGCCGATCTACGGCACGTTGGTCACGGCGTTGATCGCGATGGTCATTGCGGTACCCGTGAGCTTCGGCATCGCGTTCTTCCTGACCGAAGTGGCGCCGCGCTGGTTGCGCGGCCCGGTCGGCACCGCGATCGAACTGCTGGCCGGCATCCCGTCGATCATCTACGGCATGTGGGGCCTGTTCGTACTGGTGCCGGTGATGACCGAGCACGTGACGCCATGGCTCAACGATCACCTCGGCACGCTGCCGTTGATCGGCCCGTTGTTCCAGGGCCCGCCGCTGGGCATCGGCCTGCTGACCGCCGGTTTCGTGCTGGCGATCATGGTGATTCCCTTCATCTCTTCGGTGATGCGCGAAGTGTTCCTGACCGTGCCCACGCGCCTGAAGGAATCGGCATACGCGCTGGGCTCGACCAAGTGGGAGGTGAGCTGGGACATCGTGCTGCCCTATACCCGTTCGGCGGTGATCGGCGGCGTGTTCCTGGGACTGGGCCGTGCGCTGGGCGAAACCATGGCGGTGGCGTTCGTGGTCGGCAACACGGTGCGCCTGTCGCCCTCGCTGCTGGAACCGGGCACCACCATCGCCGCGTTGATCGCCAATGACTTCGGCGAGGCTACCGAAACCTATCGTTCGGCCCTGTTGTTGCTGGGCTTCGTGTTGTTCATCGTGACTTTCATCGTGCTGGCCATTGCACGCTTCATGCTGATGCAGCTGTCGCGTCGGGAGGGCAACTGATGTCTGCGTCTTCGGTGTCGCAATCCCTCTACAACCGTCGCCGGGTGACCAACGCGATTGCGTTGCTGCTGTCGTGCGTCACTGCGTTGTTCGGTCTGTTCTTTCTGGCCTGGATCCTGTGGACGCTGTTGTCCAAGGGCGTGCCGGGCATCGACCTCAACCTGTTTACCAAGATGACGCCGCCGCCGATGCAGGAAGGTGGCTTGCTCAATGCCTTCTTCGGCAGTGCGGTGATGTGCGGGCTGGCGCTGGCGATCGGCACCCCGCTGGGCGTGGCCGCCGGCACCTGGCTGGCCGAGTACGGCAATGCGCGCAAGGCCGGCATCGTGGTGCGTTTCGTCAACGACATCCTGCTCTCGGCGCCGTCGATCGTGCTGGGCCTGTTCGTCTACACCTTGTACGTGATGCAGACCGGCGGGCGGTTTTCAGCGTTTGCCGGCGCCCTGTCGCTGGCCTTCATCGTGCTGCCGGTGGTGGTACGCACCACCGACGAAATGCTGCGACTGGTGCCGGCGCAGATGCGCGAAGCGGCGTTGTCGCTGGGCATTCCGCAGTGGAAGGTGACCGTGCAGGTGCTGTATCGCAGCGCCTCGGCCGGCATCGTCACCGGCGTGTTGCTGGCGCTGGCGCGCATCAGCGGCGAAACCGCACCGCTGCTGTTCACCGCGTTCGGCAATCAGTACTGGAACAGCAACATCTTCCAGCCGATGGCCAGCGTGCCGGTGATCATGAACCAGTTTGCCGGCAGCCCGTACGAGTCCTGGCAGACGCTGGCCTGGTCCGGTGCGCTGGTGCTGACCGTGTTCGTGTTGTTGGTGAGCCTGGGCGCACGTGCCCTGCTACTGCGCAACAAGATTTCCAATGACTGACCTATCTTTCCGGACACCCGACATGAACGATCTCCAAAACGCCACGCCGATGCATCGCATCGCTGTTCCGGCCGCAAAGGGGGCGCCAACGGCGCAGGCGCCGGTGAAGGTGGCCGCACGCAATCTGGATTTCTATTACGACAAGTATCACGCGTTGAAGGGCATCAACATCGAAATCCCGGAAAAGCGCGTCACCGCGCTGATCGGACCTTCCGGCTGCGGCAAATCGACCCTGTTGCGCATCTTCAACCGCATCTACGCGCTGTACCCGAAGATGGAAGCGCGCGGCGAGGTGCTGCTGGACAACGAAAACATCCTGTCGCCGAAGTACCCGATGAACCGCCTGCGCAGCAAGGTAGGCATGGTGTTCCAGAAGCCCGTGCCGTTTCCGATGACCATCTTCGAGAACGTGGCCTACGGCATCCGCCACCACGAAAAACTGTCCAAGGCCGACATGCAGGACCGCGTCGAACAGGCGCTGCGCCAGGGCGCACTGTGGGACGAAGTCAAGGACAAGCTGGGACAGAGCGCGCTGGGGTTGTCCGGTGGCCAGCAGCAGCGTTTGTGCATCGCACGCGCGGTGGCATTGCGCCCGGACGTGCTGCTGCTGGACGAACCGACCTCGGCGCTGGACCCGATCTCCACCAGCCGTATCGAGCAACTGGTGGAAGAGCTCAAGCGCGACTACACCATCGTGATCGTCACCCACAACATGCAGCAGGCCGCCCGCGTATCCGACTACACCGCCTTCATGTATCTGGGCGACCTGATCGAGCACGACCGCACCGAGACCATTTTTTCGCAGCCCTCCAAGCAACAGACCGAGGACTACATCACCGGCCGGTTCGGGTGATGCAAGGCGACGCACCGTAACGCCCGCATTGAAGCAGCTCCGTCTCCTGCCGTGCCCGGCGCATTCGGCGGGGTAGCAGACATCCACCACGGCCATGTAATCGAGATCACGATGAACCAGCACCTCAACGACCATATCGTCAAAAGCTACGACGAGGAGCAGCACCGTCTTGTCGCCGAGATCGTGCGCATGGGCGACACGGCGGTGGCGCAGCTGGAGGCGGCGCTGGACGTGGTGGAACGGCGCGACGACCACGCCGCACATCGCATCGTGGTCAACGACGAGGCGATCGACGCGCTGGAACATGCAATCAGCCACGACGTGATGCGGCTGGCATTGCGCGGGCCGATGGCGCGCGACCTGCGCGAGATCCTGGCCGGCCTGCGCATCCCGGCCGATATCGAACGCATCGGCGATTACGCGGCCAACGTGGCCAAGCGCTCGATCGCGCTGAACTCGGCGCCACCGCTGCCGCAAACGGTGGGCCTGCGCGCGCTCGGGCAGATGGCGGCCGATGCGGTGCGCGCGGCGGTGCAGGCGTATCGCGACAAGGACGCCAATGCCGCGATCCGCGTGCGCGACGAAGACGCACGGCTGGATGCGCAGTACACCGCGCTGTTCCGCGAGTTGCTGACCTACATGATGGAAGACCCGCGCAACATCACCCCGTGCACGCATCTGCTGTTCATGGCCAAGAACCTGGAACGCATCGGCGACCACGCCACCAACATCGCCGAAAACGTCTGGTTTCTGGTGCATGGCGAACAGCCGTTGCCGCCACGCCTCAAGCGCGACGACACCAGCAGCACCGGCGTCATCTGAGCGCTGGCGGCGCTGCGCGACAGCGGCCGCTTGCTTGCGGCAGCTGCCGGAACGCCTTGTGAGCTGCAATGGCAGGCCAGCCGCCGACGCGTCAGACCAAAGGCGCACGCAAGGCGCGCCTCGCGCCGTCGAGCCCCGGGGTGTGACCTGCTAGGCTATGCGGATGAACGAACCGGTCGACCCACAGCCTGCCCGCGCCATCCTGCCCATGTCGCGGCGCTTCCGCGGCTATCTGCCCGTCGTGGTGGACGTGGAGACCGGCGGCTTCGACTGGAACCGGCACGCCTTGCTGGAAATTGCCTGCGTGCCGATCGAAATGGACGACGAGGGCCGCTTCTTCCCCGGGCAGACCGCCAGCGCGCATCTGGTGCCGGCGCCCGGGCTGGAGATCGACCCCAAGTCGCTGGAAATCACGGGCATCGTGCTCGACCATCCCTTCCGCTTTGCCAAGCAGGAAAAGGACGCCTTGGACCACGTCTTCGCCCCGGTACGCGCCGCGGTGAAGAAGTACGGCTGCCAGCGCGCGATCCTGGTCGGCCACAACGCGCATTTCGATCTGAATTTCCTCAACGCGGCAGTGGCGCGCGTGGGGCATAAACGCAATCCGTTTCATCCTTTCAGCGTGTTCGATACGGTGACGCTGGCCGGCGTGGCCTATGGCCAGACCGTGCTGGCGCGTGCCGCGCAGGCTGCGGGTCTGGACTGGAACTCGGCCGATGCACACAGCGCGGTCTACGACACCGAGCAGACCGCGCGGCTGTTCTGCACGATCGCCAATGCCTGGCCGGGGCCTGTTTAGGTCGGGATTCGGGATTCGGGATTGGCAGAAGCGCGCCATGTTCGGGCTGCGCGAACGTCCCCTCTTGCGCGGCGAACAGTTGCCGACATGCAACTCGCGTCGTCTTATGCAGGCGTGCACTTGCCGTCGGATTGGAGGCCTCGTTCCCTGCAAGGCTCAGGTCTTCCGCCCGACAGAGAAGCGCCGACGCAGCGCTTCACGAGTCCCCAATCCCCAATCCCGGCCTCTAACCCACCCAGATCTGGTCGCGCCCCGCGCTCTTGGCCTGGTAAAGCGCCTGGTCGGCGCGTTGCATCAACGATGAGCCGGTGTCGTCATCGCGCAGTGCGGTCAGCCCGGCACTGAAGGTCACCTGCAGCCCTTCCACGCCGCCCCAGTCGCTGCGCGCGTGGAAGCGCGTGCGAATGCGTTCGCACAGCGCCTGTGCATCGTGCAATGCGGTGTCGGCCAGCAGCAGCGCAAACTCTTCGCCACCAAGTCGGGCGGGCAGATCCGAGGCGCGTGCAGCGGCGGTGAGCAATGCACCCACCTCGTGTAGCACCGCATCGCCACTGGCATGCGAATGCCGGTCGTTGATGCGCTTGAAATGATCGATATCCAGGATCGCCAGCACCAATGGGCGCCCGCTGCGCCGTGCGCGGCTGATGTCGCGCGCCAGTGCTTCGTCGAAGTGGCGACGGTTAGGCAGCCCGGTCAGTACATCCTCGTGCGCCTGGCGCTCGAACACGTCGGACTTGATGCGCAGGCGAGTCAGCAATTCGCTCTTTTCCTGATTGGCCTGCAGCAGACGCTGGGCCTGCATCTGCAAATCCTGGGTGCGCTTGCGCACCAGTTCGGCCAGGCGCGCGTTGTGGGTCTTGTAGCGATGCAACAGCACCCGGTACAGCAGGGTCAGCGCAAGGATCGCGCCCAGCGCTGCAGCAATGCGCACATCGCGGCGCTGCCACCACAGCGGCAGCACGTCAAAGGTCCAGCGCGCCTCCTGCGGGCTCCACGCGCCGCCCGGGTGACGTGCGGCCACACGCAAGGTGTAGTGGCCCGGCGGCAGGCCGATGAATTCCACGCTGCGCTGCCGGCCGCGCGCGATCCAGACATTGTCCAGGCCGTCCAGACGGGTGCGGTACTCGATGCGCTCGGACAGCAGAAAGCTCATGCCCACATACGAGACATTGAGCCGGTAGCCGCCAGGCAGTTGCGCCTGCTGGCGCCATGCCAGCGGGCGGCCATCCTGTTGCACGCTTTCGATCAACGCCGACGGCGGGCGACGTTCGCGAAACCGCTGCAGGCGCGCGGGATCGACCGTGCTCACGCCACCAGCGGTGACCACCCAGACCGACCCGTCCGCACGTTCGATCATGCTGGGGCCGGAACTGCCGTTGGCCTGCGCATTGCCCATGCCATCGATCTCGCCATAACGCTCGATGGCGAGCGTGCCGTGCCCATCGGCAACCGCATTGAGCGCGGCAAACCCGGTCCGCAACATGCCACGGTTGCTGCTGATCCACGCGTTGCCGAAGCGGTCCTCGACGAGCTGGAACACCGTGTCCACCGGCATGCCCTGCTCCAGACCCACGCGTGCGAGGCTGCCGCCGCGTGCGCGGTACAGGCCGCGATCGGTGGAGATCCACACCGCATCGCCAATGGACTGAAAGCCGAACACGCTGCGCGCGCCGCCCAGGCGTTCCAGATCCAGTTGCCGCAGCGTGCCGTCGCGCAACACTGCCGCGCCATCGACCGATCCGATCCACAGCGCGCCATCGATGCTGGCCAACGCGGTCACCACGCCGTCGGGCAGGCCCTGGACCGTCACCGGCACGCGCTTGCCCTCCACCAATTGCACGACGCCGCGTTGCGTCGCCAGCCACACCACATCCTGCGCATCGACCGCGATGGCCCGGATATGGCCGCTGGGAATGCCTTCGGCGTCGCCGTAATGCCGTAAGACGCGACCATCGCGCAGCACGAAGACTCCGTCGGCGTAGGTCCCGACCCACAGGTCGCCATGCCGATCCAGCGCCAGGCTGAGCACCGACAGCCGCCGCCCCGACGGTGTGGCAACCGGCACCGGCACGACGCGGCCATCCGGCAGCATGCGGTCCAGACCGGCGGTACTGGCGATCCACAGGCTGCCATCGCGGTCTTCCAGCACCGCGCGCGCATAGTCGCCGCTCAGCCCATCGCGCTGGCTGTAGCTGCTGAACAAGGTCTCGCGCAGCCGAAACAGGCCACCGTTGGCGCCCACCCAGATGCTGCCTTCGGCATCCTCGCGCAGGCTGACGATCCGCCCGGTAGGCAGGCTGCGACCTGCCGCCAGATGCTCCACGCCATGACTGCCGATCCGCAGCAGGCCCTGGTTTTCGCTGCCCAGCCAGAGGTCGCCGTTGCGGTCCTGCAGCATCGCGGTGAAATGGCCCTGCCCCGGCAGCCGGTGCACCAGCGCTGCCCGCTCGTCGTGCAGGCGGAACAGCTGCTCGCCGGCAACCACCCACACCGTGCCGTCCGGCGCGCGATAAGGCCACGCCAGGCCTGGCGGCAGACCGAAGGCGGCCGGCGCGCGGTGCATGCGTCCATCCGGCTCGCGATAGATCAAGCCATCCAGCGTGCCGATCAACAAGCGGCCCTGGCCGTCGAACAGCATGCGCGGAAAACTGCTCTGCAGCGGCACGCCGTCACGCGGCGGGAAATAGTCGAAGCGTCCATCCGGCCACAGACATCCCAGCCCGTGGCCTTCGAACAACAGCCACATGCGGCCATCCGAATCCATCGTCATCGCATGGATCAGCGCCTGCGGCCATTGGCCCGTGCGTTGCCATTGCCGCCATTGCCCGTCGGCACCGTGACGCACCAGATTGCCGCGCGCATCGCTGAGCCAGAGCGCGCCATCGCGGTCCACATACAGCGCACCGACCCCGTTGTCGGGCAGCCCCGGGCGCGTGCTGCGATCGATCACGCTGAATTCCAGGCCGTTGTAGCGCACCAGGCCTTCCCAGGTGGCGAACCACAGATAACCGTCGCGGGTCTGGGCAATGTCGCGCAGCGAGTTGTGCGGCAGGCCGTTGCGCGAACTCCAGCTGTCGATCGCGTAATCGCGCAGGGACGCCGTGCCGGCCGGCGCGGCGATCGCTGCGGCCGAAGACAATGCCAACAGCAGGCAGAGGCCGACACCAAGCCAGTGCCGCCACTGCCAATACCGTCGTGCCGACGCCAGGTCGGCGTCCCCGTTCTCGCCCATGCCGCGGGCGCCCACCCCAAGATTCATCAGACATGACATACCGTTTACTGACGATATGGTAGGCAAAAAGCGCCCGGCGCGTTGAGCGGGCACCGGCCTGGTGCCGAAACGCCTGTTATGACGGCGTTGTCGCGCCCCGGTGTCGCTGTGCCAGTAACGGAAACGCCGCAATCTGCGCAGATTGCAGCGTCGGTCCACGCAGCTACGCGACGGTGTCGGATGCCGCCGGCAGCGCTTGCGGCAAAGGCCACAGGCTGCCGTTGGCTCCTCTTGCCGCTTGCCTTCAGGCGCCCAGCCGCTGGCGCACGGCCTCGAACAGGGTCACGCCGGTTGCCACCGACACGTTCAGGCTCTCGATATCGCCCGGCATCGGAATCTTGACCAGGCCATCGCAGTGCTCGCGGGTGAGACGGCGCAGGCCATCGGCCTCGCCACCGAGCACCAGCCCGACATTGCCGCGCAGGTCCACGCTGTACAACGAGGCATCGGCCTCCCCCGCCAATCCGTACAGCCACACGCCCTGCTTCTGCAGATCGCGCAGGCAGCGCGCCAGGTTGGTGACCGCCACCACCGGAATGCGGTCGGCGGCGCCGGCCGAGGTCTTGCGCACGGTGGCGTTCACCGTGGCCGACTTGTCCTTGGGGATGACCACCGCAGTGACACCGGCAGCCGCGGCGCTGCGCAGGCAGGCGCCCAGGTTATGCGGGTCCTGCACACCATCGAGCACCAGCACCAGCGCGCGCCCCTGCGCCGCTTCGACCAGCCCTTCCAGCTCGTTCTCGGCCCACAGGCGCGCGGCGGCGTAGCGTGCCGCCACCCCCTGGTGACGGACCTGCCCACCCACGCCGTCCAACGCCTGGGTATTGACCCGGCGCACGTCGATGCCCTTGCGGCGTGCCTGTTCTTCGATCTCGGTCAGGCGCGGGTTCTTGCTGCCGGCCTCGATCAAGACCTCGCGCACGTTGTCGGCGTCGTTCTCGACGGACGAGGCGACAGCGTTGACGCCGACGATCCACTGGTTCTGCTTGCTCATTGCGCGGGCATACGAAGAAATGTGGGGGAATGGTAGGGCCTGCGGCCTGCCACGTCACGGCCGGGCGTGGATCGCCTGCACACGATGGCCAAACGCCGGGCGGTAATGCCGCTGATGCCTGTTGCAGTGGCGCGAGGCCGGCGACAACACGCAGAGGAGGGCTATGTCAGCCCCTGCACGTCTGCCGCAGCTCGAACCTTGGTGATGGCTGTTGACTCTCGCGCTGCCGCAGCTGTTACTGGTGAGCCGCGCCCCTGGCCGGCAACGGAAGGCTCGACAACCGTTGCGCAGGGTTGGCTGCGGCACGCCAACACATCGGTGCTCCGCACGTCCTTGCAATGTTTGCAGCTCGCGCAGCGCCGACGACTGGCAGCGAACTGCGCCACGTTGCCGGCAACGTGGATGGCACCTGGATGCAAGTTGACCTTGGGCCGTTACTTACACCGGCCACCGCTCGGTGTCGTGGTCCGGATGCTGCCGCGAGACCAGCGAAGCCTGGAATGCTTCTGCGGCGGCATCATCTTCTGTGCGTCGTGTCGGCAACTGCGCCAACGCATCGACAAACGGCAGCTTGCGTTCCAGGCCGTACTGGATGTGCGGAGGCAACCGCTCCGGCGTGTCGAATGCGCCGGCGGCGATCGCCACGCCATCGGGCGCTTCATAGGTCAGCGGCGTGCCGCAATCGGCGCAGAAACCGCGCTGCACCACCGACGAGGAGGCGAAGCGCTTGGGCTCACCGCGGGTCCAGCGGAACGCGCTGCCGCGCACCGACACCAATGGCGCGTAATACGCGCCGAAGGCTTTCTGGCACATCCGGCAATGGCAGATCGACGCGTCGTCGAGCACGCCGCGCACGTGGAAACGCACGGCGCCGCATTGGCAACCACCGCTGTATTCGGAAGAGCTGTTCATCCTGCGCCCCGCTTGTCAGCTTGCAACGGATATCGGGGCGACCCCAGCGCTCGCCACGAGCCACCAGCCTGCACTACCGCGTCGGCACCTTGCGAGCGGCCCGTTCGACCGCCCACAACGCCGACTTCAATTGGCCTTTTTCCTGCGCTTGGCCGGTTTCTCGCGTGGCGGCAGTGGCGCTTCGGGTGCTGCGCCATCCTCGGCCAGACGGAAGTCGATCTTGCGCTCTTCCATGCTGGCCTTGAGCACCAGCACGCGTACCGGATCGCCCAACCGAAATTCGCGGCCGCGGCGCTCGCCACTGAGCGTCTTGCGGATCGGGTCGAACTGGTAATAGTCCTGCGGCAACTGGGTGACGTGCACCAGGCCATTGACCTTTGACTGGGTCAATTCCACGAACAGACCAAAGCCGGTCACGCCACTGATGACGCCGTCGAACTGGCCACCGACGTGCTTTTCCATCCAGGCGGCGCGATAACGCTCATCCACTTCGCGCTCGGCTTCGTCGGCACGGCGTCCGCGCTCGGAACACTGCAGCGCCAACGCCGACATCTGCCGCGGAGTATAGATGAACTTGTCCGGGCTGGCCCCGGTCAAGGCATGCTTGATCGCGCGGTGCACCAGCAGATCGGGGTAACGGCGGATCGGCGACGTGAAGTGCGCGTACGCCTCCAACGCCAGACCGAAGTGACCGTTGTTCTCCGGCGAATACACCGCCAGGCTCTGGCTGCGCAGCAGCACCGACTCCAGCAACGCCGCGTCCGGGCGCGCGCGCACCTTCTTCAGCAGCTTGGTGTAGTCGCCGGGGCGCACCTTGCTCCACGCCGGCAGGCTGAGCTGGAACTCCTTGAGGAACTCCAGCAGGTCTTCGAACTTGCTCTCCGGCGGGCGCTCATGCACGCGGTACGGCGCGGGCACATGCATGCTCAGCAGATAGCGTGCCGCCTCGACGTTGGCGGCGATCATGCACTCTTCGATCAGCTTGTGCGCATCGTTGCGCACCAGCATGCCGGCCTGGGTCACCTCACCGGTGTTGTCGAGCACGAAGCGTACTTCGGAGGTTTCGAACTCGATCGCGCCGCGCTGCGTACGGGCCTTGGACAGCACGTGATACAGCTGATGCAGGCGCTGCACCTGCGGCAGCAGCGGGCCGATGAAGGCCTTGGTATCGGCGTCGTCTTCGCCGACCGCCTTCCAGACCTGGTTATAGGTCAGGCGTGCGTGCGAGTTCATCACCGCTTCGTAGAACCGCGAGCCGGTCACCTCGCCATCGCGCCCCACCTGCATGTCGCAGACGAAGCACATGCGGTCGACCTTGGGCATCAGCGAGCAGATGCCATTGGACAATGTCTCCGGCAGCATCGGCACCACGAATCCCGGGAAATACACCGAGGTGGCGCGTTTTTGCGCCTCGTCGTCCAGCGGCGTGCCAGGACGCACATAGTTGGACACGTCGGCGATCGCCACCACCAGACGGAACCCGTCGGCGTTGGGTTCGCAATACACCGCGTCGTCGAAGTCCTTGGCATCCTCGCCATCGATGGTGACCAGCGGCATCTGCCGCAGATCCACCCGCCCGCCGATCATCTGCGGCTCGACCACCAACGGCACAGCGGCCGCTTCATCCAGCACTTCCTGCGGAAATTCGTGCGGCAGCTCATGGCCGTGAATGGCCATTTCCACCACCAGCGACGGGGTGAGCTTGTCGCCCAACACTGCGATGATCTTGCCGATGGCCGGGCGGCGCGCGTCCGGCGGCGCGATCAGCTCGCACACCACCAACTGCCCTTCGCGCGCCTCGCCGATCCCATCCGGCGCAATCTGCACGTTGCGCTGGATGCGCTTGTCGTCCGGATCGACGTACGCCACGCCATGTTCGTAGAAAAACCGCCCGAGCATGCGCGACATGCCGCGCTCGAGCACGCGCGCAATCGCGCCTTCGCGACGGCCGCGGCGGTCGATGCCGGTGACGTTGGCCAACGCACGGTCGCCGTGCATGACCTTGCGCATCTCGAACGGCGGCAGGAACAGATCGTCACCGCCCTCGTCCGGCTTGAGGAAGCCGAAGCCTTCCGGATTGGCGATCACGACACCGGCAATCAGGCTGGTCTGCTGCACCGGCGCGTAGCCGCCACGGCGGTTCTGCACCAGCTGCGCTTCGCGCACCATTGCAGCCAGGCGCTTGCCCAGCGCATCGATGCGATCGCTCAGGTTGAGCTTGTCGGCGATCTCTTCAGCAGTCTGCGGGCCGTCGCAGGCATCGAGCAGCTGCAGGATGGCCTCGCGGCTGGCAATGGGCTCGGCGTAGCGCAGGGCCTCACGATCGGCATGCGGGTCCTTGAACCCGGCATTGCCGGCCTGGACTCCTTTCTGCTGGGCGGCCTCGTTCTGGAAACGTTCCGGCAGCGGCGCGGCAGGCCCGCTCTTGCGCGGGTGTGGTGCGCGGGGAGCCGCCGGCATGGGCAGCGCGTCCGATGGCTGTGAGGCTACGCCGGAGGCTTTATCGGCAGCGCGCTTGTTGGCGGCCTTGGTCGATGCACCGGCGGCGGCGCGAACCAGGAAGTCCGGCATCCAGCCTGGCAACTTCTGCTGCTCGGCGGTGCTGGACTCGGCTGCGCCGGTGGATTTGCGGCGACTCGGCCGATCGGAATCTGGGGTGTTTTTCTTTGTCATTGCCCTAATGGTACCCCCTGCGGTCCTGACGTGGGCGGCAAGGCCGGCCCGTCCATGGCAATGGATGCAGGCAAGTTGTTGACAAGCCCGCCGGGAGTCTGCAAAATTCGCGGCTCACCTGCCCAGGTGGCGGAATTGGTAGACGCACTAGCTTCAGGTGCTAGCGGGGGCAACTTCGTGGAGGTTCGAGTCCTCTTCTGGGCACCAGTTTAAAAAGACCTCCGAGCGATCGGGGGTCTTCTGGTTTTTGGGCTACGGAAAACGCTGGGCCCTGGTCGCTGCCGCGCCGCTCGCTGTTCTGCTGAGGCCCGGCACCGCGGTTGACCATGGTCATCGCAATCACCTCGCGCAGCGCAACCACTCAACCGTCACGTCACCACGTGGCAATCGCTCACCCGTGGGCGGCGATACATTCGCTGCCGTCATCCGCGTCAACGCCGGCAGCGCCCGCATCGCGCATGCTGCCGGTCGTTCGATCACGGAACTGCTGTCATCCCCGCCGCGCGCAGTGCCTGTGCCCAGATCCGGTAGCCGGCCTCGCTGGGATGGGTGCCGTCGGGCATCAGGGCTTCGGGCAGGCTGCCGTCGGGCTGCAGCAGCTGCGGGCCGATATCGACCAGGCGCACCGCCGGGTCGCTGGCATACCGCGTGCGCAGCAAGCGGTTGGTTTCGGCAATCGGAGCACGCTGCGGATCGCCGGCAGAGCGGCCACGCGGCATGATGGCCATCAGGATGAGCTTGCTGTTGGGTAGACGACGGCGCACTTCGCTCACCACCGCTTCGACGCCCTGTGCTGCTTCGGCAGGCGTGCTGGCGCGCGATTGCGCGGTGCCGGTGAGGTTGTTGGTGCCGATATGCACAACCACCCAGCGCGGATCCAGGCCGTCGAGCTCGCCCTGGCGGATACGCCACAACACGTTCTGGGTGCGATCCCAGCCGAAGCCCAGGTTGAGCACCGGCCGCTTGCCATACAACCACTGCCACGACGCCGGCCCGCTGACGCGCGTGGCTTGCGGCGGGCCCGCCCAGAAGTGGGTGATCGAATCGCCGATCATCACCACCTCCGGCTTGAGCGTACGCGCGGCAGCCAGTGCGGCATGATGGCGTGCGTACCAGTCGTAGGAGTCCTGTTCCAGCCAATCGACCGGCAGCAGCGAGGTCGCCACGTCGCGGCCGAGCTCGGCCACCGGCTTGACCGGCGCCTCCCCCAACAGCCGCGCCAGCGTGGGCTCGATCGCCTCGGCCAGCATGCGTTGGCCCTGGGTGTCCGGATGCAGGGCACCGGCGGCAGGATGGAAGCGCGTGTCGTAGAACAGCTCGGTGCGCAGCGTGCCGGCACGTTGAAACACCGCGCTCACATCCAGGTAGGTCACACGCGGGTTGTCGCCGTAACGCACTGCCAGACTCTGGTTGACCTGCGCGTCGCGACGCGATTTCTCCGCAGAAACACCGCTGGGCAGCACACTCAACAACAGGATGTGGGTACGCGGCAGCTTTTGTTCGAGCGCGGCAACCACCGCGTCGATGCCGAGCTGAGCCTGCTCCGCGCTTTGGCCGAGATGGCCGGTGTTGTTGGTGCCGACCAGCACCAGCGCGACCTTGGGCTGCAGCCCGTCGACTTCGCCATTGGCCAGCCGCCACAGCACGTTTTCGGTGCCGTCACCGCTAAAGCCCAGATTGAGCGCGCCGCGGCTGCCGTAGAAGGTCTGCCAGGTCGGCTGGAAGTCCTCGTCCGGCGCCTTGGATTTTTCGTAGTTCTGGGTGATCGAGTCGCCGATCAGCAGCAGCTTGGTCTCCGGATGCTGCCTGACCTGCTCCAGCACCTGCGCATGCCGCTGCGCCCACCAGGGCTCCTGCAGGCGATCGGTGGGGACGATCGACGGCGGCGGCGTCTGCGCGCTCGCTGCGGGGCAGACCAGCAGCAGCCCCCAACACACCAGCGCGAGCGCGATGGCGGATAGCGAAAGGCGAGGAAACACAGCGTGCAAAGACCGGAACATGCGCGCACCAGAGGCTGGAGAAGCCACGATTGTGATCCGCGCGCGCCGCGCACCACAAGCGTGGACGCAGCCACCGCCATGTAAGGCTGCGAAGTCCTTGTGATGTGTCGGCGCCAGGCCACTGGCACGACACACCTCTGATCGCAGACCGCTCACGCTTGCTTAGGAGCGCGCTTGCGCGCGATGCGGCGTTATCGATAACGCTTCATCGCGCGCAAGCGCGCTCCTACCTGGCAGCGGGAAGCAATCGCCTAAATCAAGCACTGGATAGAGCGCTGCGCACCTCGGGCCAATGGAGTCGGCAACCGGCGGCGCGCTGCCGGAACAGGCCGCTCAGCGCAGGCCGGTCTCGCTGCGTGCGATCACCAGACGCTGGATCTCCGAGGTGCCCTCGTAAATTTCGGTGATCTTGGCGTCACGGAAGTAGCGCTCCAGCGGCATTTCCTTGGAATACCCCATGCCGCCATGAATCTGCACCGCCTGGTGGGTGATCCACATCGCTGCCTCGGAGGCGGTGAGCTTGGCGACCGCCGCTTCGGTGCCGAATGACTTGCCCTGCCCCTTGAGCCAGGCCGCGCGCAGCGTCAGCAACAAGGCTGCATCCAGCTTGCACTTCATGTCGGCAATCTTGGCCTGGGTCATCTGGAAAGTGCCGATCGCCGCGCCGAAGGCCTTGCGCTCCTTCGCATACGCCAGCGTGGCTTCATAGGCGGCGCGCGCAATGCCCACGGCCTGCGACGCGATCCCGATACGCCCGGCATCGAGCACGCTCATCGCGGTCTTGAAGCCCGCTCCCTCCTGGCCCAGCACCTCGTCAGGCTGCGCGACGTAGTCGGCGAACTCGATCTCGCAGGTGGCCGAGGCGCGAATGCCGAGCTTGGGCTCGGTCTTGCCGCGGTGGAAGCCGGCACGCTCGGTATCGACCATGAACGCGGTGATGCCGCGCGAGCCCTTGTCCGGTTCGGTCACCGCGAACAGCACGATGTACCTGGCCACCGGGCCGGAGGTGATCCAGCTCTTCTTGCCATTGATGACGAAGCTGCCATCGGCCTGCCTGACCGCGCGGCAGCGCATCGCCGAGGCGTCCGACCCAGACTGCGGCTCGGTCAGCGCAAAGGCACCGATGTGCGTGCCTTCGGCAATCGCGCGCACGTACAGCTGCTTCTGCGCCTCGGTGCCGTTCTTCAGGATGCCGGTGCAGAACAGCGAATTGTTGACCGACATGATGGTGGAGTGCGCACCGTCGGCGGCGGCAATTTCGATCATCGCCAGTGCGTAGCTGATCGGGTCCATGCCGGCGCCGCCGTACTCGGCCGGTACCTCGATGCCCATCAGGCCGTTCTCACCCAGCAGCTGGATGTTTTCCAGCGGGAATTCGCCACTGCGGTCGAACTGCTCGGCGCCGGGGGCGATCTTTTCCTGGGCGATCCGGCGGGCCACGTCCTGGATCATCAGTTGTTCTTCGGTAAAGCTGAAATCCACGTTCGACCCCTCCCGGGTATTGGCTGAGCGGCCATTGTAGCCACAACCATTCGCATGCGTATGTAGTTGACCCCGCACCCCGCCCCGCCGAAAATATCTCCATATCGCGATATAGAGATATTCATGGATCTGGAAGACTGGTCGGCCCGCCTGAAAGTATTCGCCGACGCTACCCGAGTCCGCCTGCTGGCCTTGCTGGAACAGGAAGAACTCACCGTGGCCGAGCTGTCGGCCATTACCCGACTGGCCCAGCCGCGCGTGTCCACCCACCTTGCCAAGCTCAAGGAAGCCGGGCTGGTGCGCGACCGTCGCGCCGGTGTGTCGGCGTACTACCGCTTCGACGAAGTGTCACTGGACCCGGCGCAACGGGCGCTGTGGCTGGCGCTGAGCACCGGCAGCGACGATCCGCTGCTGCGCCAGGATGCCGAGCGCGTGGCCGCCGTGCTCGCCAACCGCGCCGCCGACCAGAACTGGGCCGATTCGGTGGCCGGCGACATGGAGCGCCACTACTCCCCCGGGCGCACCTGGGAAGCGCTGGCGCGCACGGCGCTGCCCCTGCTGGAAACCGGTGACGTACTCGACATCGCCTCCGGCGACGGCGTACTGGCCGAACTGGTGGCCCCGCACGCCACCCGCTACATCTGCATCGACACCAGCGCCCGCGTGGTCGCCGCCGCCAGCGAACGCCTGCGCAAGCTGCGCAACGTGGAAGTGCGCGAGGGCGACATGCATGCGCTACCGTTCCCCGATGCCAGCTTCGACCTGGTGGTGCTGATGCATGCGCTTACCTACGCCGCAAAGCCGGCGCAGGCGGTGGCCGAATCGGCGCGCGTGCTGCGCCCGGGGGGCCGCCTGCTGCTGTGCAGCCTGGCCAAGCACGAACATCGCGCCGCAGTACATGCCTACGGCCACGTCAATCTCGGTTTTGCCGCCAAGGAACTGCGCAGGTTCGTCGAGAAGGCGGATCTGGAGGTGTCCAGCCTGGAGACGGTGACGCGCGAAAAACGTCCGCCGCATTTCGAGGTGATCTCGTTGATTGCGGTGAAGCCGGGAATCGGGAATCGGGAATCGGGAATCGGGATTGGTGGAAAACAAAGACACTGCGGCGAGGAGAACCGGACCATGACGCACGCGCGCATCCCCACTTCCGAATCCCCAATCCCGTTTACTTTGCCGTGGCTGCACCCCGAGCGCGCTGCCTCGCTGACGGACGCATTGCGCGCACGCATCCTCATCATCGACGGTGCGATGGGCACCATGATCCAGCGCCACGACCTGCAGGAACCGGATTACCGCGGCACACGTTTTGCCGACGGCTACGACAGCACGCACGTGCATGGCCCGGGATGCGATCACGCGCACGCGCCGGACGGGCATGACCTGAAAGGCAACAATGATCTCCTGCTGCTGACGCGCCCGGAGATCATTGCCGGCATTCACCGCGCCTATCTGGACGCCGGTGCCGACCTGCTGGAAACCAACACCTTCAACGCCACCTCGGTGAGCCAGGCCGACTATCACCTGGAACATCTGGTGTACGAATTGAACAAGGCCGGCGCGCAGGTGGCGCGCGCATGCTGCGATGCCGTCGAGGCGCTGACACCGCACAAGCCGCGCTTTGTCATCGGCGTGCTCGGCCCCACCAGCCGCACCGCGTCGATCAGCCCGGACGTCAACGACCCGGGGTATCGCAATACCAGCTTCGATGCGCTGCGGCAGACCTACCGCGAGGCGATCGAAGGCCTGATCGACGGCGGCGCCGACACCCTGATGGTGGAAACCATCTTCGACACGCTCAATGCCAAGGCCGCGCTGTACGCGATCGAGGAAGTCTTCGAGGCACGCGGCGGGCGCTTGCCGGTGATGATCTCCGGCACCATCACCGACGCCTCCGGCCGCACCTTGTCCGGCCAGACGGCCGAGGCGTTCTATGCGTCGGTTGCGCATGGCCGGCCGCTGTCGGTGGGACTGAACTGCGCGCTCGGCGCAAAGGACCTGCGCCCGCATGTGGAGACGCTGGCGCGGATTGCCGATGCCTACGTCAGCGCGCACCCCAATGCCGGCTTGCCGAATGCATTCGGCGAGTACGACGAAACGCCGGAAGAGATGGCGCACACCTTGCGCGAATTCGCGCAGGCCGGCCTGCTCAACCTGGTCGGCGGCTGCTGCGGCACCTCGCCCGATCACATCCGCGCCATCGCCGAAGCGGTGGCCGATCTGCCACCGCGGCAATTGCCTGGCGCGCAGGAGCTGGCGGCGTGATGCGGCAGGCGTGCCCTCATCCGCCCTTCGGGCACCTTCTCCCGCAGGCGGGAGAAGGACACAGCATGGCGGGGCTTGGCACAACGACACTCCATGCGCCGCGCCCGACCCTTCTCCCGCTGGCGGAAGAAAGACACAGCATGGCGGGGCCTGCCACAACGACACTCCACGCGCCGCGCCTTGCCCTTCTCCCGCCTGCGGGAGAAGGTGGCGCGCAGCGCCGGATGAGGGCCGCCTTCCACCGCGTTCCCTCATCTGGTCATAAGCACCAACACACCCAGACTGATCGCGGCGCCAACCTCCAGCAGGGCCTTGCATGAGCACTCCCCGCTACACCCGCCTGTCCGGCCTGGAACCGCTGGTCATCACCCCTGACCTGCTGTTTATCAACGTCGGCGAGCGCACCAACGTCACCGGCAGCGCCCAGTTCCGCAAGCTGATCAAGGAAGAGCGCTACGAAGAAGCGGTGGAGGTGGCGCGCCAGCAGGTGGCCAATGGTGCGCAGATCCTCGACGTCAACATGGACGAGGGCCTGATCGATTCCGAGAAGGCGATGACCCGCTTTCTCAATCTGATCATGTCCGAACCGGATATCGCGCGCATCCCGGTGATGGTCGATTCGTCCAAGTGGACGGTAATCGAAGCAGGCCTGAAATGCCTGCAAGGCAAGAGCGTGGTCAATTCGATCTCGCTCAAGGAAGGCGAAGCGGTCTTCATCGAGCAGGCACGCAAGGTGCTGCGCTATGGCGCCGCCGCGGTGGTGATGGCCTTCGATGAGGTGGGCCAGGCAGACACCTGCGCACGCAAGGTGGAAATCTGCACGCGTGCCTACAAGGTGCTGACCGAGCAGGTCGGCTTCCCGCCGGAAGACATCATCTTCGACCCGAACATCTTTGCCGTCGCCACCGGCATCGAAGAACACGACAACTACGCAGTGGACTTCATCGAAGCCACCCGTGAAATCAAACGCACGTTGCCGCACTGCCATATCTCCGGCGGCGTGTCGAATGTGTCGTTCTCGTTCCGCGGCAACGAAAGCGTGCGCCAGGCCATTCACTCGGTGTTCCTGTTCCATGCGATCAAGGCCGGCATGGACATGGGCATCGTCAATGCCGGCGGCATGCCGATCTACGACAACCTGGACCCTGAGCTACGCGAGCGCGTGGAGGATGTCATCCTCAACCGGCGCAAGGACGGCACCGAGCGCCTGCTGGAGATCGCCGAGCGTTACAAGGGCACCAAGGGTGCGGCGAAAACCGAAGACCTGGCCTGGCGCGACAAGCCGGTACGCGCGCGCCTGGCGCATGCATTGGTGCACGGCATCGATGCATACGTGGACACCGATACCGAAGAAGCGCGTCAGCAGTCCACCCGCCCGCTGGATGTGATCGAAGGCCCGCTGATGGACGGCATGAACGTGGTCGGCGACCTGTTTGGCGCCGGCAAGATGTTCCTGCCGCAGGTGGTCAAGTCCGCACGCGTAATGAAGAAGGCCGTGGCGTATCTGTTGCCCTACATCGAAGCGGAAAAACTGCGCACCGGCGATGTCGGCAGGTCCAATGGCAAGATCATCATGGCCACCGTCAAGGGCGACGTGCACGACATCGGCAAGAACATTGTCGGCGTGGTGTTGGCCTGCAACAACTTCGATGTGGTGGACCTGGGCGTGATGGTGTCGGCGCAGGTGATCCTGGATCGTGCACGCGCAGAAAATGCCGACCTGATCGGTCTGTCGGGCCTGATCACGCCGTCGCTGGAAGAGATGTCGCATGTGGCGCGCGAGATGCAGCGCCAGGGGTTCGAGATCCCGCTCTTGATCGGCGGTGCCACCACCTCGCGCGCGCATACCGCGCTGAAGATCGACCCGCACTACACCGCGCCCACCGTGTGGGTCAAAGATGCCTCGCGTGCGGTCGGCGTTGCGCAATCGCTGATCTCGCGCGACCTGCGTCAGGCGTTCGTGGCCGCCAATGACGCCGACTACGCCGAGATCCGTGCCCGCCATCGCAACCGTGGCGATGCCAAGCGACTGGTGTCGCTGGAAAAGGCACGTGCGCAACGCTTCGATGGCGGATGGGACAGCTACGTGCCGCCCGCGCCACGCCAGCCGGGCCTGCACGTTTTCGACGACTACCCGCTGCAGGAGTTGGTCGAGCTGATCGACTGGACCCCGTTCTTCCAGGCCTGGGAGCTGGCCGGCAAGTTCCCGGCCATCCTCAGCGACGAGATCGTCGGCACCCAGGCCAGCGAGCTGTATCGCGACGCACGCCGCATGCTCAAGCAGATCGTCGACGAGAAGTGGCTGACGGCGAAGGCCGTGTTTGGGCTATGGCCGGCCAATAGCGTGGGCGACGACGTCGTCGTCCTGACCGAACCGGCGGAATCGGGAATCGGGAGTCGGGAATCGCAAAGCGATGCTCCCGCGCTCGACCATTCCCGATTCTCCATTCCCCATTCCCTGCATTTCTTGCGCCAGCAAGTCGACAAACCCATCGACCGCCCGGATTTCTGCCTGGCCGATTTCATCGCGCCCAAGGACAGCGGTGTGCAGGACTGGATCGGGGCCTTCGCGGTCACCGCGGGCATCGGCATCGACCCGCATGTGGCCCGCTTTGAAGCCGCGCACGACGACTACAATGCGATCCTGCTCAAGGCGCTGGCCGATCGCCTGGCCGAAGCACTGGCAGAGCGCTTGCATCAGCGCGTGCGCACCGAGTTCTGGGGCTATGCGGACGACGAGAGCCTGGACAACGACGCCTTGATCGCCGAACGCTATCGCGGCATTCGTCCTGCCCCCGGTTACCCGGCCTGCCCGGAACACAGCGAAAAACGCACGCTGTTCGACCTGCTCGATGCAGAGCAGAACACCACGATGACGCTGACCGAAAGTTTCGCGATGCTGCCTACCGCCGCGGTGTCCGGCTATTACTTCAGCCATCCCAGGAGCCAGTATTTCGTGGTCGGGCGCCTGGGCAAGGAACAGGTCGTTGACTACGCCAAGCGCAAGGGGATCACGCTGGCCATGGCCGAACGCTGGCTGGCATCGAACCTGGATTACGACCCGGAGTAAGGTCCGCCGCAACACCGTAGGAGCGCACCCGGGCGCGACAGGGCGTTACCAGTAAAGCCCTGTCGCGCCCGGGTGCGCTTCTACGTGGGGCCGCCGACCTTCGACAGCGGCGCTTTGATCACATCAACATCAGGCAGCCGGGCGCAACACGTTCAGAACCTCGTAGCATGCGCCCATGGTGTGGTAATCGGTCTTGCCGGCCGGGCTCTTCTCGTCGTTGTACTTGCGGTTGTCCGCGTCCAGGATGCGATACCACGCGCCGTAGCGGTGATCGATCATGTGCTTCCAGGAGTAGTCCCACAGCTTGTCGTACCACTGCCAGTAGCGATCCTCGCCACTGCGCTGGGCCAGTAATGCGGCAGCAGCGAGCGATTCGGCCTGCACCCAGAAGTACTTGTCGTCATCGCAGACCTGCCCGTCCGGTGCGAAGCCGTAATACAGCCCGCCGCGTTGGGCATCCCAGGAGCGTTCCACCGCCACATCGAACAGGTGTTGCGCGGTCGGCAACAACCAGTCGGCCGGCGCGTAGCGGTCCAGCAGCATCAGCAGCTTGGCCCATTCGGTCTGATGGCCTGGCTGGAAGCCCCAGGGGCGGAACAGGTGCTTGGGGTCATCGCGGTTGTAATCCCAATCGATGTTCCACTGCGGGTCGTAGTGCTCCCACACCAGGCCATCGGCCTTGGCGGCCTGACGGCGCGTCATGTTGTCGGCCAACTGCAGCGCACGGTCGAGATAACGTTGCTCGCCACTGGCCTCATACGCGGCGATCATCGCCTCGCACATATGCATGTTGGCGTTCTGGCCGCGATACGTGGTGAAATTGAAGTGGGCGTCGGCTTCATCGCGGTACAAGCCAAATTCCGGCTCCCAGAAATACTTCTCCAGCAGCTGCCAGGTTTCGTCCATCCACGTGCGGGCTTCGGCGATGCCGGCCTTCAGCCCGCACGAATACGCCAGCAGCACGAATGCAACGCCGTAGCAGTGGTTCATGTCGTCTTCCACCACGCCATCGCGCAAGGTCCAGGCATAGCCGCCGGTCGCCGCATTGCGATGCACGTTGCGCAGGTAATCCAGGCCGTGGCGCACCGCCTCCAGGTACTCGGCGTTGCCGAACTCGCGGTAGGCCATCGCGTAGTTGAAGACGAAGCGCGTGCTACTCACCAGATGCCGGTGCCCGGCGTCGTAGATGGAGCCGTCATCGCGGAAATACTGAAAGAAGCCACCGGCCGGGTCGATCGCGCGCGGGTGATAGAACGCCATGGTGTCGGCGATGTGCTGGCGCAGGACATCGGCCGAGCGGAAATCGGGTGCGGGGGATGCGGGCAACGGGCTCATGCTTGTTCCTGGATCAGAGAATGGACGTCATCGATACCGGGCATCGCAGCGAACGCGCCCTTGCGCGTGACCGCCAATGCGCCGACGGCGGCAGCGAACCGGATCACCTCGGTCATCGCCGAGGTATCGCCGCACAATTGCGCCAGCGTGGTGCCGCGCGCAGCCAGCTGGAACAGCAGCCCACCCACGAACGCATCGCCCGCAGCAGTGCTATCGCGCACCTGCACGGTGAACGCCGGCACCTGGCCGGAATCGGTGCGGGTCTGCCAGTGCACCGGGCCGCCACCATCGGTGACCAGCAGCCAGGTCGCGTTGCCCTGCCACAGCTTCTGCGTCACTGCGCTGGCATCGCTGTCCAGCGTGCCGGCCAGATAGTCGAGCTCTTCGCGCGAAAGCTTGACCACATCGGCCAGGGCCAGCGCCTCCCACAGCACCGGCGCCGGGTTCACGTCCTGCGGCCACAGCATCGGGCGCAGGTTGAGATCGAGGCTGACGATGGCACCATCGGCGCGCGCGCGGCGCATGCCGTCCAGCGTGCATTGCGCAATCTCCGGCTCGGTCATGCTGTTGGAGCACACATGCAGCACCGCCGCCTGCGCGAAGCCATCGGCAGCAAAATGTTCGGGACGGAACAGCAGATCCGCTGCAGGCGGCCGGTAGAAACTGAAACTGCGCTCGCCGGCCTCGTCCAACGCGACGAACGCCAGCGCCGTCTTGGCCTGATCGGTGCGCACGATGCCGCCGGTGGCCACACCGGCCTGCTGCAGGCTCTGCAGCAGGAAGTCGCCGAACATGTCGCGCCCGAGCATGCCGACAAAATTGGACGCACCGCCGAGCTTGGCGACAGCGACAGCCACGTTGGCCGGTGCGCCGCCCGCATATTGCGCAAACGTGCGCGCGTCGTCGCTGCCAGCCTGTGGCAGGGCCAGCATGTCGATCAAGGCTTCGCCGAAGCAGATCACCTGGTTCTTGGCAGCGCTCATGCGTGCGCCTCCGCCAATGCGCCACGCAGACGCGAGCCCCAGATACCGTAGAACACGATGTACAGGTAGCACACCAGCGGCAGCACGAACGACTCATGCAGGCCGATCCGGTCTGCGAGCAGGCCCTGCAGATACGGCACGATCGCACCGCCGACAATGGCCATGATCAACAGGCTCGACGCACGCCCGGTCAGCGGGCCGAGGCGCTCGATGCCCAGGGTGAAGATGGTCGGGAACATGATCGAGTTGAACAGGCCGATCGCCACCAGTGCGTACACCGCCAGCATGCCGCCGCTGACCATGGTGGCGCCCAGCAGCAGTGCATTGATCGCCGCGAACGCCGACAACAGGACGCGGGGCGACAGTTTGGCCAGCAGTGCCGAGCCGATGAAACGGCCGATCATCGCAAGCGTCCAGTAGGCCGAGACGTACTTGGTCGCTTCGCGCTCGGTGAAACCGCCGATCTCCGGCAACGAGAAGTAATTGACCATCAGGCTGCCGATCGCCACTTCTGCGCCGACATAGAAAAAGATCGCCAGCACCCCGAAGCGCACATGCGGGTGACGCAAGGCATCGCGCAGGCTATGCGTGCTTTGGTCTTTCTGTGCGCCTGCATCGGTCAGTGCCGGCAGACGGAACAGAAACACGAAGATCGCCAGCAGGAACAGCACCACGCCCAGGCCGATATAGGGCCCTTGCACAGCCTGCGCTTCCTGCACGCGATAGGCCAGCTGCTCGGCCTGCGGCAGTGCCTTGAGCTGGTCGCCGCTCATCACCGTGTTGGACAGGATCAACCAGCCACCCAACAGCGGCGCGATCGCCGTCCCCAACGAGTTGAGCGCCTGCGCCAGGGTCAGACGGCTGGACGCGCTGCGCTCGGGCCCCAGCAATGCCACGTACGGGTTGGCCGCCACCTGCAGGATGGTGATGCCGGTGGCCAGCACGAACAATGCGCCCAGAAATGCGCCATACACCCGCAATTCTGCCGCCGGCCAGAAGCCCAGCGCTCCAACTGCCGCCACCGCAAGTCCTGCCACGATGCCCTGCTTGTAGCCCAACCGGTTCACCAGCCAACCGGCCGGCAGCGACATCAGGAAATACGCACCGAAGAAGGTGAACTGCACCAGCATCGCCTGGGCGAAGTTGAGCTCGAACACCGCTTTGAGGTGCGGGATCAGGATGTCGTTGAGGCAGGTGAGAAAGCCCCACATGAAGAAGATCGTGGTAACCACCGACAACGCGACGCCGTTGTTGACGGGCGCCTTGTTGCCGCTTGGCACAGTGGATTGCGTGGAAAGGGAAACCATAGGAGTTGCCTGGTCAGCGGCCTGAGGCCTTGGTGGGGGAACGGTTGGGGGAATGGCTTGCGCGTTGCGGCGCAGGCGCTGCGGTCGGCGCGCATGCACTGCTTGCACGGATCTTCAAGGCGACGGCGGCGGTGAGCCGTTGCGCCGCCAGTTCAGGGCTGCCGATACGCTGCAGCACCAGTTGCGCGGCCTGCCGGCCACGCGCGCGGGGGTCGGCGGCCAGCGTGGTCAGGGCCGGGGTGAACAACGCGGCTTCGGCGATATCGTCGAAGCCGGTCACCGCAAAATCGCGGCCGGGCACACGGCCCTGCATCGCCAGCGCGGCCATCAGGCCCAGCGCCACGCTGTCGTTGTAGCAGACCGCCGCACTCACGCGCTGGCCCGCACTGCCCAACATGCGTGCGCCACACAGCGCGGCATCCTGGCGATTGGGTGCCGACTCGACGTACTGCACGGCCAGCCCCGCATCCGTCATTGCACGCGTGTAGCCGGCACGGCGCTGACGGCACGAACTGGATTCGGCATGGCCACCGAAGAACGCGATGTGCCGGTGACCTTGCGCGATGAGGTGCATGCAGGCCAGAAACGCGCCCTGCTCGTTGTCGAGCGCCAGCAGATCCCAGCCGGCACCCTCCACTTCACGGTTGAACAGCACGACGTTGCGCTGGCGGCCGAGCACCTGGGTCAGCGCCTGCGCCTGGCTGCCTTCGGCCGGCGACAGGATGATTCCGGCCGGCGTGTGCTCCATCAACGAGGTCAGCACCGCCTGCTGGCGCTGCGTCGATTCACCGGTGCTGCCCAGCAGCGTCACATAGCCGGCCGCGCCCAGCGCTTCATCGACGCCTGCGGCGAACTCGGCAAAAAATGGATTGGACAGGTCGTTGATGACCAACGCGATGCTGGACGAGGTGCGCCGGCGCAGATTGGCGGCGGCGCGGTTGTACACATAGTTCTGTCGATCCAGCTCGGCCTCGACACGTGCCCGCGTGCTTGCATGCACCAACGGGCTGCCACGCAGTACCAGCGAGACGGTGGCACGCGACACACCGATGGCGACCGCGATATCGCGCAACGTCACTGCGCCACGGCGCAGACGGCGCGCGTCGCCGTCCTCTTCCATTGCGGATGTGGGCGTGGCACGCGTCAAGTTGCAGACCTGGCGTTGAGAGAAATGCGCATGCCCGTGGCGTTCATTGGATCGATCCAATTAGGCCTTTTCCTTGTTCTCAATGCATGCGGCAGTGCAACAAATCGGGCTGGATAGCCCATTCAGTGCGTGCCAACTGGTCGATCGGGGCGGTTAAGCAGCGCACGGGTCGTTGCCGCAAGATCGGCTGCCGCCAACGTGACGCCGTCTCCGCCTTGCGCACCCCCGGCATCTAGAACTTTCTGACCGCCACCGCCAGCTCGAGAATGCAGCCCCGCATTGCGATGCCGCCACGACCGTTCGGGCCACCACTGGCAGCCACGCAACACGCGGCTAGCGTCATCCGGGCAGCACGACGCAGACGCCTGGCTCACCGACAGTCGTTACTGAAATGCGATCGACAAGCCAATTCCGCCCTGCCAGTCGGCGCTCTCCGAGGTCAACCCCCGTAGCACCGAGACATCCAGCTGCATCGCGTGCGGCAGTTGCCAGGCGCCGCCCGCACCCGCCACACGCGAATGCGCGCTGCCGGTATCGAACCCGGCTTCCACGTAGCTGCTGAAATGCTCGCCGGAAAAAAACGTGTAATTGGGCGCAAAGGTCCAGGTGTGGCCGTCGTCGTCGCGCGCGTAGTTGACGTACAGGGCAAACGCACGCTGCTGCGCGAGGTCCCAGGAGGCGGTGACGCCGAGTTCGCGGGCATAGCCGTCGCTGAAGGCCGGGCTGCCCGTCGGCACGCTGTAGGTGCCCAGCGCCGCCCAGTGAAAACTGTCGGAGCGCGATGGCAGGGCCACCTTCAAGCCGATGCGGCTATCGCCACCGCCGCGCACGCGTTGGCCGCCCCCGTGCTGCCAGTTGTAGCTGTCGCTGCCCAGTTGCAGCTCCACCTGTTGCGACAGGCCCAGACGCAGCACGGTGTCGGCGGTGTACAGCGTGGTCCGCTGGCCATCGGTGCGATCGGTGCTCGCATCCGGCAAACCCTGCTCCCAGGCGAATGCGCCGGGCTGCAACACCTCGGCGGCAAACGGGATGCCGGGCCGGTCGAACGCCGGTGGATCCTCCGCCTGCGCCGCTGCCGGCCGGCTGCTCAGGCACAACACCAGCAGCGCCCCGGCCAACAGCAGAGGTCGCCCTGCGCGCAGCTGCAACCTCTCGCTCACGAAGGAAGACGCCGGCACCGACGGTGCATCGGCACGCAATTGCGCGGGAACAGAAAACACGGACATGGGTGGCACCATCGGCAGGAAGTGAGCGACAACGCAGCAAGTCATCGGGATGGCTGCGTCGACCAGCAACGGCGCGCATGGTGCCGCGCCGGCCGTGACCGGTTTGTATACCGCGCCGCTCTCGCCAGCGGCGCAGCCAGCGTTGTACGCGTGGCAGGCCGTGGCGCGGCAAAACAGCACGCTGCGGCGACAGCTACAACAGGCGCACTAGCCGACACGCGCCGACGTCAACCAGCAACTGCTCCGGCACTGACGATCGCCGGGCCGGCAGGCAGGCCCGATCCGGTGGGTCAGCATCCCGCCGCCCTGCCCAGTCGCAACCATTGGCAAGCTCGCCCGCCAACAAAAAGGGCACCCTCAGGTGCCCTTTCAAGACAGCCACGTGATGCCGCCTTACCAGACCAGATCGTCAGGCACCTGGTACTTGGGATCGGCATAGGGATCCTCGCCCGCAGGTGCGTTCGGGTCCACCTTCAGGGCGACCGATGGCGCGAACACCGCCTCGGCTTCGGCCAGCACTTCGGCCGTCACCAGCAGATAGCGCCCGTTGAGCTGCAACACGCCGAGCTCGCCGGCGTTGAGTGCCTTGAGCTGGTCGGCGGTGACATAGATGCGCTTGATCTTGCCGCCGTACGGAAAATGCCGGGCAATGTCGGCATCGGCGTGATTCAGTCCCTTGTCCTTGAGCAGTTCTTCCAGCTTGGCCTTGGCTTCGCGGCGCAGGCGCGCTTCTTCCTGCTTGATACGTTCGGCTTCGATGCGTTCGTCCTTCTCGCGCTGCGCACGGATCGCATAGGCCTTGGCCAGATCGATGTCTTCGCGCGTGCGCGGCGGCCTGGGACCGCGCCGGCCTGCGTCGGCCTGGGGCGGACGTGGCGACCCCGCCGGCCGGCCGTCGTTACGACGATCGGGCCTGCCTCCGTGCTTGCGTTCGCCGCTGCCATCGGTGGCCGCGGCGGCAGACGACCGCTGAGGCCCCCTGCCCTGGCCATCCGGCCGGTGGCCGCCGGGTGCGGGCTTGCCGCCCTTGCCGTGCGGACGCGCGGCAGGCCGCGCGTCGGGTTTGCGTTCTGGCTTGGGCGCGGACTTGAAGCCCAGGCCAAGCAGCTGGTCACGTAGGGTATCGCTCATGGCGGCGGCAATCTGCAATTAATAGTGCGGAGGCGGCGGTTCATCCGCCGCATCGGCAAACAACGTGGAGCGCACCTTGCCCAGATCCTCGAGCAGGTGGCGGATCAGTTCGGCATTGCGGGCACCAGTCAAACGGGCATCCGCAAGCGCTTCACTCAGTTCGTTGAGCGCCTGCTCCTGAAAGGACAGGCGCGTTTCCAGTTCCACCAATCGCGCTTCCAGGTCCTGGTCGCGCGGCGAGAGTTGCTCATGCATGTAACGAACGGCCTCGTCCGATAGCGTAGTAAGCCAGACCAGCGGCTTCGATCTCTTGCCGGTCATACAGGTTGCGGCCGTCGAACACGACCTTGTCCTTCACTGCCTGCCTGATCTTGCCGAAATCCGGGCTGCGGAGCTGCTTCCATCCGGTGACCAGAACCAACGCGTGGGCGCCTTCCGGTGCCGCGAACGCTTCGTCGCAGAAGGTCAGGTCATCGCGCCCGCCGAAGATGCGCCTGGCTTCACGAGTGGCCTCCGGGTCGGAGGCTCGCACGCTGGCACCGGCTTCCCAGGGCTGCGCCATCAGACAACGGCTGGACGCAGCACGCACGTCGTCGGTGCTGGACCAACGTCGCCGGCACCAGAGATCGCAACGCGCATGGGTACGGAAGTCCTGCGACAGATCAGGGAAGGATGCCCATCAGTTCGACATCGAACGTCAAGGTTGCGTCCGGTCCGATCGGCCCACCCTGCGTGCCGTTCGGGCCATAGGCCAAGTTGGATGGAATCCAGAACCGATACTTCGAACCGACCGGCATCAACGCGACGCCCTCGGTCCAGCCGGGAATGACCTGATCCAGGCCGAACTCGGCCGGCTGGCCGCGCTGGTAGGAACTATCGAACACCTGCCCATTGAGCAGCTTGCCTTCGTAATTGACGCGCACCTTGTTGGTCCGCATCGGGCGCTCACCGCTGCCCTGGCGCAGCACCATGTACTGCAGGCCGGATGCGGTGGTGATCACGCCCTTCTCGGTCTTGTTCTTGGCAAGGAAGGCATTGCCTTCTTCGCGATTCTTGGCACCGGCAGCGCCCTGCTTGGCCGAGGCGAACGCCTGCATGGTGGCGGCCGCTTCCTGCTGGGTCAGGCGCGTGGTGCCCTTGGCGAACACGGTACGCACCGCTTCCATCAGGATCGACAGATCGATCTCGTCCTTGATGCCGGCCAGCGACGGACCGACTGCACGGTCGCCGAGCATCAGGCCGACGTTTTCCTTGGACGGGGCAGCCGGCGCGGAACCCGGCGCCATGCCCGGCACCTGCTGGCCGTTACGGGCCGCCAGCGCGGTGCGCAGGGCGGTATCGGTGGCCTGGGTCTGCTCGTCGGACAACAGCGGCTTACCACCCTTGAATGCATTTTCGATGGCGCGTTGCATGGCGCTCAGATCGATGTCCTGGGCGATCGGCTCGAACGAGCGGGCCACGTCCATACCGATGGCGTAGCTGACGTTGTCGCGCGTGCTTTTCTCAGACGATGCATTCAAAACTGGCTTCTCCTTGGTGGCCGCTGCGGCCGGTTGCTGCGACATCGCCGGCACCGAAGCCGCCATTGCCACCATCAGTAGCGACGCCGCCGCGCCGCGCTTTCCCATCTTCATTCGATGCACTTCCCGAAAGTGAAAAGACACGCCGCCGACGGCGCTGAACACGCATTGTCGCATGCGCACGCGGCGTTGCGAGAGCCGTGCTCAGCGCGAGGGCGCATTGAGCTCGCGTTCGATCGCCGACACAACGCGCGGATCGTCCGGTTTGATCTTGCTGGGGAACTGCGCCACCACGCGCCCATCGCGACCAATCAGATACTTGTGGAAGTTCCACCCCGGCGCCACGCCCGTCGCCTGGGTCAGCCGCTGGTACAACGGCGTGGCCTCCTTGCCAAGCACATGCACCTTCTCGAACATCGGGAACTTGACGCCATAGGTCAGCGTGCAGAATTCCTGGATCTGTTTCTCGGATCCGGGCTCCTGCCCCTGAAAATCGTTCGACGGAAAGCCCAACACCGCAAACCCACGGCTGGCGTAGCGCTTGTTGAGCGCTTCCAGGCCTTCGTACTGCGGGGTGTAGCCGCACTTGCTGGCGGTGTTGACCACCATCACCACCTTGCCACCGTAACTGCGGTTCAGGTTGATTGGCGCCTTTCCGGCGAGCGGGCGGTAGTCCAGATCCAGCAGCGCAGCGCCGGCGGCCAGCGCCGAGCCCGCGAAAAATCCAGCAAATACAACCACTAACAGACGTTTTAGCAACATGGGCAAGGCCTCGGCGAGGGATCGGCATCCCGAATTTGGCGGGGTGCCATCAGTTGGGTGTGACAGACAGTTGACTGCCTGCGTGTCGGTGTTATAGTTGAATACAACACCAGTCATCCAACGCAGGGGGAAAGCATGAACAGCACACGTGTCACGCGACCAGTTCCGCTGTTGCTGTTCGGCAGCACCCTGTTTGCCATTGGTTGGCTGGGAGCCGCTTCCAGTCAGGTGACGGAGTCCGGCGCCGATTATGGCGTGTCGGAAGCGGTTACGGAAAATGCGACAACTCCCCCCGAAGCGCGCGCCCGGCCTGGCCGGCATCCGCGCGCCTCGCTGTCGATGCCCTATTTCTCCTTCGCGCAGGTCCTGCGCCCACGGAGCTGATCATGAACGACATCCAATGGAGCGACGGCGCTCCCATCTACCGCCAACTCAAGGAACGGGTCATTGCCATGATGCTCGATGGAATCCTCAAGCCGGGCGATGCCCTGCCCTCGGTGCGCCAGGTGGCGGCGGACTATCAATTGAATCCGATCACCGTCTCGCGCGCCTATCAGGAACTGGCCGACGAGAACCTGGTGGAAAAACGCCGCGGCCTGGGCATGTTCATGACCCCGGAAGCCGCACAGAAGCTGCGCGGCAGCGAACGCGAGCGTTTCTTGAATGAAGAATGGCCGGCGGTGCTGGAACGCATCCAGCGCCTGGGCCTGTCCATCGACGATCTGTTGCCACAGGGGAAAACACCATGACCGCCGTCTCCACCGACCATGTCGTCGACGCCCGCGGCCTGCGCAAGGCCTACAAACACCGCCTGGCGCTGGACAACACCAGTTTCACCATCGCCGCCGGCCGCATCGTCGGCCTGATCGGCCCCAACGGCGCCGGCAAGACCACCGCACTGAAGGCGGTACTGGGCCTGACCGACTTCGACGGCGAGCTGCGCGTGCTGGGCTTGGACCCGCGCACCCAGCGCAACGCGCTGATGAACGAGGTCTGCTTTATCGCCGACGTGGCGGTGCTGCCACGCTGGCTGCGGGTTGGTGAGGCGATTGATTTCGTCGCCGGCGTGCATCCGCGCTTCGATCGCGCAAAGTGCGAGCGCTTCCTGGCCAACACCCAGCTCAACCGCAAGTCGCGGGTGCGCGAATTGTCCAAGGGCATGATCGTGCAGCTGCACCTGGCGCTGGTGATGGCCATCGACGCACGCATCCTGGTGCTGGACGAGCCCACCCTGGGCCTGGACATCCTCTACCGCAAGCAGTTCTACCAGCGCCTGCTGGAGGATTACTTCGACGAGCAGAAGACCATCATCGTCACCACGCACCAGGTCGAGGAGATCGAACACATCCTCACCGATGTGATGTTCATCCGCGACGGCCGCATCGTGCTGACTGCCGACATGGAAGACGTGGCGCAGCGCTACACCGAAGTACTGGTCGGTACCGAGCACCTCGACGCCGCGCGAACATTGAGGCCGATCGACGAACGCGCCCTGCCCTTCGGCAAGACGGTGATGTTGTTCGACGGCGTGCCCAAAGCGCAGCTCGCCGGCTTTGGAGAAACCCGCAATCCCGGCCTGGCCGACCTGTTTGTTGCCGTCATGAAGGGGACCTACGCATGAATGCCATGACCAACCACGCATCGCCTGCCCGCACCTTCGGCTGGCTGCTCAAACGCGAATACTGGGAACACCGTGGCGGCTTCGTGTGGGCGCAGGTGATCACCGGCGGCATTGCGGTGTTCTTCGCGCTGCTGGGCGCGGTGATCGGTGCGATCACGGCGCGCCGCAACATGGTCGGCGACAGCGTCAACCTGGACGACATGGCCGAGTACACCCGCACCCTGGGCCAAGTGGGCGACGGCCTGCTGCTGGGCGGGATCGGCATCGCCTCGGTCGTACTGGCCTTCGTGGTGTTCTTCTATGCGCTGGGCAGCCTGTACGACGACCGCCGCGACCGCAGCGTGCTGTTCTGGAAATCGCTGCCGGTCTCCGACGTGCAGACCGTGCTGTCCAAGGCCGCCTGGGCGCTGTTGCTGGCGCCGCTGATCGCCATTGCGATCGGTCTGGTGGTGGGGCTGGCGCTGTGGCTGATCGCCATCGGCGGCGCGTTGATCGCCGGTGCGCCCAGCCCCTGGGCCATGGCCACGCACTCGCATCCGTTCGCGCTACTGTGGTTGCTGCTCAAGACCGTGCCGATGAGCCTGCTGTGGTCGTTGCCCACCATCGGCTGGCTGATGTTCTGCTCCGCTTGGGCCTCGAGCAAGCCATTCCTGTGGGCGGTGCTGTTCCCGCTGCTGGCCTGCGTAATGCTGAGCATCCTTGCGGCGATGCCTGGCGTGTCGCTGCCGATCGGCTGGATCTGGTACATCGTCGGCTACCGCGGCCTGCTCAGCGTGCTGCCGGGCACCTGGTCGCCGCGTGCGGTCAGCGGCAACCTGGACAGCAGCGCCATGCAGAACCCCAGCGACCTGGTGCAGTGGGCCCTGCAGCACACCGACAGCGCACGCGTCTACGGCAATGCCGACATCTGGATCGGCGCCGCCATCGGTGTGGCCCTGATCGTCGCCTCCATCTACCTGCGCCGCCGGCGCTCCGAAGCCTGAAGGACATTCCATGCGCCTGCCCCTGACCCTGGCCCTTCTGTTCGCATTGCCCGGCGCCGCGGCTGCCGAAGAGCAATGCAAGTACTCCGAGCCGCGCAGCCTGGAGCTGCAACTGGCGGGAGTGAAGTCGGTGTTGTTCGAAGTCGCCTCCAACGACCTGCGTGTGGACGCCGCGCCCGGTACCGGCGGACGCCTGCAAGGCCGCGCCTGTGCGGCCAAGGCCGAACTGCTCAAGCACCTGACCGTGACCCAGAAGCGGGTCGGCGACAAGCTGGTGGTGACCCTGGCCGAAGACCGCCTGATCCGCATGTCCATCGGCGAAAACTATTCGTATCTGGACCTGCGCGGCAGCGTGCCGAACACCCTGCTGGTGCAGTTCGATGTGGGTTCCGGTGATGCCGAGATCACCGGTGCCGCATCCGTCAGCGCCGATGTCGGTTCGGGCGATATGACCGTCCGCCGCAGCAAGGGACGTGTCACCGCCAAGGTGGGCTCCGGCGACATCGAGCTGGAGGATATCGGTGCGCTGCGTGTGCTGGCGGTGGGCTCGGGCGATCTGAAGGCAAAGCAGATCCATGGCGCAACCGACGTCGGTACGGTCGGCTCCGGCGACGTCAAACTGCGCGACGTGGCAGGCAACGTCACCGTCGGCACCGTGGGGTCGGGCGAGGTGGAGATCGAGGACGTGCAGGGAAGCGTTCGGGTCGAGGCGATCAGCTCCGGCTCGATCCATGTGCGCAAGGTCAGTGGCGATGTCAGCCTTGTGCGCAAGGGCAGCGGCGACATCAGCGCCAGCGATGTGGTCGGCGCCACGCGCGTGCCGGCGGACAAGTAACTCTTCATTTGGGGGATAGCTTATGAAACTGCTTATTTCTGCGGTAATGGCCAGCGCGTTGCTGGTGGGCTGCGGCAAGTCCGAGCCGAAGGTGGTGGTGTCGGGCGAGAACGACAGCGGCGGCGTGACCTTCAACGGCAAGAGCGTGACGCTCAAGCGCAGCGGCTTGCCCGCGGCGACCATCAGTGCCGACGGTGCGCTCAGCATCGACGGTAAACCGGTGAACTTGAACGACATGCAGCATCAGGCGATGCGCAATTACTACGCGCAGATCCAGGGCGTTGCGGCCAAGGGCATCGATATCGGTACGCAGGGTGCGGCATTCGGCGCGCATGCCGCCGGTGAAGCGCTCAAAGGCGTGCTGAGCGGCAACACGGACCAGATCGGCGACAAGATCGAAGCCGAAGCGGAGACCTTCAAACAGAAGACCATGCTGATCTGCGATCAGCTGGACAAGTTACGCGGCGCGCAGGATGCCGCAACCCGTGCCGTGCCCGAATTTGGACCCTATGCCAATCTCACCCAGAAGGATGTTGCCGACTGCCGCGATTGAGGGCGGCGAGCGGATTGAGGCAGGGCTCGGCTCCGCGGCGTTCGCCGTCGTGCTTGCGGCCCTGCATCGGCCTGGTCGGACATCGCGGCAGCCACTGGCCGGCACTCTGCGCACGGGTGAACATGCAATCCGTCAGCGGCGCACGATGATCGTGTTGCAACCGCTGGTTGGCGCACCCCTGCGACGTTTTGTTAGCTCTGCCGACCACCCGCGCCGGCACCCGTAGACCGCGGCGGGATTTACACTAGTGCGCTCCCCTCGACCCACCGATCCCATGAACAAGTTCGTGATGCTCTGCATGGCGCTGTTGCTGTGCACACTCGCCGCCTGCGGCGATCAGTCGTCCCGGCGTGCCGAACGTGGTAAGCCGCGCGTCGCCATCACCACGCAGTCGGTGATGATCCGTCGCCCGCCTGCCGCCAACGCGGAGATCACCCCGGACGGCACCCTCAAGATCGACGATATCGCGCTACCGCAGAAGGAGCCGACCCGCGCCAAGCTGCAACTGCTGTTCGGGCACCTGCAGATGCTGCGCCAGCAGGCGGTCAACGACGCCGGCCCGGACCCGGAATACAAGTCGATCAAGCTGACCGCCACACCCGAGATCCAGACGCTCAGCAGCCAATTGCTGGATGAGATTCCGTCGCTGCAACCGTATCGCGAAAGCTTTGGCAACATCCAGGCCGAGCGGCACTGAGTCGCTGGCCAAGTCCGCGCAAATCAGTAGATTGGCGCGAGACCGTGTAGCAGCGCGCTGGTGCGCGATGGGGCCTTATCGGGAAGGCTTCATCGCGCCCAGGTGCGCTCCTACATCCGCACACGCTTCACAGTGGTCAGCCACCGCCGCCACTGCTGCCGGCCTGGATGCCACCACGCGTCAACGCGGCCGGATCCAGCAAACGGCGCAGATCCGCTTCGCCGAGCCCGCTGTCTTCCAGCGCCACGTCCAGCACCGGGCGCTGTTCCTTGTAGGCACGTTTGGCGATCGCGGCGGCCTTCTCGTAGCCGATGATCGGGTTGAGAGCGGTCACCAGGATCGGATTGCGGTCCAGAGCCTCGCGCACGCGCTCCTGGCGCACCTTCAATCCGGCGATGGCGTTATCGGCCAGCAGCCGCGACACATTGCCCAGTAGCGTGATCGAATCCAGCAGGTTGTAGGCGATCAGCGGCAGGGTCACGTTCAACTGGAAATTGCCGGTCTGCCCGGCCACGGTGATCGCGGTGTGGTGGCCGATGACCTGCGCGCATGCCATGACCGTGGCCTCGGGAATCACCGGATTGACCTTGCCGGGCATGATCGAGCTGCCAGGCTGCAACGCCGGCAGTTCGATCTCGCCCAGGCCCGCCAACGGGCCGGCATTCATCCAGCGCAGGTCGTTGGCGATCTTGATGAGTGCAACGGCCAGTGCATTGAGCTGGCCCGACAACTCCACCGCATCGTCCTGCGCGGCCAGGCCTTCGAACTTGTTCTGCGCACTTTCAAACTTGGCCCCGCTCAGGCTGGACAAGGCCTTGGCCACCTTGCCGCCGAAACGCGGATCGGCATTGATGCCGGTGCCGATCGCGGTGCCGCCCAGCGGCAGCCGCCGCAACCGCTTGAGCGCATCGTCAATGCGCTCCTGCGCCGAACTCAGCTGCGCCGACCAGGTGCCGAATTCCTGCCCGAACGTCAGCGGCATCGCATCCATCAAGTGCGTGCGCCCGGTCTTGACGATCTTGTCCAGCGACTTGGCGCGCTTGTCGATGGTCTTGCGCAGGTGCTTGAGTGCCGGCTGCAGATGGTCCTGCACCGCAAGCAACGCAGAGACGCGGATGGCAGTGGGGATCACATCGTTGGAACTCTGGCCAAGATTGACGTGGTCGTTGGGATGCACCGCATCCTTGCCGGCGCGCGTGGCCAACGTGGCGATCACCTCGTTGGCATTCATGTTGGACGAGGTACCCGAGCCGGTCTGGTACACATCGATCGGAAACTGCGCATCGTGCGTGCCATCGGCCACCTGCAATGCCGCATCCTGCACGGTCTTGCCGATCGACTTCGGCAACAGCCCCAGGTCGGCATTGACGCCTGCGGCAGCGGCCTTGATCAGCCCCAGCGCGCGAATGAAGCCGCGCGGCATCGGCTGGCCGGACACCGGGAAATTCTGTACCGCACGCTGGGTCTGCGCGCCCCACAACGCATCGGCGGGCACCTGCAATTGCCCCATGCTGTCGTGTTCGGTCCTGAAACGTTCGCTCATCTGCACTCTCCGCACGTAGTGGTGGTGGTGACGCAATGGCTGGCAGCGGGCGCACCCACGCTGGCGAGGCCCACTACGATACCCGCTGGCGACGTTGCGACGATGTCATCGCAACACGTGCACTAGACTGAGCATCGATCCATACGAGATACCACGCTGCCATGGGCGACGACCCTGACTGTAGACACGCAGGCCCTGCGTTCTTTTTTGCGACCTCGCCCACCACGGTGCACGCCCATCGGTTGACGCCGGCACGCAGCGGCGCCGCAGCATGCGGAGGCGAACATGCTCGCTAACGTGCTGCTGTTATTCGTCGCGCTGTTGCTGGTGCTGTTGAACGGGTTTTTCGTTGCTGCCGAATTTGCGCTGGTCAAGCTGCGTCACACCCAGGCTGTTGGCCTGGCGCAGACCAACGGGTGGCGCGGCCGCCTGCTGCTGGGCGTGCATGCGCATCTGGATGCGTACCTGTCGGCCTGCCAGCTCGGCATCACCCTGGCCTCGCTCGGGCTGGGCTGGGTCGGCGAGCCGGCCTTTGCGCACCTGCTGGCGCCGGTGTTCGATATGCTGGGCATGTCGCCCGAGGCGGCGCAGTTCACCGCCCTGGCCATCGCCTTCAGCCTGATTTCCTTCCTGCACATCGTGCTGGGCGAGCTCGCCCCCAAGACCATGGCGATCCGGCGCCCGGAGCGCATGTCGCTGTGGACCGCAGCGCCACTGTACGTCTTCTACTGGATCATGTTTCCGGCGATCTGGCTGCTCAATACCAGCGCCAACCGATTGCTGCGGCTGCTGGGCTGGGGCGATGTGGAGCATCAGTCGCACCGCTATTCGCGCGAAGAATTGAAGCTGATCGTGGGACGCCAGGACCCGAACGCGCCCACGCCGGACCATGGGTTGGCCCTGATGAGCCATGCGCTGGACCTGCCGGATCTGGTGGCTGGCGACCTGATGCGCCCGCGCGAGCACCTGCGCCGCATGCGCGACGGCATGACGCTGGAGGCGGTACTCGCCGAATTCAGCGAATCGCGCTACAGCCGCTACCCCTGGTTCGACGCCGATGGCGAGCAGGTGCTGGGCATCCTGCACACCAAGGATCTGTTGGTGGCGATGGCGCGCGGCCAGGACCTGGACGATCTGCGCCCGCTGCTGCGCCCACCGGCGCTGCTGCCCCTGGAAACCCCGATCCCCAGCGCGCTGGAGCAGTTCCGCACCGGCACCACCCATCTGGCGCTGTGCGTGGAAGACGAAGGCCGCATCCTGGGCTTCTTCACCCTGGAAGACCTGCTGGAAGTGGTGGTTGGCGAGATCGAGGACGAGCACCGCCATGTGGTGCGCGACGCGCCGGTGCGCAGCCAGGACGGCTCGCTGCTGGTGGCCGGCAGCACCTCGATCTTCCGCCTGGAACGCCTGCTCGGCCAGGACCTGAGCGCCCCCGATCAGGTCAATTCGGTCGGCGGCCTGATCGTGCACCAGCTGCAGCGGCTGCCCGAAGAGGGCGAGACCCTGGAATTGGACGGCCACGCGCTGACCGTGCGGCGCATGGCCGGCCACCGCATCCAGGCAGTGACGGTGCGGCCGGTGGGCGAAGCCGGGGCCGGGGCGGCGTAGAATACCGGCCCCGCCAGCTTCCCAGTGCCCTGCCCATGTCGGATTCCGCCCTGCTCGCCCTGTCCCCGCTCGACGGCCGCTACGCCTCCAAGGTGGACGCGTTGCGCCCGATCTTCTCCGAATACGGCCTGATCAAAGCGCGGGTGACGGTCGAGATCGAGTGGCTGCTGGCCCTGGCCGCCGAACCGGGAATCGCCGAGTTGGCGCCGTTCTCGGAAAGTGCCGCGCAGCGCCTTCGCGCGCTGGCCGATGGCTTCAGCGTCGCGCATGCCGCGCGCGTCAAGGAGATCGAGCGCACCACCAACCATGACGTCAAGGCGGTGGAGTACTTCATCAAGGAGCAGCTCACCGACGACGCCGAACTGGGCCCGGCACTGGAATTCGTGCACTTTGCCTGCACCAGCGAGGACATCAACAATCTCAGCTACGGCCTGATGCTGGAGCAGGCACGCCGCGAGGTGTTGCTGCCCACGCTGGACGGCATCGTCGCCTCGCTGCGCAGCCTGGCGCACGCGCAGGCCGCCCAGCCCATGCTCTCGCGCACCCACGGCCAGACTGCCTCGCCCACCACGCTGGGCAAGGAGCTCGCCAACGTGGTGGCGCGCCTGGAGCGCCAGCGCAAGCAGATCGCCGCCGTGGAACTGACCGGCAAGATCAACGGCGCGGTCGGCAACTACAACGCGCACCTGGTGTCGTATCCGCAGCTGGATTGGGCCGACTTCGCACAGCGCTTCGTCGAGAGCCTGGGCCTGGTGTTCAACCCGTACACCACCCAGATCGAGCCGCACGACAACGTGGCCGAAATCGGCGACGCCAGCCGCCGCGCCAACACCATCCTGATCGACCTGTCGCGCGACATCTGGGGCTACATCTCGCTGGGCTATTTCAAGCAGAAACTCAAGGAAGGCGAAGTCGGCTCGTCCACGATGCCGCACAAGGTCAACCCGATCGACTTCGAAAATGCCGAAGGCAATTTCGGCATCGCCAACGCACTGTTCGAGCACTTCTCGGCCAAGTTGCCGATCAGCCGCTGGCAGCGCGACCTCACCGACTCCACGGTCCTGCGTGCGCTGGGCACCGCGTTCGGCCACACCCAGGTGGCGCTGGATTCGCTGGCCAAGGGCCTGGGCAAGCTGACCGTCAATCCCGAGCGCCTGGATGCCGACCTCGATGCGGCCTGGGAAGTGCTGGCCGAAGCCGTGCAGACGGTGATGCGCCGCCACGGCCTGCCCAATCCGTACGAGCAATTGAAGGCACTGACGCGTGGCCAGGGCATCACTGCCCCCTCGATGCAGGCCTTCGTGGAAAGCCTGCAGCTGCCTGAAGACGACAAGCAGCGCCTGCGTGCACTCACCCCGGGCGGCTACACCGGCCTGGCCGAGCAGCTGGCACGCGCGGTCTGATCGCCTGCGGGGCCTGCGTCATGGCAACAGCCGGACGCGACCGTAGTCCGGCGGCGCCGCCAGCCGCGGTCGCCAGCCGCGCAACCGGCGCGCGCCTTGCCGCCGGACGCAAGAGCGGCGTCTACGGTCTGCCGCATGGCGGCTGGTATGGTGCCGGCCTCATCCAAGCAAAGGATTTCCCATGCGCGCAGTCCGGATTAGACCTGTGCTGTTTGCATTGATCGGCATGGCCGCCTTGAGTGGCTGCAGCGCCGAGGGCCCCGCCGACCAGGCCATGTCGGCCATGTCGTCCACGCTGACCGACCCGGCCAGCGGCGCCGATTGCGGCGGCAAGGACGTGCGGCTGACCCGTGACGACAGCGAGTGGATCCTGCACGGCGACTGCGGCACGGTCACCATCACCGCCTCGCGCGGCGCAATGAATCTGGACAAGGCCCGCGCCATTCGCGTGGAAGGCAGCAACTTCACCGTGCTCAACGCGCAGCTGGGCGAGCTCAGCGTGATCGGCCACGACAACACGCTCAATCTGACCAATGTCGACAGCGTCGACATCCAGGGCAACAAGAACCTGGTGCTGGCGCACGACGTGAAGCAGGTACGGTTTTCCGGCAACGACAACACCGTCAATCCGTCCAGCAGGCCCACCCTGGATGACCGGGGCAGCGGCAACAAGGTGATGTAACCCGCGCTGCGCGTGGTTGCCGGTGCAGCACGCGCAGCCGCTTGGGGCACACTGCCGACCAGTGGCGATGTCATGCAGGTGCCCTTGCTGCCAGAGCATCAAGCCGATCGGCGAAACACGCAGGCGCTGCATTCCAGCGCGACCTGCGTCAGCACGTCGATCGGCGCCGGCCGTTCAGGGCCGCCGTGCCGCCACTAGCCTTTGTCGAAAACAGCGCGTACCCCGCTGCGGTGACCCTGTATCGGGTTCCTGATGCGGCGCACTCATGTGCCATCGGACACCCGCCCTTGCGTCACAGCACGGCAGGCGCCCGGCCACCGTGCGGGCCGCATGGCGCCGGAGCGTTGTACCCGACCACCGTCATCCGCACCGCACAGGCCGAATCACCACCTCCCTGAAGCCTTGCCTGTTGCCGCCCTCGCGCGCAGGTGCAGATCCGGCGCAAGCATCGGACAATAGCGGCATTCGCGCCGGCCCTGCCCGCCCCCCAGTCTTCCATCGATACCCTGCAAGGACCCCCCATGGCTGCACGCAAGGCAACCCCTCCCGTCATCGAAGTCCAGGCCCGCCCGGGTCAGCCGTTGGGCATGCCGGTGGAGCGCTTTCTGCGCAACTACTGGCACAAGCACCCGCTGCTGATCCGCAATGCCTTCGCGGACTTCGCCTCGCCGCTGCAGCCGGAAGATCTGGCCGGACTGGCCTGCGAAGACGGCGTGCTGGCACGCCTGATCAGCCACGACCGCGCCACCGACAGCTGGGACGTGCGTACCGGCCCATTCCAGGAAACCGACTTCCCCGGCCTGCCCGACCATGACTGGACCCTGCTGGTGCAGGACGTGGACAAGTGGGACGCCGACGTGCGCGCACTGCTGGAGCACTTCCGCTTCCTGCCGCGCTGGCGCATCGACGACATCATGATCAGCTTCGCCGCCACCGGTGGCTCGGTCGGCGCGCATGTCGACCATTACGACGTGTTCCTGCTGCAGGGCCAGGGCCACCGCCGCTGGCAGATCGACGCACGCACCTCGCAGGGCCGCAAGCCCACGCCGCTCGCATTTCGTGACGATGTCGACCTCAAGCTGCTGCGCGAGTTCAAGCCCACCCACGAGTGGGTGCTGGGCCCGGGCGACATGCTGTATCTGCCGCCGCTGGTGCCGCATCACGGTGTGGCCGAAGACGCCTGCCTGACGTTCTCCATCGGTACCCGCGCCCCGTCCTCGGCCGAGCTGATCGGCGATTACCTGGACACCTTGATCGCCGATGCCGACGAAGCGGTGCGCTACCACGATGAAGACCTCAAGGTGCCGGCCGACCCGTACGAGATCGACGTCACCGCGATGAACCGCGTGGTCGCCGCGCTCAACGCGCTGCGCATGAACGACCCGGACCGCCTGGGCGACTGGTTTGGCCGGTTCATGACCACCTACCGCGCCTCCGGCGACGTGGTGCCTGCACCCGAACCGATCCCGCGCGAAGCGGTGGAACAAGCCCTGGACGAAGGCGTGGTGCTGTATCGCCACCCGTGGTCGCGGCTGGCCTGGCGGCGCGCCAAGCGCGGCGCCACGCTGTTCTGCAGCGGCCTGGAATTTGCGCTCTCCGCCAAGGACGCCGCACGCCTGGCGGCCGCCGAGGAAGTCGATGGCGCGCTGTACGGGCAGCTGACGGCACGCGGCCGCGAGGTAGTGCTGGAGCTGCTCGCCCAGGGCCATTACCAGCGCGCCCATGACGACACCCACGAGGACATCGAGGACATCGACGACGCACAGGCAGCTGCGCTGAGCGTGTCGGCCGACCACGACGACGCAGATGACGATGCCGATAGCGTGGAAGCCGACGACGCCATCGACCACGACGCGGATGTGGAGGAGGTCGCCGACGACGCGGACACCCCGGAGGAGCGCGTCGATGCCGTCGAAGTGGACCTCGGCGAAGACGAGGACGAGGACGAGAACGGCGAAGAAGATGCCTCGGACAGCGACGAAGACGAAGGCAGCTCTCCGCGCACATGAGCCCGCACGGCAGGCCACGGATCGTTTCGCTGGACCCGGCTAAAGACGCCGCTGCCTTGCGTGCGCTGCGCCTGGCCTGGGGCAGCGCGGCCCCGGGCGGTCCGGCCGAGACCGAGTGGGACGCGCTGGATCCGCTCAGCCTGCACCTGGCCGCGCGGACCGAGGAGGGCCAACTGGTCGCCTCGGTCCGGCTGACCCCGGACCGGCGCATCGACCGGCTCGGCCTGCTGCCGGACTGGCGCCGCCGCGGTCTGTCCGACCAGCTGCTCGCCGCCGCCGTGGCCAGTGCCGCCCAGCGTGGCTGGCCACGCCTGCAGGCCCGCGTCACCGCAGGCGCCGAGGCGGTCTTCGCACGCCAGGGCTTTCTTCCCGACGGCCCTGCGGACCTGTCGCCCGAACGCGGTGCCGACATCGGCGATGCACCCGGCACGCAGGTCCATCGCCGGCTCGACGGCCCCATGGCAGTGGACACCCTCGGTGCCGCCCTGGCCGCCACCACCGGCCTGCTGTGCAACGCGCGCCGGCAACTGCTGATCTATACCCGCGCCCTGGATCCGCCGCTGTTTGACAACGCCGCGGTGCTGGACGCATTGCGCCGCTTCGCCACCGCCCGCCACGACAAGCGGGTACAGGTACTGGTGCAGGACACCGCCAGCGCCACTGCCAGCAGCAGCGCCATGCTGCGTCTGGCCCAGCGCCTGCCCAGCGTGTTCCGGTTCCGCGCGGTCAGCGACCCGGTCGATACCAGCTATGCGTCAGCCTACGTGGTCGGCGACGACGCCTACTACTTTCGTCCAACAGGTCATCGCTACGACGACGGCGAAACTTGGCTGTCCGGCGCGGCCCGCAGCCGCCAGCTGGAGCGCGAATTCGCGCAGATATGGGAGCGCGGCGCACTTTGGAACGAACCGCGTGCACTTGGCATCTGATGCCGCAAGGCCCTTCGCACGTAGGCGCGCACGTCAGTGGTTTACCCCGCCGGTCAGCTCGCAGACGCCCCCTCACAAGCGCAAGGGGGTATAATTTTTCGAGATTTGAGACCGACCGACAAGGCATCTTGCCCTGCCGCTTCCGCACAATCATCCCCACAGCAGACCCGACTTACCATCGTGGATAATCTCCTAAAGCAGTTCGCGCAGTCATCGCAGCTCGCCGGCGGCAACGCCGCCTATATCGAGGATCTGTACGAGCAGTACCTCGTCGCCCCGGACAGTGTCGATCCGAAGTGGAAGAGTTATTTCGACGGCTTCAATGGTCGCGATGCCGGTGATGTGCCGCATTCGGCGGCCATTGCCCACATCCTCAGCGCCTCCAAGCAGGCCGCCAATGCCGGGACCGGCGCGGGCGCCAGCGACGAGCGCGAGCGCAATGTCGGCCGCTTGATCACTGCCTACCGTGCGCGCGGTCACCTGGGCGCACAGCTCGATCCGCTCGGGCTCACCCCGCCGGTCAACCCGCCCGATCTGGACCTGCCGTTCCACAGCCTCTCGCAGGCGGACATGGACAGCGAGTTCAGCACCGGTGGCGTCGGCGGCCAGCCGCGGATGAAGCTGAAGGATCTGCTGGCCCGCCTGAAGGCGACCTACGCCAGCACCATCGGCGCAGAGTTCATGCACATCCAGGAGTTCGACCAGCGTCAGTGGATCTACCGGCGCCTGGAAGATGCGGGCGGCCGGATTGCCGGCGATGCGGCCAGCCGCAAGCGCACCCTGGAGCGGCTCACCGCCGCCGAAGGCCTGGAGCGCTACCTGCACACCAAGTACGTCGGCCAGAAGCGTTTTTCGCTGGAAGGCGGCGACTCGCTGATTCCGATGATGGACGAGATCATTCGCCAGTCCGGCAACGATCAGGTCAAGGACATCGTGATCGGCATGGCCCACCGCGGCCGTCTCAACGTGCTGGTCAATACGCTGGGCAAGAATCCGCGCAAGCTGTTCGACGAATTCGAAGGCAAGTTCGAGCATGCGCATGACGACCGCGCGCACACCGGCGACGTCAAGTACCACATGGGCTTCTCGGCCGACATCGCCGTCGGCACCGACAAGCAGGTGCATTTGGCGCTGGCGTTCAATCCCTCGCACCTGGAAATCGTCGACCCGGTCGTGGTGGGCAGTGTGCGTTCGCGCCAGGAGCGTTTCGGCGATGCCGAGCGCAAGAGCGTGCTGCCGATCCTGATCCACGGCGATGCTGCGTTTGCCGGCCAGGGCGTGGTGATGGAGCTGTTCCAGATGTCGCAGGCACGCGGTTTCGCGGTCGGCGGCACGGTGCACATCGTCGTCAACAACCAGATCGGCTTCACCACCAGCACCCGCGACGATGCTCGCTCCACGCTGTACTGCACGGACGTGGCCAAGATGATCGGCGCGCCGGTCTTCCACGTGAACGGCGACGACCCGGACGCGGTGATGTTCGTGTCCAAGCTGGCCTACGAATTCCGCCAGCAGTTCAAGAAGGACGTGGTCATCGACCTGGTCTGCTACCGCCGTTGGGGCCATAACGAGGCCGATGAACCGGCAGCGACCCAGCCGGTGATGTACCAGACCATCCGCAAGCACAAGACCACCCGCGAGCTCTACGCCGCCAAGCTGGAAAGCGAGGGCGTGCTGAGTGCCGACGAGGCCAAGGCGCTAGTGGACGGCTACCGCAACAAACTGGATTCGGGCGAGTACACCACCGAACTGGCCAAGCGCAAGCCTGACGAATTCGCCATCGATTGGTCCAAGTATCTGGTCGGCACCGCCGCCGATCCAGTGGACACGCGCGTCAAGCGCGATCAGCTGGACCGTCTGGCCAAGCTGATCACCACGATTCCGGAAGGCGTCGAGCTGCACGCGCGCGTTGCCAAGATCTACGACGACCGCGTCAAGATGGCCGCCGGCGATCAGTTGGGCGACTGGGGCTTTGCCGAAAACCTGGCCTATGCCACCTTGCTGGCCGAAGGCCACAAGCTGCGCCTGGTGGGCCAGGATGCCGGTCGTGGCACGTTCTTCCACCGTCACGCGATCCTGCATGACCAGAAGAACGACAACTACTATCTGCCGCTGCGCCAGCTGGTCGAGAACCCGGAAGACGCCACCATCATCGATTCGCTGCTCAGCGAAGAAGCGGTGATGGGCTTCGAGTACGGCTATTCCACCACCGACCCCAATGCGCTGTGCATCTGGGAAGCGCAGTTCGGCGACTTCGCCAACGGCGCGCAGGTGGTGATCGACCAGTTCATCGCCGCCGGCGAAGCCAAGTGGGGCCGTATCGCGGGCCTGTCGCTGTTCCTGCCGCACGGCTACGAAGGCCAGGGCCCGGAGCACAGCTCCGCGCGTCTGGAGCGCTTCCTGCAGCTGTGCGCGCTGGAGAACATGCTGGTCTGCGTACCGACCACGCCGGCGCAGTGCTTCCACATGATCCGTCGCCAGATGCGCATGACCACCCGCAAGCCGCTGGTGGTGATGACGCCCAAGTCGCTGCTGCGCCACAAGCTGGCGGTGTCCAGCCTGGAAGAACTGGCTGATGGGCAGTTCCAGCATCTGATCCCGGATGCCAAGGCCGACCCGGCCAAGGTCAAGCGCGTGGTGTTGTGCTCGGGCAAGGTCTATTACGACCTGCTCGAAGACCAGACCAAGCGTGGCCAGGACGATGTCGCCATCGTGCGTATCGAGCAGCTGTATCCGTTCCCGCGGGCGCAGCTGGCAGCCGAGCTCACGGGCTATGCCAATGCCACCGACGTGGTGTGGTGCCAGGAAGAGCCGCAGAACCAGGGTGCGTGGTACCAGATCCGCCATCACCTGAACTTCTGCCTGGCCGGTGGCCAGAGCCTGCATTACGCCGGCCGCGCCCGTTCGCCCTCGCCTGCCGCCGGCCACATGGCCGACCACATCGCCGAACAGCAGAAACTGGTCGCCGATGCGTTGCTCAATCCGTTCAACGACCAAGTCGCTGAATAACTCCTTCCCCAAAGAACGAAAACCCTAGGACGCTCCCCGAATGGCCACCGAAGTCAAAGTTCCGGTACTGCCCGAATCCGTTTCCGACGCCACCATCGCCAGCTGGCACAAGAAGGCCGGTGAAGCGGTCAAGCGCGACGAGAATCTGGTCGACCTGGAAACCGACAAGGTCGTGTTGGAAGTTCCTTCGCCGGTCGACGGCGTGTTGAAGGAAATCAAGTTCGAAACCGGCAGCACGGTCACCAGCAACCAGATTCTGGCGATCATCGAAGAAGGCGCCGTGGCCGCGGCTGCACCGGCTGAAGAGAAGAAGGCCGATGCACCGGCCGCTGCGGCAGCGCCTGCTGCCGCGCCGGCACCGGCTGCTGCCGCGGCACCTGCACCTGCACCTGCATCCAAGTCCGCTGCAGATTCGCTGCCGCCGGGTGCGCGCTTTGCCGCGATCACCCAGGGCGTGGATCCGTCGCAGGTCGAGGGCACCGGCCGTCGCGGCGCGGTGACCAAGGAGGACATCGTCAACTTCGCCAAGGCCGGCGGCGTGGGCAAGGCCTCCGGCGCCCGTCCGGAAGAGCGCGTGGCAATGACCCGCGTGCGCAAGACCATCGCCAAGCGTCTGATGGAGTCCAAGAACTCCACCGCGATGCTGACCACCTTCAACGAGGTCAACCTCGCCAAGGTGTCGGCCGCACGCAAGGAGCTGCAGGACGAGTTCCAGAAGGCGCACGGCATCAAGCTCGGCTTCATGAGCTTCTTCGTCAAGGCCGCCGCCAACGCGCTGCAGCGCTTCCCGCTGGTCAACGCCTCGATCGACGGCGACGACATCATCTATCACGGCTACAGCGACATCTCGATTGCCGTTTCCACCGACAAGGGCCTGGTCACGCCGGTGCTGCGTAACGTCGAGCGCCAGTCGTTTGCAGAGGTCGAACAGGGCATCGCCGATTACGCCGCCAAGGCGCGCGCCGGCAAGCTGGGCCTGGACGACCTGCAGGGCGGCACCTTCACCATCACCAATGGCGGCACTTTCGGCTCGCTGCTGTCCACTCCGATCATCAACCCGCCGCAGAGCGCCATCCTAGGCATGCACGCGATCAAGGAACGTCCGATCGCCGAGAACGGCCAGGTCGTGATCGCGCCGATGATGTATCTGGCACTGTCCTACGATCACCGCATCATCGACGGCAAGGACTCGGTGCAGTTCCTGGTCGACATCAAGAAC
>NZ_JSZE01000028.1 GCF_000802365.1 Xanthomonas cannabis pv. cannabis
GGCTTTGCTACTGTGCAGGGCCGCCGCGCTTCGATGTCTTCGGCAGGAGCGAGCAAGGCTGTCGATGCGATATGGTGTCGTTCCACTTGGCTGCGCGCATGCAACAGTGCGGCCACACGCTCTCCGTCATCCCGGGATGTGATTGCATGATGTCCAACCTCAGCCGTACGCCACGCATGCTGTTGTCGAGGGCGCTGTTGATGGACAGGCGAGCAACGTACCTGCCGTCACTCACGACGTTGCCGTTGCGGTTGCTTGCGTTGTCGCTGGCCGTACTGGCGCTGGCCGGATGCGGCAAGCGCGAGGCAGGCACGGCGCCGGCGGTGGCAAGCGCGGGCGCTGCGGTGGCGCCGGCGTCCGCCACGGCACCGTTGCCGCTGATTCCCGCACCGGTGGAGGCCACACGCAGTGCCGGCAGTTTTACCGTCGGCGCCGGCACGGTGATTTCGATCCCCGCGGGCGATGCCGACACGCGGCGCAGCGCCGAGCATCTTGCCGGCCTGCTCAAGCATACGCGTGGGCTCGCACTGGAAGTGCGTGCAGAAGCAACGCCCTCGCCCGCCAGCATCCGTCTGCAACGCAACGCGCAGGCCACGGTGACACACCCGGAAGGCTATAGCCTGGACGTGGATGCCAACGGTATCCGTATCGACGCGCGCGACGGTGCCGGCCTGTTCCATGGCGCCATCAGCGCCTGGCAGTTGATGACCCCGGATGCACGCAAGGGCGCGGTGGCCGTGCCCGCGGTCGCCATCCGCGACTGGCCACGTTTCGGCTGGCGTGGCCAGCATCTGGACGTGGCCCGTCACTTCCACGATGTCGACACGGTCAAGCATGTGCTCGATGCGATGGCCGTGCACAAGCTCAACGTGCTGCATTGGCATCTCACCGATGACCAGGGCTGGCGCATCGAGATCAAGCGGTACCCGAAGCTCACCGAGGTCGGTGCCTGGCGCACGCCGCCGGGTGCCGGCCGGCACGGCACGCCGGAGCGCTCCGGTGGCTTCTACACGCAGGAACAGATCAGCGAAATCGTCGCGTATGCCGCACGCCTGCACATCACCGTGCTGCCCGAGCTGGACATGCCTGGCCATGCGCAGGCAGCCGTTGCCGCCTATCCGGAAGAAGTGGGCGTGCCCGGTGTGCGCACCCAGGTGGGCGTGGACTGGGGCGTCAACCCGTATCTGTTCAACACCAGCGAACGCAGCCTGACCTTCATCACCAATGTGCTGGATGAAGTGTTGACGTTGTTCCCCTCGACCTACATCCACATCGGCGGCGATGAGGCGGTGAAGGATCAATGGGAAGCCTCGCCCGCGGTGCGCGCGCAGATGCGCAAGCTCGGGGTCAAGGACGCCCACGCAATGCAAGGCTGGTTCAACGAACAGCTGGCCGCCTACCTCACCCGGCACGGTCGGCGCATGATCGGTTGGGATGAAATTCTGGAAGGCGGCGTGCCGGCGAGTGCGTCGGTGATGTCGTGGCGCGGCGTCGAAGGTGCGGTGACCGCGGCCAGGCAAGGCCACGATGTGGTGCTGGCACCGGGCGACTGGCTGTATCTGGACAATTTGCAGACCACGCGCAGCGACGAACCGAACGGTCGCCTGACGGTGCTGCCGTTGTCCAAGGTCTACGCGTTCGACCCGGTGCCGGCCGATCTCACCGCCGACCAGGCCAGGCACGTGCTGGGCGCGCAGAGCGCGTTGTGGTCCGAATACATCCCCTCGCGCTGGCATGTGGATCACGCGTTGTTTCCGCGTCTGTCCGCGGTAGCAGAGATGACCTGGTCGCCGGTGGCAGCGCGCGATTGGAGCAGCTTTCTGGCGCGCCTGCCGGCACAGCTGCAGCGCTACAAGGCGCTGGGCATCGACTATAGCGACGGTGCCTTCGCCGCGGAGATCGGCCTGGAAAACGGCCCCAACCCGGTGCTGGCCGGCGGCCCGGCCAAGGTGGCGCTGAGCACGCAGACCGGCGCCGGCGTGCTCCACTACACCATCGACGGCAGCGACCCGACGCCTGCATCGCCGCGCTACCAGGCACCCTTTGCGATTCAATTGCCCACCACGGTCAAGGCCACTGCGTTCACTGCCGATGGCATGCCGCTGGCGGCGACGCGCAGCCACAGCTTCGATCGCACCTCACTGTTGCGCGTGGACACGCAGGGACTGCGCCATTGCGTCGGACAGGGCGCACTCGGCCTGCGCCTGCCGCTGCTGCCGGAGATGACCGGCGCCGACACGCCGGTCTACAACGTCGACCTGTTCCATGCCTGCCGCATGTATCCGCAGGCGCGCCTGGATGGTATCGGCGCCATCCGCATCGACGCCGCGCGCCTGCCCAACAACTTCGGTCTGGCGCACGAGCAATCCAAGGTGGTGCAGTACCCGGCCAACACCCGCGGCGGCGAGCTGGAAGTGCGCCAGGGCTGCGAGGGCGAGCTGATCGCCAGCGTGCAACTGCCGCGCAGCGACACCCTGGGCGAGCAATTCACCCTGGAAGCCCCACTGCCTGCGCGCACCGGCATCCACGATCTCTGCCTGCGCTTCACCGCGCCCATTCGCGGCCCGTTGTATGCCATCGGCGCCGTTCAACTGATTGAAACCACCGCGCAGGCGCCCCCCGCCGCCACGCGCTGACCCATCCAAGGAGATCCACCCATGCCCCTGTCGCACCGCACTGCCCCCGCCTCGTCCATGCTCACGCCCGCCCGGCTCGGGCTTGCCCTGGCCTTCGCGATCTCACAGGCCTGGGCGGCACCGCCCACGGCCGTGACCCTGGACAGCGGCTGGCAGGTGCGCCTGGTGCCGGGGCAGGAACAGGCCAAGACCTACCCCAAGGCCGCCAGCTGGATGCCGGCGCAGGTACCGGGCGTGGTGCAGACCGACCTGATCGCCGCCAAGGTGGTGCCCGACCCGTTCCTGCGCGACAACGAAGGCAAGATCCAGTGGGCGGGCTTAGGCGATTGGCAATACCAGACCCGCTTCAATGTGGATGCGGCGATGCTCAAGCGCGAGCATGTGGAACTGGTGTTCGACGGCCTGGATACGCTCGCCGAGGTCACCCTCAATGGCAAGACGCTGCTCAGTGCTGACAACATGTTCCGGCAGTGGCGCGTGGACGCCAAACCGCTGCTCAAGCGCGGCGACAACGTGCTGGAAATCAAGTTCCTTTCGCCGATCAAGAAGATCCAGCCGTGGCTGGCCAAGCAGCCGTATGCGCTGCCGGGCGCCTACGATTCGGCGTTCGGCGATGAGCCCGATGGCCGCCATAGTTCGACCTATGTGCGCAAGGCGCCGTATAGCTACGGCTGGGACTGGGGCCCGCGCATGGTCAATGCCGGCATCTGGAAGGACGTTCGCGTGGAAGCGTGGGATGCGGTGCGCGTGGACGGGCTGCATATCGCCCAGCAACGCGTCGACGCCGACGCCGCGCAACTGCAGGCGCAGCTGGAACTGCAGGCCGGCCGCAGCGGGCCGGTGCAGGTGACGCTGGATGTACTGGGCCCGGATGGGCAAAAAGTTGGCCAGTTCACCCAGGACGCGTTAGTCGACCCGGGCCAGAACCGCATCGACCTGGCCGTGCGCATCGCCAAGCCCAAGCGCTGGTTTCCGGCCGGCTACGGCGCGCAGGACCGCTACACCTTTGTCGCCAACGTGCGCGACGCCGATGGCGACAGCCAGCAGATCAAACGCGTGACCGGCCTGCGCTCGGTGGAGCTGCGCCGCGAGAAGGACCAGTGGGGCAAGAGCATGGAGATCGTGATCAACGGCATCCCGATCTTCGCCAAGGGCGCCAACCTGATCCCGCTGGACGCCTTCCCCTCGCGCGTCACTGCCGAGCGCATGCGCAGCACCCTGCAGGATGCGCGCGATGCCAACATGAACATGCTGCGCATGTGGGGCGGCGGGCATTACCAGGACGACCACTTCTACGAGGTGGCCGACGAGCTGGGCATCATGATCTGGCAGGACTTCATGTTCGGCGGCGCGGTACCGCCATACGACGTGGAGTTCCGCGAGAATACCCGGCAGGAGGCGATCGAACAGGTCAAGCGGCTGCGCGACCACCCCAGCGTGGTGCTGTGGTGCGGCAACAATGAAGTACAGACCGGTTGGGAAAACTGGGGCGACCGGGTCAAGTTCAAGCAATCGCTGGACCCGGAAGAACGCGCCCGGGTGGAACGTGGCATGACGACCTTGTTCGGCACCGTGTTCCGCGAAGTGGTGGCCACCTACGACAGCGATGTGCCGTACTGGGCTACCTCGCCGGGCACCAACTTCGATGGCGCTGCCGACCAGACCAATGATGGCGACATGCATTACTGGAAGGTGTGGGGCGGCCCCGCCCTGCCGGTCACCGAATACCTCAACGTCACCCCGCGTTTCATGTCCGAGTACGGGCTGCAGTCGTTCCCGGACATGCGTACCGTGCGCGTGTTCGCCGATGCGGCCGACATGGACCCCGAATCGCCGGTGATGCGCGCGCACCAGAAGTTTGACAAGGGCAATGGCAACAAGCGGCTGATGCTGTACATCCGCCGCGAGTTTGGCGAGCCCAAGGATTTCGAGAGCTTCGTCTACCTGAGCCAGTTGATGCAGGCCGAAGGCATCAACCTGGCCGCCTCGCATCTGCGCGCCTCGCGCCCGCAGTCGATGGGCTCGCTGTACTGGCAGCTCAACGACGTGTGGCCGGGCGCGTCGTGGTCCAGCGTGGATTACTACGGCCGCTGGAAGGCGCTGCAGTACCACGCGCGCCGCTTCTACGCGCCGGAAATGATCGCCGCGCTGCGCAACGACAAGGGCCAGACCAAGGTCTCGCTGGTGTCCGACCGCACCACGGCCCTGGATGCGCGCTGGCGCATGCGGGTGATGGGCATGGACGGCAAGGTGCTGAGCAAGCGCGAGCAAAAGGCCACCCTCAAGCCGCTGAGCAGCCTGCAGGTAGGCGACTTCAGCGATGCGCAACTGCTGGGCAAGGCCGACCCCAAACGCAGCTATGCAGTGTTCGAGCTGCTGGAGGGCGACACGCTGCTGTCGCGTGAGGTGGTGTTCTTCGCACCGGCCAAGCAGCTCGCGTTGCCAACGGCAAAGATCGACAGCCAATGGCGCGCCGATGGCGATGGCTATGCGCTGACCCTGACCAGCGACACGCTGGCGCGCGAGGTGTGGCTGTCGTTCGGCGACCTGGAGGTGACCGTGGCCGATAACGCCTTCGACCTGCTGCCGGGCGAACCGCTGACGCTGCACGTGTCCAGCAAGCTGCCGATGGCGCAGCTGCAGGCTGCGTTGCAGGTACGCGACCTGGCATCGACGCTGGCCGGTGCGCCGCCGGAGCCACCGGAGGCAGCGGCGGCGAAATGAGGGAGGGGATGGCCCTCATCATGAGGGATGGAATGGCCCTCATCATGAGGGATGGAATGGCCCTCATCCGCCCTTCGGGCACCTTCTCCCGCCAGGCGGGAGAAGGAGACGATGACCTGCCAGGCGGGAGAAGGAAGCGATGTTCTGCCGGGCGGGAGGAGGAGGCGATGTTCTGCCATGCGTGCGCTCGGATGCGTGCCTTCCTCCTCGCTTGCGTGCCATCGGATACGTGGCTTGCTCCTCGCTCGCGTGCCCTCGTTTCGCGCTGGATGTCCTTCTCCCGCTGGCGGGAGAAGGTGCCCCGCAGGGGCGGATGAGGGCCCGCCGCGCCGCCAGCAACAGCCACCCACCCAACGGCGCGCATGACACCGCCGCGCCGCATCCCCACCCTGCCGCAGCCCCTTGCGGCACTCACAGAACAACGCCCGGCGGATCTCACCGCTGCGCAGGAGTAGATCGATGTCATCCGTGTTTGTCTCGCGTCTTGCCATTGCACTGGGCCTGAGCCTTGGCCTGCCCTGTCTCGCACTCGCCGTGCCCGCCGACCGCAGCAGCACGCCCGAACAGCGCGCGACCGCGCTGGTGGCGCAGATGAGCCGCGACGAAAAGGTCGCCCAGGCCATGAATGATGCACCGGCGATTCCACGCCTTGGCATCCCTGCCTACGAGTGGTGGAGCGAAGGCCTGCACGGCATCGCCCGCAATGGCTACGCCACGGTGTTTCCGCAGGCCATTGGCCTGGCGGCAAGCTGGAACACCACACTGATGCAGCAGGTGGGCACCGTGGTCTCCACCGAAGCGCGCGCCAAGTTCAACCAGGCCGGCGGCCCCGGCAAGGACCACCCGCGCTACGCCGGGCTGACCATCTGGTCGCCCAACATCAACATCTTCCGTGACCCGCGTTGGGGCCGTGGCATGGAAACCTACGGCGAGGATCCCTTCCTCACCGGGCAACTGGCGGTCGGTTTCATCCGCGGTTTGCAGGGCGATGATCTCGACCATCCGCGCACGATCGCTACGCCCAAGCACATCGCCGTGCACAGCGGCCCGGAGCCGGGCCGGCATGGGTTCGATGTGGACGTCTCGCCGCGCGATGTGGAGGCGACCTACACGCCGGCCTTTCGCGCGGCGCTGGTCGAGGGCCAGGCCGGCTCGGTGATGTGTGCGTACAACTCGCTGCATGGCACCCCGGCGTGCGCGGCCGACTGGCTGCTCAATGGCCGCGTGCGTGGCGATTGGGGCTTCAAGGGCTTTGTGGTGTCCGACTGCGATGCGGTGGACGACATGACCCAGTTCCATTACTTCCGCCCCGACAATGCCGGCTCATCCGCCGCAGCGCTCAAGGCCGGGCACGATCTCAACTGCGGGCATGCCTATCGCGAACTCGGCACCGCCATCGAACGCGGCGAAGTGGACGAGGCGCTGCTGGATCAATCGCTGGTGCGCCTGTTTGCAGCACGCTATCGGCTGGGCGAACTGGAAGCCCCGCGCAAGGATCCGTACGCGCGGCTGGGCGCCAAGGACATCGACAGCCGCGCCAACCGTGCGTTGGCCTTGCAGGCAGCTGCCGAATCGATCGTGCTGCTCAAAAACGCCAATGCCACGCTGCCGCTGAACGCCGGCACGCGGCTGGCGGTGATCGGCCCGAATGCCGATGCACTGGCCGCGCTGGAGGCCAACTACCAGGGCACCTCCGCTGCGCCGGTGACGCCATTGCTCGGCCTGCGCGAGCGCTTCGGCATCCAGCAGGTGCGCTACGCGCAAGGCGCGCCGTTGGCTGCCGGCGTGCCGGGCATGATTCCGGAAACCGCCCTGCGCAGCGACGGCAAACCGGGGCTGCGTGGCGAATATTTCGACAACGTGGACATGACCGGCACGGCACGCGTGGTGCGGCAGGACCGCGTGGTGAGCTTCAACTGGGATCAGGTCGCCCCGGCCAAGGGCGTACCAGCGGATCGTTACGCCGTGCGCTGGAGCGGCGAACTGCTGCCGCCCGGTGCCGGCGATTACACCCTGGCGGTGCGTGTAGCGCGCTGCTTCGATTGCAGCGGCCACGACCCGGTGCGGCTGTACATCGACGACAAGCTGGTGGTTGCCGGCAATGCCGAAGACAAGCACGTGCCGGCCGGCATGCACAACGCCGACGGCCGCAGCGTGGAAACCGTGCTGCATTTCGACGATACCCGCCCGCGCAAGATCCGCCTGGAAATGGAGCACCGCGGCCAGGACCAGGGCGTGCGCCTGGAATGGCTGGCCCCTGCCGCGGCGCAACTGGCCGAAGCCGAGCAGGCCGTGGCACAGGCCGACGCGGTGGTGGCCTTCGTCGGCCTGTCGCCGGATGTGGAAGGCGAAGAGTTGCGCATCGATGTGCCCGGCTTCGACGGCGGCGACCGCAACGACATCGCCCTGCCCGCCCCGCAGCAAGCCCTGCTGGAACGCGCAAAGGCCTCCGGCAAGCCGCTGGTGGTGGTGTTGATGAGCGGCAGCGCCGTGGCAGTGAACTGGGCCAACACCCACGCCGATGCGATCGTGGCCGCGTGGTACCCGGGCCAGTCCGGCGGCACCGCGATTGCCCGTGCGCTGGCCGGCGACGACAACCCCGGCGGGCGCCTGCCGGTGACGTTCTACCGCTCCACCAAAGATCTGCCGGCGTACGTCAGCTACGACATGAAGGGCCGCACCTATCGCTACTTCAAGGGCGAGCCGCTGTTTCCGTTCGGCTACGGGCTGAGCTATACCAGCTTTGCGTATGCGGCGCCGCGCCTGTCCACCACTACGCTGCAGGCCGGCAGCACGCTGCAGGTGACCACCACCGTGCGCAATACCGGTGCGCGTGCCGGCGATGAAGTGGCGCAGGTGTATCTGCAATACCCGGACCGCCCGCAGTCGCCGCTGCGCAGCCTGGTCGGCTTCCAACGCGTGCACCTCAAACCGGGTGAACAGCGCGAACTCACCTTCACGCTGGATGCGCGTGCCCTGAGCGATGTGGACCGCACTGGACAACGCGCGGTGGAAGCCGGCAACTACACGCTGTTTGTCGGCGGCGGGCAGCCGGGCACCGGCGTAGCCGGCGATGCGGCGGCGTTCTCGATCTCAGGGCGTTCGCCGTTGCCGAAGTAAGCGCCGCGTCGAGCGGACGCATGCAGTCGCCGGCCATACCGGCGCAGGTGGACAACAGGTGCGCGGACGTCGGTGAAGTGTCGACGGCGCACCACGCCTGCTGGAGGCAGCGCCGTGCATGCCTACGCCCCCCCTGTCGGCGCGTTGATCGGTACTGACGATGCCCGCTGCAAGGCGGCCGGAGCGAGTGCCGACGTGCGGGCTGGACGTGGCGCCCGGCGGGCGTTCCCGAAGACGGGTCGCGGCCTGCGTGCAGAGGGGCAGGCCGCGGACCAGCCCGCCACTCCGCCATCGAAACGGCCCGCATACGGCAACGAATTGTGCGGGCGCACTATGCACATTCGGCGAACACGTTGTATGGTCATCGGGAATTGGTCATGCATAGGTCTCATCGCTCCAGCTGCCGTGTGGCGGCCGCCAGCGCAGGGATGAGGGTCGTGCGGATCGCCGGTCGAACCCATGGAGTCTTGAGGTCATGCATACCCGCCGCGACATCCTTCAGCTGCTCGGCGCCAGCGCCGGTGCCGGTTTGCTGGCCAGCGCCCTGCCCGCGTTCGCGGCCGCGCCTGTTGCACGTGCGTCCACTGCCGGCGGCGCATTCGTCAGCAAGCGCCCGCCCAAGGCGCAGCGCCGCTTCGTCAGCAAGGCGGTCGAGCAGCAGATCGTGCAGATCAAGGCGCAGATCGCCGACCCGGAACTGGCCTGGCTGTTCGAGAACTGCTACCCCAACACGCTCGACACCACCGTGGAAACCGGCACCCGCAACGGCAAGCCGGACACCTTCGTCATCACCGGCGACATCCATGCGATGTGGCTGCGCGATTCGTCTGCGCAGGTACATCCATACGTGCCATTGGCCAGGCGTGACCCTGCATTGCGCCGCATGTTTCATGGCCTGATCCAGCGCCAGGCCGCGTGCATCAAGCTCGACCCCTACGCCAACGCCTTCCTGCCCGATGGCCAGACCCAGCGCCTGAAGTGGTCGCTCAACGACATCACCGAGATGAAGCCCGGCGTGGGCGAGCGCAAGTGGGAAGTGGATTCGCTGTGCTACCCGATCCGCATCGCGCACGAATACTGGCGCGCCACCGGCGATGCCGCACCGTTCGACGACGACTGGCGCGAAGCGATGCACGTGGTGGTGCGCACCTTCCGCGAGCAGCAGCGCAAGGACAACCGCGGCCCGTATGTGTTCCAGCGCCCCTCCCCGCTGGCCACCGAAACCCTGGTGCTGGAAGGCTACGGCCAGCCGACCAAGCCCAACGGCATGATCCACTCGATGTTCCGCCCGTCCGACGACGCCTGCGTGTTTCCGTTGTTCGTGCCCGCCAACCTGTTTGCGGTGACCTCGCTGCGGCAATTGGCCGCGATGAGCACGGCATTGCATCGCGACACGGCTTTCGCCGCCGAGTGCACCGCACTGGCCGATGAAGTGGACACCGCCACCCGCCAGTTCGGGCAGCTGCGCGACAGCGATGGGCAGGCGTACTGGGCATTCGAAGTGGACGGCTTCGGCAACCAGCTCTTCATCGACGACGCCAACGCGCCCGGCCTGCTCAGCCTGGCCTACCTGGGCTGTTGCGATCGCGCCGACCCGGTGTTCCTGCGCACGCGCCAGCTGGCCTGGAGCGAACGCAACCCGTATTTCTCACGCGGCACCGCCGCAGAAGGCGTCGGCAGCCCGCACAGCGGCATGGGCACCATCTGGCCGATGTCCATCGTGCAGTACGCGCTGGTCAGCGACGACGACGCACAACTGCGCCAATGCCTGCAGTGGCTGAAGACTACCCACGCCGGCACCGGCTTCATGCACGAGGCGTTCGACAAGGACACCCCGAGCACCTTCACCCGCGACTGGTTCGCCTGGGCCAACACCTTGTTCGGCGAACTGATCATCGACCTGCATCAACGCAAACCCCAGCTGCTGCGTAGCGCCTGATGTTGCGAAGGGCCTGACCGCCCTTCGCATGCGTCACCGCGCAGCGCTTGATCTTCCCTTCTCCCGCCGGGAGAAGGTGCCCGAAGGGCGGATGAGGGTGCCCCGGCATCGGCCCGCAAACTCCGAGACCACACACATGGCAACACGACGCGGTTTTCTCCAAGGCGCCATCGCCGCCGCCCTGTTCGGCAGCGTCGGCCTGCCCGGCATGGCCCGCGCGCGCGCCGGCAACTACGCGCTGCCGGCCGACGCACGCACCCGCGCCGATCTCACCCGCCATGTCGATGTCTTCATCGGTACCGGTGGCCACGGCCACACCTTCCCCGGCGCCACGCTGCCATTCGGCATGGTGCAGCTGAGCCCGGACACCTACAACGCGGTGTGGGATTCGTGTTCGGGCTATCACGAGTCCGACGGCTCGATCATGGGTTTCTCGCACACGCATCTGTCCGGCACCGGCATCGGCGACATGCTGGACTTCCTGCTGGTACCCGCCACCGGCGAGGTCAGGCTGGTGCCAGGTCCGCTCGACAATCCGGACGCCGGCTACCGCTCGCGCTACGACCATGCCGATGAAGCCGCATCGCCCGGTTACTACCGCGTGCGCCTCAAGGACAGCGGCGTGCATGCCGAACTCACCGCCACCGCGCGCGCAGGCCTGCACCGTTACCACTTCCCCAAGGGCAAGCCGGCCCACGTGCTGCTGGACCTGTGCCACGGCATGCAGGACAAACCGGGCATTCCCACCCGCGTCAGCGATGCGCAGCTGCGTGTGGTCGACGCACAGACCCTCACCGGTGGGCGTCGCGTGTATCAATGGGCCAAAGGCCGTTACATCTACTTCGCGCTGCGCGTCTCGCGGCCGTTCAAACGCGTGCAGCTGTACAACGAAGACCAACCGCTGGCTGCCGATGCGCGCAGCAGCGATGGCACGCATCTCAAGGCTGCGCTGCACTTCCCCGATGCGTCCGACGCCCCGCTGCTGATCAAGGTCGGCATCTCCGCGGTCAGCGCCGACAACGCATTGGCCAACCTGGACGCCGAACTGCCCGACTTCGACTTCGCCGGCGTGCATGCGCAGGCCGTGGCCGCCTGGGAAAAAGAACTGGCCCGCGTGCGCATCGACAGCGACGACGACGCGCAACGGCGCATCTTCTACACCGGCCTGTATCACAGCCTGCTGGCGCCCACGCTGTTTTCCGATGTGGACAACCGCTACCGCGGCATGGACCTGCAGATCCACACCGCGCCTGCCGGCTACCACAACTACAGCACCTACTCATTGTGGGACACCTACCGCGCCGCGCATCCGCTGCTCACGCTGGTACAGCCAGAGCGCGTGCCCGACCTGGTGCAATGCCTGGTGCGCGGCGCCAACGAATGCCCGGACGGCGTGGGCATCTGGCCGCTGCAAGGCGTGGAAACCGGCTGCATGATCGGCTACCACTCGGCCGTGGTCCTGGCCGAAGCGCATGCCAAGGGCTTCACCGGCATCGACTACAAGGCCGCGTGGCCCGCGTACCGCAAACGTGCGATGGACGACACCACACACGGCCTGGGCGAATACCGAAAACTCGGTTATATCCCCGCCGATCAGGTGGACGAAGCGGTCAGCCGCACGCTCGAATACGCCTACGACGACTGGGCCTGCGCACATCTGGCGCAAGCCGCAGGCGCCAGCGACGATGCACGCGCATTGCGCGAACGCTCGCGCAATTACCGCAACGTCTTCAATCGCGACAGCGGCTTCGTACAGGCGCGGCTTGCCGACGGCAGCTGGGCCACACCGTTCGACCCGCGTGGCATGGGGCATATCGCCAAGTGGCGCGATTTCACCGAGTCCAATGCCTGGCAGGCCACCTTCCTCAACCAGCACGACCTGTACGGCTACATGGACTTGTACGGCGGCCGCGATGGCTTCGTCGCCAAGCTGGACGAGCTGTTTTCCACCAGTTCCGAGCTGCCCGCCGACGCACCGCCGGACATCGACGGCCTGGTCGGCCAGTACGCGCACGGCAACGAGCCCAGTCACCACGTGGCGTATCTGTTCGCCTATGCCGGGCAACCGTACAAGACCCAGGCGATGGTGCGCCGCTTGCTGCGCGAGCAGTACCACGACGCGCGTAACGGCCTGTCTGGCAATGAAGACTGCGGGCAGATGAGCGCGTGGTTCGTGCTCAGCGCGCTCGGGCTGTACGCGGTGGATCCGGTCAGCGGCAACTACATCGTGGGCAGCCCGTTGTTCAAGCGCGCCACGCTGGATGTGGGCAACGGCCGCACCCTGCGCATCGTGGCCAACAACAACGGCGCGCAGAACGTGTACGTGCAATCGCTGACCTGGAACGGCAAGCCGCTCACCCGCGCCTGGCTGCGCCACACCGAGCTGGCTGCCGGTGGCACGCTGGAATTTGCGATGGGACCCAAGCCGAACCCGGCCTTCGGCGCTGACAAGAAGGATCTGCCACCGTCGTTTGCGTAACGCGATTGCGCAACTGCCGCGTGCTCCCGCGAGCAGGCATTGCTCACCCTTCTCCCGCAAGCGGGGCATTGCCTTTCCTTCTCCCGCAAGCGGGAGAAGGTGCCCGCAGGGCGGATGAGGGCAGTACGCAAACACCAGCGCCTCCATCCACCCGCACCATCGGCCCCACCTACATCGAGACCTCCATGCTGCGTACCACTCTTGCTCCCCTGGTCCTGGCCCTGGCGCTCGCGCTGCCCGCCGCTGCTGCAACGCCCGAATCCTGGCCCGCCGTCGGCACGCAGGGCACGCAGTTCGTGCGCGACGGCAAGCCGTATCAGATCCTCTCCGGCGCCATCCATTTCCAGCGCATCCCGCGTGCCTACTGGAAAGACCGCCTGCAGAAGGCGCGCGCCCTGGGCTTGAACACCGTCGAGACCTACGTGTTCTGGAACCTGGTGGAGCCGCAACGAGGCCAGTTCGATTTCGACGCCAACAACGATGTCGCCGCGTTCGTGCGCGAGGCCGCCGCACAAGGCCTCAACGTCATCCTGCGCCCGGGCCCCTACGCCTGCGCGGAGTGGGAAGCCGGCGGCTACCCGGCCTGGCTGTTCGGCAAGGACAATATCCGCGTGCGCAGCCGCGACCCGCGCTTCCTCGCCGCCAGCCAGGCCTATCTGGACGCAGTAGCCAAGCAGGTGCAACCGCTGCTCAACCACAACGGCGGCCCGATCATCGCCGTGCAGGTCGAGAACGAATACGGCTCCTACGACGACGACCACGCCTACATGGCCGACAACCGCGCCATGTTCGTCAAGGCCGGCTTCGACAAGGCATTGCTGTTCACCTCCGACGGCGCCGACATGCTCGCCAACGGCACCTTGCCCGACACCTTGGCCGTGGTGAATTTTGCGCCAGGCGAAGCCAAGAGCGCGTTCGACAAGCTGATCAAGTTCCGCCCCGAGCAACCGCGCATGGTGGGCGAATACTGGGCCGGCTGGTTCGACCATTGGGGCAAGCCGCATGCGGCAACCGATGCCAGGCAACAGACCGAAGAACTGGAATGGATCCTGCGCCAGGGCCATTCGGCCAACCTCTACATGTTCATCGGCGGCACCAGCTTCGGCTTCATGAATGGCGCCAATTTCCAGGGCAATCCCAGCGATCACTACGCGCCGCAGACCACCAGCTACGACTACGACGCCATCCTCGACGAGGCCGGCCACCCCACGCCCAAGTTCGCGCTGATGCGCGACGCCATCACCCGCGTCACCGGCGTACAACCGCCCGCATTGCCCGCGCCGATCGCCATGGCCGCCCTGCCGGAAACCCCGCTGCGCGAATCCGCCTCGCTGTGGGACAACTTGCCCGCCCCGATCGCCATCGACACCCCGCAGCCGATGGAACACTTCGGCCAGGATTACGGCTACATCCTCTACCGCACCACGATCACTGGCCCGCGCAAGGGCCCGCTGTATCTGGGCGACGTGCGCGACGTGGCGCGTGTGTATGTGGATCAACGACCGGTCGGCAGCGTCGAACGCCGGCTGCAACAGGTGTCCACCGACGTGGATATTCCAGCCGGCCAACACACCCTCGATGTCCTGGTCGAAAACAGCGGCCGTATCAATTACGGCCCGCGCATGGCCGACGGCCGTGCCGGCCTGGTCGACCCGGTGCTGCTAAACAACCAGCCCCTCACCGGCTGGCAGGCCTTCCCGCTGCCGATGCACGCCCCCGACAGCATCCGCGGCTGGACCCGCAAGCCGGTGCAAGGCCCGGCCTTCCATCGCGGCACGCTGCGCATCGGCACGCCCACCGACACCTATCTGGACATGCGCGCCTTCGGCAAGGGCTTCGCCTGGGCCAACGGCGTCAACCTCGGCCGCCACTGGGCCATCGGCCCGCAGACCGCGCTGTATTTCCCCGCGCCGTTCCAGCGCAAGGGCGACAACACCGTGGTGGTGTTCGACCTGGACAGCACGGTCAAGCCGGTCGTGCGCGGCTTGAAGCAGCAGGTGTGGCTCAAGCCAAACGATTGACCACGCCCGCTGTTCCAGAAGCGGGAATGCGATCGCAGCGGCGCAAATGCAAGCGCCGTCCTTTGTCAGTCACTTACTCGGCAACGTCTAGCGTTGCCGGCAGGCGCGCTTGCTCAAGAACCTGTTGCACCTGCTCGGCCAGTAGCTCCAGGCAGAACGCCAGTTCGTCCATCCGGATCGCCACACGCGGTGCTTGCTCTTCGCTGCGTGTGCGCGGCTCGGCCATGCGCGCCAAAAAACGCATGTGGTCTCCCAGCTTTTGCAAACGGTACTGCGCCTGCTCTGGCAGGTAGTAGCCGGGCAGTGAGCCGGCTGCGTTGGGCCCTCGTCTCATCCATCCTCCAGCAGCAGGTAAGTGGCGCCAGCTGCGCACTTGGCTTGAATGCTACCAGCTAAGCAGAGCAATTTTTCCTATTTCTATCGCATCATTTGATTTGAAGAAAAATATTTGTTGACTCATGGGTGATAATGCATGCATTATATGCTTCATGTCGAATCATGCAATCAATTTTACTCTATCCGAACTGGCCGATACCCGTATGGGCTATCCGTTCAGAGGCGCGATCCCTGAAGTCGCTGACGGCAGCGTCCGCGTTATCCAGACCAGGGACGTAACGCGCACCGGCCTTTGCGCCTACAACGCGCTTGTTGCCACAGAAGTCGAAGGGCGCAAAGAGCCTGACTGGCTCCAGGACCAGGACATCGTCTTCATCGCCAGGGGCGCACACACCTTCGCAGCGCTGGCACAGGCACCGCCGCCACGCACGCTTTGCTCGCCCCACATCTATGTCATCCGGGTCAAGGCGTCACACCGGTTATTGCCAGCCTTTCTTGCATGGCAGCTCAACCAGGCCCCGGCGCAACGTTACCTGCGCCAATCTGCCGAAGGAAGCAACCAGCTGAGCATTCGGCGCGCCGTTCTGGACAGCACGCTGATTCGATTACCCCCGCTACAGGTCCAACACGCCGCCATCGCCATCGACCAGGCCGCACAGGCCGAGCGCGCCACCCTCCACGCACTGATCGACAACCGCACCACCGAGCTGGCGATCTTCGCCGAGCGCCTTCTCGCCTAAGCCTTTGGAATTTTCATGAGCAAGACCGATATCGCCCAGGACACCATCAACGCCGCCGTCTGGGGCGCCTGCGACACTTTCCGCGGCACAGTGGATCCCAGCGTCTACAAGGACTACGTGCTGACCATGCTGTTCCTGAAGTACGTCTCTGACGTCTGGCAGGACCACTATGACGACTACAAGACCAAACACGGCAACAAGCCCGGCCTGATCGAAGAACTGCTCAAGAGCGAGCGCTTCGTGCTGCCGCACAGCGCCAACTTCTATACCCTGTACGACCAGCGCCACCGTTCAGGCAATGGCGAGCGCATCGACACCGCCCTGCACGCCATCGAAGACGCCAACCTGGGCAAGCTGCGCGACGTATTCCAGGACATCAGCTTCAACGCCAATAAACTCGGCGAAGAACAGCAGAAGAACGACCTGCTGCGCCACCTGCTGGAAGACTTCGCCAAGCCCGCGCTGAACCTGCGCCCCTCGCGCATCGGCCAACTGGACATCATCGGCAACGCCTATGAATACCTGATCAAAAATTTCGCCTCCAGCAGCGGCAAAAAGGCCGGTGAGTTCTATACCCCGCCAGAAGTCTCCGCGTTGATGGCGCGCCTGATGGACCCGCAACCAGGCGACGAGATCTGCGACCCCACCTGCGGCTCCGGCTCGTTGCTGCTCAAGTGCGGCCGCCTGATCCGCGAGCGCACCGGCACCGGCAAGTACGCGCTCTACGGCCAGGAAGCCATCGGCAGCACCTGGGCGCTGGCCAAGATGAACATGTTCTTGCATGGCGAAGACAACCACCGCATCGAATGGGGCGACACCATCCGTAACCCCAAGCTGCTGGCCGGTAACCACCTCAAGGACTTCGACATCGTCGTCGCCAACCCGCCGTTCTCGCTGGAAAAGTGGGGCCATGACAGCGCCGACAACGATCCGCACGACCGCTTCCGCCGCGGCCTGCCGCCACGCACCAAGGGCGATTACGCCTTCATCCTGCACATGATCGCCACCATGAAGCCGCGCAGCGGCCGCATGGCGGTGGTGGTGCCGCATGGCGTGCTGTTCCGTGGCGCCGCCGAAGGCCGCATTCGCCAGAAGCTCATCGACGAAAACCTGCTGGACGTGGTGATCGGCCTGCCGGAAAAGCTGTTCTACGGCACCGGCATCCCGGCGGCGGTGTTGGTGTTCCGCACCAAGAAAAAAGACAAAAACGTGCTGTTCATCGACGCCAGCCGGCAGTACCAGGACGGCAAGAATCAAAATCTGCTGCGCGAAAGCGATCTACAGCGCATCCTGGACACCGTGCAGGCGCGCCAGAGCATGGACAAGTACGCCTACCTGGCCAGCCCGTCCGAGATAGCCGGCAACGACTACAACCTCAACATCCCACGCTATGTGGATACCTTTGAGGAAGAAGCAGAAATCGACCTGATGGCGGTGCGCCGTGAGCGCGAGCAGCTCAAGGCCGAACTGGCCAAGCTGGAGGAGCAAATGGCTGGCTACCTCAAGGAGTTGGGGTATGAGTAAGCGCTCACCGCCATCACCGGCCAGCGAGAGCGAAGGCACCGGCGCATCAGAAAGCCGGCCACCCATCGCCTCCCAGAGCGAACTGGTGCTCTACACCACCGAAGACGGCGCCACCCGCTTCTACCTGCGCGCCGAGAGCGGCAGTGTGTGGCTGAGCCAGCTGGAACTGGCTGCACTGTTTCAGACCTCCGTGCCCAACATCAACATCCACATCAAGAACGTCCTGGCCGAAGGCGAGCTGCAGGCCGGGGCAACCATTAAAGATGACTTAATGGTTCGAACCGAGGGCACTCGCCAGGTACGGCGGCCGTTGAAGCTCTACAACCTGGACATGATCCTGGCCATCGGCTACCGGGTGAAATCCCCGCGCGGCACGCAGTTCCGGCAGTGGGCCACCACCCATCTCAAGGAGTACCTGGTCAAGGGCTTCGTGATGGACGACGCGCGCCTGAAAGACCCGGCCGGCTGGGACCACTTCGACGAGCTGCTGGAGCGCATCCGCGAGATCCGCACCTCGGAGAAGCGCTTCTACCAGAAGATCCGCGACCTGTTCGCCCTGTCGGTGGATTATCGCGACGATGACACCGCCACCGGCCAGTTCTTTGCCGTGGTACAGAACAAGATGCTCTACGCCGTCACCCGGAAGACCGCCGCCCAACTCATCGTGGAGCGCGCCGACCCCGACCAGCCCAACATGGCGCTGACTGGCTGGAAGGCCGAGCGCGTGCGCAAGACCGATGTCATCGTGGCCAAGAACTACCTGCGCGCGGAGGAAATCACCCAGCTCAACCGCATCGCCGCCATGTTCCTGGATTACGCCGAGGACCGCGCCAGCCAGCGCCAGGACCTGCGCATGGACGACTGGCGCCAGTACGCGGACCGCTTCGTCGAATTCAACGAACGGCCGCTGTTGAAGGATGCCGGCACCGTCAGCCACGAGCGCATGCAGCAGATCGCGCATGAGCGCTATGCGGTGTTCGATGCGAAGCGGCGCAAGGCGGAAGCATTGGCAGCGGACGAAGAAGATATCAAAGCGCTTGAGTCGGTGGACAATTTGGCACGTAAGGCAGGCAAATAATGCTCCCTCAAGGCTGGCTGCAGCGTCCGCTCAGCGATATCGCACAAATGACGTCAGGTGGAACCCCGGACCGCTCTACGCCCAGCTATTGGGGCGGCGATATTCCGTGGCTGACCACTGGAGAAATACAGTTCAACACCATCACCACCTCCGCCGAGAAGATCACAGAACTTGGCCTGAGAAATTCGTCGGCTAAGCTATTCCCAGCCGGAACGCTACTGATGGCCATGTATGGCCAGGGCAAAACTCGTGGCCAGATAGCAAAACTAGGAATTGAGGCGGCGACGAATCAGGCATGCGCAGCAATCTTGTTCGATGCAAATAATGATCCCGACTTCTACTTCCAGTATCTCGCGGCGCAATACGAGGGACTACGTGAGTTGGGCAATGCGGGGACTCAAAAAAATCTGAATTGCGGAATCCTCAAACGCATTCTTGTCCCGGTGCCGCCAGTTCAGGAACAGCGCCGCATCGCCCACATCCTCTCCACCTGGGATCAAGCCATCACCACCACTGAGAAGCAACTCGCTAGCAGCCGCAGATACGCTGAGGTACTGCGCAACACGTTGTTGGCAGGTCAGCGACGCTTCGACGATTACGCGCCATGGCAGTCAACGCCTCTTTCCGAAATGATTCGCGAAAGCCGCGTGGCTGGATCGGGCGGCGATGTGGCCAAAAAGATAACGGTCAAGCTCTACGGCCGAGGCGTCGTCAGCAAATCTGACAAGCGCGCCGGCAGCGAATCCACGCGCTACTACCGACGCTCTGCAGGGCAGTTCATCTATAGCAAGCTCGATTTCTTGAACGGCGCATTCGGGCGTATTCCCGCCGCACTGGATGGGTACGAAAGTACATTGGACCTGCCCGCTTTTGATTTTCTGCCTGGCGTTGATCCCAGGTGGTTCTTGCACTACGTCTCCAGAGAGGAGTTCTACACGGGCCATCTCGGCTTAGCCAACGGAGGCCGCAAAGCCCGTCGTGTCAATCCGAATGACTTGTTGCGAGTCTCAATTCCTACGCCATGCCTGGAAGAGCAAGTACGCATCGCTGACGCGATCGATACAGCACTATGCCAGGTCGCCGCTCAGGAAAGGCTTTTGAATCTGATGCGACAAGAAAAATCCGCCCTGATGTCCCAACTCCTCACCGGCAAGCGCCGCGTGCGCCTGCCCACTGACGAGGCGAGCGCCGCATGAGCCACAGCGCCCCTGACACCCGCGAACAGGCCAGCGCGCAGCTGCCCGCCCTGCACCTGCTGTGCAACCTGGGCTGGCAGTACCTCAGCGCCGCCGACTGCCTGGCGCTGCGCGGCAGTACCCGCGAGGTGCTGCTGCTGCCGCGGCTGCTGGAGGTGCTGCAGACCCGGCGCTATGTCTACAAGGGCCATGCCTACCCGCTCTCGCCCGGCGCCATCGACCAAGTCGTGCGCGAGCTATCGGCGTTGCCGCTGGGCGATGGGCTGCTGGCTGCCAACGAACGGCTCTACAAACTGCTGGCCCTAGGCATCACCGTCACCGAGTTCATGCCCGACGGCAAGAAGCACCAGCCCACCATCGCGGTGATCGACTGGCTGGATGCGGCTGCCAACCGCTGGGACATCACCGAAGAGTGTGAGGTGCTGTCCGCGCAGGGCACGCACACGCGCACGCCGGACATCGTGGGCTACGTCAACGGCCTGCCGTTGGTGGTGATCGAAACCAAGCGCCCTACTGGCGGGCAGGCCGGCAAGTCGATGGTGGACGAGGCCATCAGCCAGCAGCTGCGCAACCAGCGCAGTGAGGAGATTCCGCAGCTGTTCGGCTATGCGCAGCTGCTACTGGCGCTCAGCCTGACCGAGGCGCGCTACGGCACCACCCAGACCCCGGCCAAATTCTGGGCGCGCTGGCGCGATGAGCAGTTCGACGAGGCGTATCTGCACCGCCTCAAGAACGCTGCCTTGCCCGCGGCCACCCGCGATGCGCTGCTGGCCGGCAAGCCGGCACCGCTGCGTGCCTACTGCCAGGCGTTATGGGCGCACCCCATGCTGCCCACCGAGCAGGACCGGCTGCTGGCCGGCGTGCTCACGCCGGCCCGCTTGCTGGAGGTGCTGCGCAACTTCGTGCTGTTCGACCGCAAGGTGGGCAAGCTGGTGGCGCGCTACCAGCAGTTCTTCGGTATCCGTGCATTGCTGGCACAACTGCGCAAGCTCCGGCCCGATGGCGGCCGCGAGGGCGGCGTGCTCTGGCACACGACCGGCTCGGGCAAGAGCTTCACCATGGTGTTCCTGACCAAGGCGCTGCTGCTGGATGAGGCCCTGCAGGAATGCCGGGTGCTGGTGGTCACCGACCGCACCGATCTGGAAACCCAGCTGGCGCGCAATTTCCTCAGCGGCGGCGCATTCGGCTCGGCGGTCGCCACCCGCAAGGACGGCGAACGCAGCAAGGCCACCACCGGCCGCGACCTGGCCCAGCGCATCGGCCAGGGCAATGAGCGCATCACCTTCTCGCTGGTGCAGAAGTTCACCACCGCGGCCAAGCTGCCCGAGTGCCGCAACCCCTCGCCCGACCTGATCGTGCTGGTGGACGAAGGCCACCGCAGCCACGGCGGCGAAACCCACGAACGCATGCGCAAGGCGCTGCCCAATGCGGCCTATCTGGCCTTCACCGGCACCCCGCTGCTGAAGGACGAAAAGACCGCCAACAAGTTCGGCCCGATCCTACACGCCTACTCGATGCAGCGCGCGGTGGAAGACCAGACGGTGGCGCCGTTGCTGTACGAAGAACGCGTGCCGGAGCTGGATGTCAACGAAGCGGCGGTCAACCGCTGGTTCGACAAGATCACCGCCGGGCTGTCCGAGGCGCAGAGCAGTGATCTGAAGAAAAAGTTCGCCAGCAAGCGCGCGGTGTATGGCGCCGAAAACCGCATCGAACTCATCGCCTGGGACATCGCCGCCCACTACCACGAGCACGTCAAACCACTGGGATTGAAGGGCCAGGTCGCCACCGACAGCAAGCGCGATGCAATCCGCTACAAACGCGCATTGGACCAGACCGGCCTGGCCAGCAGCGCCGTGGTGATCTCCCCACCCGACACCCGCGAGGGCAACAGTACGGTGGACGAAGACAACGCGCCGGACATCCATCAATGGTGGAAGCAGACGATGACCGATGCTCGCATCAGCCCGGAAGACTACGAGCGCGAAACGGTGCATGCCTTCGGTGGCGAGGGCGAGCCGGATCTGCTGATCGTGGTGGACAAGCTGCTCACCGGCTTCGACGAGCCGCGCAATGGCGTGCTGTACATCGACAAACCGCTGAAGGGCCATAACCTGATCCAGGCAGTAGCACGGGTGAACCGCCTGCACGATGCCAAGCGCCACGGCCTGCTGGTGGATTACCGCGGCATCCTGCCGGAGCTGGATACCGCCGTGCGCGCCTACCGTGATCTGGAAACCCGCACGCAGGCCGGCTTCGATGTAGCCGACCTGGAGGGGCTGTATCACGCGGTCAGCAGCGAATACAAACGCCTGCCCTCCCTGCATGCGCGGCTATGGGCGTTCTTCGACGGCATCACCAACCGCCGCGACCTTGAACAGTTCCGACAACGGCTGATCCCGCACTTCGTGCGGGGCGCCGATGGCGAGGACTACGACGAACGCCAGGCGGTGCGCGAGGACTTCTATGCGGCACTGACTGCATTCGGCCTGTGCCTGCAGACCGCCTTGTCCTCGCGTAGCTTCTTTGAAGACACCGCCTTTCCAGACGCGCTGACCGATCGGTACAAGCAGGATCTACGCTTCTTCTCAGGCCTGCGGCTGATCGCCCGGCAGGACGCGATGGAGACAGTGGAATACGGCATTTACGAAGAGCAAATCCGCAAGCTGGTGGACAAGCAGGTGATCGGCCGCGAGGTCCGTGAACCCGAAGGCGCCTACTTGGTACATGAGCTGGGCCAGCCACAAGACCCACAGACATGGTCTGACGAAAAAACCCGCAATGAGGCGGACCTGATCCAAACCCGGCTACGCAAGACCATCGAACAGGACCTGGCAGGCGATCCTTACGCGCAAAAGGTCTTCGGCGAGCTGCTGCGGCAGGCCATCGCCGAGGCGGAGGCCATGTTCGACCATCCGTTGAAGCAGTACGCAGTCTTCAAGACCTTTGAACAGCGGATGGCATCCGAGCAAACACCTGGCATTCCTCTCGCATTGACCGACAATCCGCGTGCCAGCGCCTACTTCGGGGCCATCCGGCTTGAGCTGGGCGAGGAGGCGATGCAGGCCAAGAATGCTGCGGAGATGGCGCAACTGATTGAACTGGCCACCACAATCGACGAAGTGGTCCGAAACGCCGTCGCGGAGCATTCGCTGAACCTGCACAGCATCGAATCGCAAATCCGCCAGACATTGCTTCCGCTGATCTTTGATCTACTGGGGCTGGACCGCGCCAAATTCATCGTGGAACAGGTCATCCACATCACGCGTGTCGGACTGAGTCGCACGTGATCCAGGATCCGGCCGATGCCCACGTGGTGGTGACCTATGGCGAACGCCGCATCTACTGCAAGATCCGCCGATCTGCGGCACGGCACACCCAACGGGTGGCCATCCATGTGGAGCCTGACGGCCAGGTGCTGCTGGATGCGCCGTTGCAGGCAACGCAGGCGCAGATCAGGCAGGCGCTCACCCGGCGTGCGCGCTGGATCCACCTGCACCTGACAGCAATTGAAAGCCGCCTGAAACATGTCGCACCCTACGCATACGTCAGTGGAGAAACCGTGCTGTACCTGGGCAGACGCTACCGGCTGAAGGTGATCCTGGACGACCAACTGCCCAGCGTGCGCTTACGTGGGGGCTACCTTGAAACCCGCCTCCCCAGCCGTGCCCCCGAGGCGATACGCGCCGCGCTGGAACGCTGGCAGCGCGAGCGCGCCAGGCTGGTTTTGCCGCAACGCGTGAACGCCATGGCCGAGCACCTACGCTGGATCAAGCAGTCACCGCCCCTGGCGGTGCGGCCGATGCAGCGCCAGTGGGGAAGTTGTTCGCCTCTCGGCAGAATCAGCCTGAATCTGGCCCTGATCCGTGTTCCTAGCGCCTGCATCGATTACGTCATCCTCCATGAGCTATGTCACCTCAAGTTCCACAACCACGGCAAGGCGTTCTACCGCCTGCTCGATGCCCACATGCCGGATTGGCGAAACGTCAAAATGCGCCTGGATGGCCTAGCCGACCTGGCATTACGTCACTGAGCCAGAGCTGGTCTTTGCACGACAGGCGGCTTTCAGCCAACCGACATCGGCGCGGAATGCTGCGACAGGCCAGGTAGCTTGCCAATTGGCAATGCCGGCACCGACAGATGAACTAAACGGCTGGGGGTCTGGCCGCCTATGCTTCAGACCTGAGCCTGCCTGCCGTTAACAGAACATCCGGTGCCGCTGCGCCGCCCGTACCACCAGGTATCGGACGGCGCAGATTCCAGGCAAGATCACCGGCTGACACCGTTACGGGGGCGCTCTGGTTGCTACGTGGACGGCTTGATTGCAGGTTCCAGGAGCGTTGCATGTCCTCGTCCACCGTTACGCAAGAATCCGGTCCCGCAGCCCCGGAGCACACCCAGCACGCGTTCGCAGAGCAGGTCCACAGCAAGCCGATGGGCAGCACCGAAGCGGCGCACATGATGACCTTCCTGTGCCAGACCCAGTCGGCCAAGAAGCCGCAGACACTGTTGCCGCCGCAAGTGCGCGACGACAGCAACGCCTGAGCAGTCGTCTCGATCACGGACGCCGCAGGCCAGGCCTGTGGCGGGCTGTGCGTGGGCGGCACACTCCCACGCACGAACGCCGTGCTTGAACACGGCGCGTGCAGACGCGCGTTGACGACGCCCAGCGTGCTGACTGCCAGCATGTCCAGCCACGGTGACGGCCGCGCAAGTCACCTCACCGCAATCGAGAGCGACCGCCCACGACTGCCCGGCGCATCGCCCTGCCTGCACGCTTCATTCAATGGAGTTTTCATTCCGGCGCTGACGACGATGCAACGCCACTGCCACGTGCGGCCAGCCAGCGCAGCGGAATGAGCGGGTGTCATGCGATCGCGGCTTGCGCCGTGGGCGGCGACCACCGGCTCCGGGGATGCTCGATACACGCGGTCTTTGATGGATGATAAGAGGTTCCACATCCACACAGGACTCGACCACGATGCGTCTGCCATGCCTGCTGATCGGCGCAGTTGCCAGCCTTGCCGCATGCACTGCGCACGCACAGGCGCCGCTGTCGCCAATCGTGCTCAGCGAGTTCATCGCCGACCCTGCACCCACACCGCAGGCGCATGCCTCCACGTTGTTGGAAACCCGCGACGGCCACCTGTTGGCCGCCTGGTTCGGCGGCGCGCATGAAGGCGCAGCGGACGTCGGCATCTGGTTCAGCCAGCGCGACGCGCAGCACTGGCAGTCACCCCGCCGCATCGCCCACGGCGCGCGTGCCGGCACCGGTGGCGCGACTGTGCCGGCCTGGAACCCGGTGCTGTTCCAGTCGGCCAGCGGGCCGGTGCAGCTGTATTACAAACTCGGCCCCAACCCGCGCGAGTGGTGGGGCCTGCGCATGGCCTCCAGCGACGACGGTGCGCACTGGTCGTCTCCGCAACGCCTGCCCGACGGCATCCTCGGGCCGATCAAGAACAAGCCGGTGCAACTGCCTGGCGGGCGCATCCTGGCACCCAGCAGCAGCGAAGACCGCGGCTGGCGCGCACATCTGGAATGGAGCGACGACGATGGCGCGCACTGGCAACGCGGCATGCCGCTCAACGACCCGGCGCTGATCGGCGCGATCCAGCCCAGCCTGTTGCTGCATGCGAATGGCCGCGTGCAGGCGCTGGGCCGCAGCCAGCAGAACAAGCTCTTCAGCACGTTCTCCGACGATGGCGGCATGCACTGGCAGCCAATGCAGTTGCTCGATGTGCAAAACCCCAATTCCGGCACCGATGCGGTGTTGCTGCGCGATGGCCGCTCCCTGCTGGTCTACAACCCGGCAGTTGCCGGCAAGGACTGGTGGGAGGGACGCGGCACCCTGGCCGTGGCCGTCTCTGACGACGGCCTGCAATGGCGGCGCGTGCTGACGCTGGAAGACAGCGCCAAGGACGAATTCTCGTATCCCGCAGTGATCCAGACCCGCGATGGGCTGGTGCACATCAGCTACACCTGGAAACGCCAGCGCATCAGGCATGTGGTGATCGATCCGGCGCGGCTGGCAGGCAACTAAGGCGCGAGCAAGTAGTGCGGGGCGGCCGCCCAGGCATTTAGGTGCAGGAGCACTCTCCTGGTCGGGGTGCCATTCGCTCTGGGGCCGCGTCGCGATGCGTGCAGGTTGCGTGCATGGCGGACGCTCACGCACGCGGAAGGAGCATGTGTTGATTGCGCGGTTCTCAGCATCTGTTCCAACGCTTCGTGCCTTGGATGACGGTGATGAGCACTGCGCACGGACTCAAGTTCCCTCCTTCCCGGCGGCAGATAAGCACGCGCCAGCAGTCACGTTCAGTGCTTCCGCAACAGGCGCTCAACGATGCAGCAGCTCCACGAAGCGGCGCACGCGGGCGACATCGGTGCGCTGGTAATCGCCACCTAGGTCGCTGATGTGGGCATGCGGCGCGTGCACCTGGGCAGCTACCGGGCCGCGCAAGGACGCATGGAACTCACGCGCACCGGTGCCTGCACGCAAGGCGGCCATATTGTGTTCGGACACGCCCGCCCCCGGCATCACCACGATGCGGCCGGCCGCCCGCTCCGTCATCGCGGCGATGGTCTCGATGCCGTCGATCGCACTGGCGCGCGCCCCCGATGTCAGCACCCGCTCACACCCCAACGCGATTGCCGCGTCCAGCGCACGCAATGGGTCCGCACTGACATCGATCGCGCGATGAAAGGTCACGCCCAGCGTGCCTGCTGCCGCGATCAACACGCGCATCGTGGCCAAATCGACCTGGCCATCACGATCCAGCGCCCCCAGCACCACGCCATCGCAGCCGATGCGCACGCACTGCTCCACATCGCGGCGCATTACCTCCACCTCGTCGGCGTTGAACACAAAATCGCCCACGCGTGGGCGGATCAGCACATACAACGGAATCTGCAGGCGCTCGCGCACCACCGCCAATGTGCCGAACGAGGGCGTCAGCCCACCGCCGTCCAGGCCGCCGCAAAGTTCCACGCGCATCGCGCCGCCTTGTTGCGCTGCCACTGCCGAACCGATGGAATCGGCCGCCACCTCCAGGCCGGCCGCGCTCATGCCGCGGGCTCCTGGGTGTAGTGGCTTTCACCGGGCACCAGCAGATCCTGCCGCTGTGCATCGCACACCGCGTAGCTGAAGCCTTTCTGGATCGCGAATGCTCCCACCTCGCCACGCTTGTTCATCGCCAGAAAGCCGACCTGCAAGGTGCGCGTCAGCTCCGGCTTGCGGCGGATCAACCGCATCACCACCTCGCGGCACGCGTCGGCCGGCGACCTGCCTTGCCGCATCATTTCCACCACCGCAAAACTGCCGACATTGCGGATCACTTCTTCGCCCACGCCGGTGGAGGTCGCGCCACCCACCTCGTTGTCCACGTACAACCCTGCGCCGATGATCGGACTGTCGCCGACCCGGCCGTGCATCTTCCACGCCATGCCGCTGGTGGTGCAGGCACCGGACAGGTTGCCGTGCGTATCCAGCGCCAGCATGCCGATGGTGTCGTGGTTGTCCTTGCCGCCGGGCAACTTGGCATCGCGCCAGGCGCGGTTTTCGACATTGGCTTCCGGCGAATACTTGGACGTCTTCAACCATTCCTTCCAGGCGGCTTCCGAGCTTGGGGTGAGCAGCCTGGTTTTCGGAAAGCCCTGCTCCAGCGCGAACTGACGCGCACCATCGCCCACCAGCATCACGTGCGGCGTTTTCTCCATCACCGCGCGCGCCACCGAAATGGCGTGCACCACATCTTCCAGCGATGCCACCGCGCCGCAATTGCCCAGGTGATCCATGATGCAGGCGTCCAGCGTCACCCGCCCGTCGCGGTCCGGATAGCCGCCCAGGCCGACGGTGGGATTGGTCGGGTCCGCTTCTGGCACCCGCACACCGGCTTCCACCGCATCCAGCGCAATGCCGCCGCTGCCGAGAATCTTCCAGGCCTCCTGATTGGCGGCAACGCCAAAGTCCCAGGTGGAAATCACCCGCGCCGCACCACGCGGCAGCGCCGACGGCCGCACACCCGGCGTGGCGCCCACTGCGGCCTGCGCGCGTGCGCCCCAGCCGGCAAGCCCGGAAGCGATCGCGCCCAGCGTGGCGCTCTTGAGGAAGTGACGACGTTGGATCATCCGGGCAACTCCATGATGGAAACGAGCGGCCGCGCAGTGCGGCACCAGCCTTCCATCATGCGGCAGCGTGGCGTGCGGATAAACCGTATTGCGGCGCTGTCGTGTGCGGATCCGCGCACAACTGTCGCGTAGATGGGCCGAGCCTGTCTGGGGCGTCGCGTGTCCGATGCGTGGATCGAATTGGCGGCCGGCAAGGGAAGGCGCCATGCGCAGCGATGCCGAATCGCGCCTGGTCTAGCAGATGAGGCAGCCGACGCTGTCCTCTTCGCCGCACCCTCATCCGGTGCTGCGCGTCACCTTCTCCCGGTGGGAGAAGGAAGTGAGGCCGGTCACCACACGGTTACAGGCAACGGTCCAGCTGCACTGCCGCAGCGCACGCAGGGCCGGCGAAAAAATCGTTCGTCCGGTTAACCCCATTCGCCGCGCTGGCCCGTTTCACTGACAGAGGCGCAGTGCACGGCGACCTCGGGCTGCCCGGTAGTTCACTCATTCCACTTCGTCACGCAAAGGATTTCCCATGCCACGTCATAGCCTGATCGCGCTCGCCTTGTTGCTGAGCGCCTGCTCGCACGAACCCACTGCAGCGGTCGACGAGCCGTCACGCGCCGAATCCATGCCACAGCCCGCGCAACCGCAGCACCCCGACCAGACCGACTCGCTCCCGGAGGTCAGGCCGCAAGCGCAGCTCGCAGCACCCGCCCCTGCACATG
>NZ_JSZE01000029.1 GCF_000802365.1 Xanthomonas cannabis pv. cannabis
GGAAACGGGCGCCGGTCTCGGCTACCTGCTCGGGCGCTTCCTCGAACGCGGCATAGGCATCGGCGCTGAGCACTTCGGCCCATTTGTAGCTGTAGTAACCGGCCGCATAGCCGCCGGCAAAAATGTGGCTGAACTGGTGCGGGAAGCGATTCCACGCTGGTGGCCGATTGACCGCCACTTCGTCGCGCACGCGTTCGATCAACTGCAGCACGCTGTCCTGCGCCGGGTCGAAGCTGCTGTGCAGCTGCATGTCGAACAAGGCGAATTCCAGCTGGCGCACGGTGAACATGCCGCTCTGGAAATTGCGCGCAGCCAGCAGGCGATCGAACAGGTTGCGCGGCAGCGGCTCGCCGGTCTGCACATGCGCGGTCATCGCCTGCACGCGCTCCCATTCCCAGCAGAAGTTCTCCATGAACTGGCTCGGCAGCTCCACCGCATCCCATTCCACGCCGTTGATGCCGGCCACGCCCAGCTCGCCGATCCGGGTCAGCAGCTGATGCAGGCCATGGCCCATTTCATGGAACAGCGTGGTGACTTCGCCATGCCGGAAGGTAGCCGGTGCGTCGCCGCTGCCGCGGCCGAAGTTGCACACCAGGTACACCAATGGCGTCTGCACGCCGTTGGCTGTTTCGCGGCGATTGCGGCAGTCGTCCATCCACGCGCCACCGCGCTTGCCCTCGCGTGCATACAGATCCAGATAAAACTGGCCCACCAGCGCACCTTGCGCATCTTCCAGCCGGTAGAACCGCACATCCGGATGCCACACCGGCGCGCTGTCCTGTATGACGCGCAAGCCATAGAGACTGTGGATCACATCGAACAGACCAGCCAGCACCTTCGGCTCGGTGAAGTACTGCTTCACTTCCTGCTCGGAAAAGCTGTACCGCGCCTGCTTGAGTTTTTCACTGACGTAGGCCAGATCCCAGGCCTGCAGTTCGTCCAATCCCAGTTCGTCGCGTGCGAAGGCTTCAAGCTCGGCGCGGTCGCGCTGCGCATAGGGCTTGGCGCGCACGGCCAGATCGCGCAGGAATCCCATCACTTCATCGGGGCTCTGCGCCATCTTGGTGGCCACCGAATAGTGGGCGTAGCTGGCAAAGCCGAGCAGCTGGGCCAGCTCCGCACGCAGCGCAAGAATGCGGTCGATATTGGCGCTGTTGTCCAGCGCGGCATCGCCGAATTCGGAAGCGCGCTCGGCGTTGGCGCGATACAGCAGCGCGCGCAGTTCGCGGCTGTCGGCATCGCTCTGCACCGGCATATAGCACGGCATCTGCAAGGTGAACTTCCAGCCCGCCACGCCGTCCTTTTCTGCGGCAGAGCGCGCGGCGGCGATCACTTCGGCCGGCAGGCCGGAGAGCTGCGTTTCGTCCTCGGTGACGTGCGACCAGGCATCGGTGGCGTCGAGCACGTTCTGCGAAAACTTGGCTGCCAGTGCCGACAGTTCTTCCTGGATCTGCGCAAAACGCGCCTTGGCCTCGTCATCGAGTTCGGCACCGCCCAGGCGGAAATCGCGCAGCGCGTTGTCCAGCACCTTGCGACGTGCCTCATCGTAGGACGCCGCCTCCGGCGACTGCGCCAACGCCTTGTACTGCGCATACAGCGCCAGGTTCTGGCCCAGCGCACTGCCGAAGCGGCTCACCTTGGGCAGGTTGCTGTTGTAGGCCTCGCGCAACTCCGGGGTGTTCATCACCGCCTGCAGGTGGCCGACCTGGCCCCAGGCGCGCCACAGGCGCTCGGTGGCATCGTCCAGCGGGGTCACGAAGCTGTCCCAGCTCACCGGGCTGACCTGCTCGGCCGCTTTCACTGCCGCTTCGGCATCGGCGAGCAAGTGGTCGATCGCCGGGCCCACGTGTTCGGGGCGGATCGCATCGAAGGACGGCAGTCCGGACAGGTCGAGCAGCGGGTTGGTCATGGGGCGCTCCGGCGGGGGACTGGATCAGGGATGACGACGTTGTCTGGTGACACGTACCGACACGTTGCATGTCACTGCGTGGTGGATATGGCGGTCATTCCAGCGCGGCACAAGGCAAGGCCGGCAGATCGCCGCCGTTCACGGCCAGCGCAATGGCGGCATCGCTGCCGCTGACATCGATCTCGCGCGCCACGTACCAGGCCGGGTCGTAATAGCTGTGCGCGTAGCGCTCGCCGGCATCGCACAGGATGGTGACGATGGAGCCCTGCCGGCCCTCCTCGCGCATCCGCTGCGCCGCCTGCAGCACGCCGACGAAATTGGTGCCGGTGGAGCCGCCGACGCGCCGGCCAAGGGTGGCGCTGACATGGCGCATGGCCGCCAGGCTCAGCGCGTCGGGCACCTTGATCATCACATCCACGCAGCTGGCGATGAAGCTCGATTCCACCCGCGGCCGGCCGATGCCTTCGATGCGCGAACCGCCGGTGATGGCCAGCTCCTTGGGGCACTGCCCGTCCACCGCACGGCAGTAGCCGTCGAAGAACACCGACACTTCCGGGTCTGCGCACAGGATGCGGGTGGCATGCCGGCGATAGCGCACATAACGGCCCAACGTGGCGCTGGTGCCGCCGGTGCCGGGGCTGCAGACGATCCAGTCCGGAATCGGGTGCGGCTCTTCGGACAGCTGCTTGAAGATCGATTCGGCGATATTGTTGTTGGCGCGCCAGTCGGTGGCGCGCTCGGCATAGGTGAACTGGTCCATGAAGTGCCCGCCGGTCTCGCGCGCAAGTGCATGCGAGGCGCTGTCCAGGTCGCAGGCGCGCTCCACCAGATGGCAGCGGCCGCCCTGGAATTCGATCGCGGCGATCTTCTCCGGCGAGGTCGACGCCGGCATCACCGCGATGAAGGGCACGCCCAGCAGGCGCGCGAAATACGCTTCGGAGATGGCGGTGGAGCCGCTGGAAGCCTCGATCACCGGCCGCCCGGCACGCAGCCAGCCGTTGGTAAGCGCGTACAGGAACAGCGAGCGCGCCAACCGGTGCTTGAGGCTGCCGGTGGGGTGGCTGGACTCGTCCTTGAAGTACAGGTCGATGCCCGGATAACCCGGCAGGTCCATCGGGATCAGATGGGTGTCGGCCGAACGGTTGAAATCGGCCTCGATCTTCTGGATGGCGGCGGCCACCCACTGGCGCTGCGACATGGGCACGGACGTGATGCAAAGGAAGAACGCAATTCTAACGCCGCCAGGTGCGCTGCCGGGGCGGGCGGTCATCCGGCGGACAGTTGCCGGGCCGGTGGTATGCTCGTGGCCCTGTCCGCCGCCTCCACTGCCCGTGCTGCGTTGCCTGCTCCGCCTGCTGCTGTGCCTGTGCCTGGTCGCCAATACGGCCACCGGCTCGTGGGCGTCGGTGGGCATGGCGATGCCGGACACGGTCGTGCCGCAGGCCACGGCGCATGCGATGGCGGCGCACCCGTCGACCGCACAGGCCATGCCCTGCCACGACGCCATGGCGGCGCCGCACAGCGCTGCGCCCGACGCACTGACCGCGCAGGTCAAGGGCGACCACCCGCATGCCGCCGACTGCTGCAAGCTGGGCAGCTGCGACTGCCTGCAGCATTGCAGCCTGGCCCTGCTGACGCTGCCTGCGCTGCCGACGGCGATGCCGGGCCATTTTGCCGTGCCTGCCGCCCTGGACGAGGGCCGCAGCAGCCCGGCGCACGAGCAACCGGTGCGACCTCCCATCGGCTAAGCGGCCGACGGACCCTGTGCCCACCAGCAGGCGGGCATGCTCGTTGCCCGATGTCGTCAGGTCGTGCATGCGCGCGGCGCGTGCAATCGCGCCCTCGCCGCAGCCTGACGTCGGCTCCGCATCGTCTGTCAGCCACGTCTTATGCCCTTCGCCCTGCGTGCATGCACGCGGGAGTTCCCAGCGATGCGTTGCGTCCGCCAGTTGGCGCAGACGCACCGGAGGTGTCATGTCTTCCGATTCCCATGTGTTCGATCCAACCTCCGCGCCAGGCCTGAGCCGGCGCCGCTTCGTGCAGGGCCTGGCCCTGGGCGGGGTTGCCGCCACCGCCGGGCTGTGGCGCAACAATGCGCGCGCAACCGGTGCCATGGCTGCGCCCGTCCTGCGCGGCAGCAGCCAGTCGCTGCAGATCGGCCGCCTGCCGGTCAACATCACCGGGCGCACCCGCCCGGCGATCACCGTCAACCAGAGCCTGCCCGCGCCCACCCTGCGCTGGCGCGAGGGCGACACCGTGAGCGTGCGCGTGCGCAACACGCTGCCCGACCAGCCCACCTCGGTGCATTGGCATGGGTTGTTGCTGCCGGCCAACATGGATGGCGTGCCGGGCATGAGCTTCGATGGCATCGCGCCGGGGCAGGAATATCACTACCGCTTCGCGCTGCGCCAATCCGGCACCTACTGGTACCACAGCCATTCGATGTTCCAGGAGCAAGCGGGCCTGTACGGCGCCATCGTCATCGACCCGCTGACGCCACCTCCGTATCGCCACGACCGTGAGCATGTGGTGCTGTTGTCGGACTGGACCGACCTGGACCCGGCCGCGCTGTTCCGCCGGCTCAAGCAGATGCCCAGCCACGACAACTACGCGCAGCGCACGGTGGGCGATTTCCTGCGCGATGCGCGCGAAGACGGTGTGCGGGCAACGTTGGCAGACCGCGGCATGTGGGGGCGCATGCGCATGACCCCCACCGACCTGTCCGACGTCAATGCCAACACCTACACCTACCTGCTCAACGGCGTGGCACCGGCCGGCAACTGGACCGGGCTGTTCACCCCCGGCGAGAAGGTGCTGCTGCGTTTCATCAACGGCTCGTCGATGACCTATTTCGACCTCCGCATCCCCGGGCTGCGCATGACGGTGGTGGCCGCCGATGGCCAGTACGTGCATCCGGTCAGCGTGGACGAACTGCGCATTGCCGCAGCCGAAACCTTCGACGTCATCGTCGAACCGATCGGGCAGGATGCATTTACGTTGTTTGCGCAGGACATGGGGCGTACCGGCTTCGCCTGCGGCACCTTGGCGGTACGGCACGGCCTGCAGGCGCCGATTCCTGCACTGGATCCGCGCGCGATTTTGACCATGCAGGACATGGGGCATGGCGATGGGATGCATCACGCAATGCCCGCAATGCATGGCGCACCCGGGATGCAGGCGGCGCACGAGATGCACACCATGCACTCGCATGATCACGCCCAGGCGCACGACACCACACCGCACCATGCCGCCAGCGAAGCAGGCAACCCGCTGATCGACATGCGCAGCAACGCCACCTCACCACGCCTGGACGACCCCGGCGTGGGCCTGCGCGACAATGGTCGCCGCGTGCTGCGCTATGGCGATCTGCACAGCCTGTTCGACGACCCGGATGGGCGCGATCCCGGACGCGAGATCGAGCTGCATCTGACCGGGCATATGGAAAAATTCGCCTGGTCCTTCGATGGCATCGCCTTCGCTTCTGCAGAGCCGCTGCGCCTGCAGTACGGCGAGCGGCTGCGCATCGTGCTGGTCAACGACACCATGATGCAGCACCCCATCCATCTGCACGGCATGTGGAGCGATCTGGAAGATGCCGACGGCAACTTCCAGGTGCGCAAGCACACCATCGACATGCCGCCCGGCACCCGCCGCAGCTACCGCGTGCGCGCCGATGCGCTGGGCCGCTGGGCGTATCACTGCCATCTGCTGTACCACATGGAAGCGGGCATGATGCGCGAAGTGCGGGTGGAGGCATGAGTGCGCTTCGGCTCACCGCGCTGGTAGCAGGCAGCGTCTTGTTCAGTGCGCCGCTGGCGGCGCAGGAGCACGTGCATGCTGCGGCGGACATGGCAGCGCACGACCATCATGCCCATGCGATGCAGGCAGCAGACCAGCCCGGCGCAGCCGGCACGCAGGCGCCAGCCTCTCCGGAAGCGCCGTCGTCCGCGCGCGATGTGACGCCCGCGATGGACATGACGCATGCACATGCGCAGCACGCCAGCGATGACGCCGCTTCGACGGAGCCGGATGCTGCCACGCACGCTCCGGCACGACACCCGGCGCATGCCCACGGCGTAGTGCCCCCGCAGCATGCAGACATCCCGCAAACACCGCAGCAAGCCGCATCGCCTTCGCCGGCAGAGCATCGCCAGATGGCGCACGAGGGCATGGACCATGGCGCGATGAACCATGGGCCGACGGATCATGCCGCGATGGAGCACGCTGCAGTCGACCACGCGGCGATGGGCCATACGGCGATGGATCATGCAACGATGGGTCATGCAACAGCCACGAGCACGTCCGTGTCCACATCTGCCCCCCGTGGCAACGCAGCCCTGCCACGCGAGCCAATTCCCGCGCCCACCACCGAGGACATCGCGGCGGCCCTTGCCCCGTTGCGCAGCCATGCGATGCACGGAACCGGCATCAACCGGTATGTCCTGTTCGATCGCCTGGAAGCCTTCGACACCGATCGCGGCAGCGGGCAAGCATGGGAAGCACGGGCGTGGGTCGGCGGCGACATCAACCGGCTCTGGCTCCGCAGCGAAGGCGAGCGTCACCGCTGCCGCACCCAGGATGCATCGGTCGAAGCGTTCTACGGTCATGCCATCTCACCGTGGTGGGATCTGCTGGCAGGCGTGCGTCAGGACCTGGGTGCAGACCATCGCAGCTGGGCCGCGTTCGGGGTGCAGGGAGTGGCGCCGTACAAGTTCGAAACCGAAGCCACGCTGTTTGTCGGCAATGGTCGCGCCGCGGTGCGGCTGGAAGGTGAGTACGACGTGCTGCTCACCAACCGCCTGATCCTGCAGCCACGTGCAGAGGCAACCATCGCAGTGACCGATGACGATCGACGCGGGATCGACAGCGGGCTGCAACAGGTCGAAGTAGGCGTGCGGCTGCGTTACGAAATCACCCGGCGGTTTGCGCCTTACATCGGCTGGGTGCATCACCGCAGCTTCGGTGACCGGGCCACCGCCACGATGGACGAGGAGCCTGCACGCGACAGTCGCTTCGTCGCTGGCGTGCGCGTCTGGTTCTGAGCCAGTGGCAAGACGGCCCCGACTGCTTATCTGGCCCCTGCCGCTGACAGGCGCGCGGACGGTGGCAGCGCGCTGCCATGACACGCACACAACCCCGCCCCCGCTAACATCGCCGCCCGGCGCTCACCCTGCGCACCCAACTTTTAAGAGGAGATCACCATGCCTTTGACCGATCTGCAGCATGTTCCCGGTGCCAGTGCGGCGCCGGCACAGACCCACGGCTTCGTGTTCAACCACACCATGCTGCGCATCAAGGACGCGCCGCGCTCGCTGGACTTCTACACGCGCGTGCTCGGCTTCCGCCTGCTGGATGCACGTCACTATGCAGACGCGAAATTCAGCCTGTACTTTCTGGCGTTGTTGCCGGAGGACACCGCCGTTCCCGATGACGACGCAGAGCGTCGCCTGTGGATGGCCGGCATCCCCGGCGTGCTCGAACTGACCCACAACCACGGCACCGAAACCGAAGACGGTCCCGTGTATCACGACGGCAACAGCGACCCGCGCGGCTTCGGCCACATCTGCATCTCGGTGCCGGACATCCACGCCGCCTGCGCGCGCTTCGACAGCCTCGAGGTGCCGTATCAAAAGCGCCTGGAAGACGGCCGCATGAAGCACCTGGCCTTCATCAAGGACCCGGACGGATACTGGGTAGAGATCATTTCCAATACGCCGCTGGCCTGAGAGCGGGACGCTCGGCAACCCTGACGTTTCGGCGGATGGGAGTGGACATGAAAACGCCTCCCATCCCGCCCACAGGCCCCGGCGGAAAGCCGGCACCGCCAGGCGCGGCGCGACGACTGGACACAACGGCGGGCTGGAGTAGACTTTCGCCGCCCTCCGCAATGGATGCACCCCAATGCTCGTCAGGAAGATTCCACTGATTCTTGCGCTAGCAACGATCGCCGCGTGCAAGCCGGCGGCGCCAGACGCCACGGCTCCAAAAACGGCCACCGCCGACACAGCCAACGCCACCACTCCTAAATCCGCAGACAAGGATGCATCTCCCATGCAGGACGCAACCCAGGGATCGACCCAGCAGGTGCAGCCGCCGCGCCCCGATAGCGTGCTGTATTTCATCAGCAACGTGGACGGCGACGGCGCAACCTCTTACGAGGTCGCCAATGGCAGCTGGATTAACTACTGGTACGGCTTCGAGTTCGAACTTGGCGGTACGCGTTACTACACCGGCTTTGCCTGGGAAACGCCCGAACGCTACGGCGCAGAGCGCGAGAATCACGACGCTGCCCCTGGTACCAAGGTGACACTTGCTCACGCTACGTTTGTGGCCAGCGAGCCGGGCAGCAAGTCACCGTGGAAGCTGCTAGGCGTAGAACCCTACATTGGTGAATTCGGGGGTAGCGAAAAAGGCAACGAGATAGATACTGAGCGCAAACCCCAGACATGGATCACACCCTCGGGCGACATGCTACTGGCGTTACCCACCTGGTATCTGGTCTCGGGGGTTCGTATGCGGACGATCGAGGTACTGCTATTCAATCCGCATGAACTCACAAAAACCGATGAAAATGTGTGGCGCTACCTGACAACGCTCGAGGCTGGCTCCAATAACGATGCAAGTTGCGGACCTGACTCTCCGGGATCCATTCCTTGCATTGATGTCACCGGCACGCTTGTGATCGTGCCGCAAGATGGGAGCGACATGCCCCTGTTGCGGGTAAGCATTCCTGGAGCAGCCAACCAGGGTGACACGGTAACCGAATATCTTTACGATGCGTCGCAGAAAACCTACCGGTCGACCTCCCGGTAAGGGCCAATGGATTGGCTCAGGTCGACTTAACGCGGCAGCATCTGTTGCCGCCTCAATCGCATGGAGAACGCGATGGCACGTGACTACAACCGCGCTGAAGTATTGGACATCATCGAACATGAAGCTCAGCAGCGCAGCATTCCGCGCGACGACTTCATGCGGTTCGCATATATCGAAACTGGCGGCCAGTTTAATGAACTGGCATCGCGCGGCCCCAATAGCGCCAAGGGTTTATTCCAGTTCGTACCAGAAACGGCTGAGCAATACGGCATCAGGGGCCGTGAGTTGGATGCGGTCGCTAACACCGATGCCGCTGCACAACTGTATCAGGACAACCGTCGCATCCTGGTAAACCGCCATGGAAGCAACGGCATGCCATATCTATCGGGCAAAGAGCAGCCCGATGGAATGGACTTATACATGGCGCACCAGCAGGGTGCGGACGGCTATCGTTCAATCCAGTCGGCTATCGCACGCGGCGAATTCATCCGTCCCGATACTCGCGCGAAGATCATCAACAATGTCTCCAGAGAAGACTTGAAGGAAGTGACTGGAGTCGAATACGACGCGTTTAAACGCCTCGCCGACAGGGAAATGGCACAGACGTTCAGGCAATACTGGGATACAAAGTTTGATCGCATTCGCATTCCCGAAAAAGGAATTGAGCCGATTAACGATGCACCTTCACGCGCACCGACGCAAGCCCAGGGCACACCCGCACAAGCACAGCAGAAGGGAGCTATCGCACTAAGCGCTGCCTATGATTTGACAGAGAAGTACGATCATGTCAAATACGCCATGAGCGGCAAGCATGCAGGTGTGGACGGGAAACACCCGGAACAGGGATATGTTGATTGTTCTGGCTGGGTTGCGACCATGCAGAACGCAACCATGAAGGAGATCAACGAAAAGGCTGGGCATACCGTGTTCAGTAAGGGCGATCAATTCAAGCTGGCAATTGACGGCGCGGCGATGATCGTGGAAAAAGCGCAGGAGCGCTCTGGAGTTCTGATCCAAGGCAAAGACGTCACTGCCCAGAATCTCAAAGAAGGCATGATCATCGGCGAGGACAATGGTCCGCAGAGTTGGGACAAGGGGCGTTACAAGGGCATCGACCACATCACCATGGTGGTGCGCGACCCCAAGGATGGCGAGCTCAAGATCAGCCAGTCGCGCGGCGGCGAGGGTGTCGAACTCAGCTCGCTGGATACCTACCTTGAGCGCAAGCACGCCAAGGGCGTCAAACTCTATGCCAGCGACCCGCTCTCCGAGGCGCGCGAGTTGCTGCAAGACCGTAGCCAGAACAAGCAGCAGTCTCACGCGGCCAACGAGCACAAACTCAGCCAGGCGCATGCTGCCGCTGATGCGCCGGGCGTCTTGCGCGAACATGCACGTGGCGCAGAAGTGCACACCTTGCAGCAGACACTTCACCAACTCGGCTACAAGGACGCTGGCGGCAACGAACTCAAGGCCGACGGCGCATACGGGCAGCGGACGAGCGACGCGGTCAAGGCATTCCAGCGTGCGCACGGATTGCAGGACGACGGCGTGGTTGGCCGCGATACGCTCAATGCGCTGAAGCAGGCAGAAAAAACACCGCTGCTCTCGGAGAAAACCAACCCCGACCACCCGCTATTCAACCAGGCTGTCAGCAAGCTGGAACAACTGGGTCCGAATGCATTCGCCAACCGGCAGCAGTTGGTGAACGCTGCCGGCCACATGACCTTCGAAGCAAAAGTCAGTGGCCTGCAGCGAATCGACATGGTAGCGCAAAGCAAGGATGGCAGCGGGCTGTTTGCCGTACAGGGCCAGCCGAGCGACCCGGCGCATCAGCGTATCTACACCGACAAGGCAACCGCTGCGGAACGTCCCCTGGAGCAAAGCAGCAATGCCGTGCGGCAGGAAGCGCAGTCGCAGACGCAGGCCCAAGATCAGCACGAGCAGCAACGCAACCAGGCGCGCGGCGTAGGCTGATCGCTCTGCAATGGAAAGACACAAGGGGCACTGATCGATGGATCAGTGCCCCTTGTGGTTTAGCGATATGTCTACCGTGATTCTTGTCAGAGCACATCGGGTGCCGGATGTCCGACGTCGACAGATCTGACCGTTCAATTGGACGTCGCAACAGCCTCTCGATCGGGGAACCACTGCGGCAACCGCTCGGCGAATTTCGCTGCGCATTCGTCGCTGTAGGCTTGTGCGGCCTCTTTGACCAATGCGTAATCGTTGGCTTCCCACTGCTCCAGAGAAGCAGTCCGCGGTGTCGGTGTACAGTGCATGCTGACCGGGCTCGCCTTGCGCTTGAGAAGGCCGGTGCGCTCTCCGCCGATCGTCACTGCATAGCGCAATTCGTAGGGCGATTTGGTATCGGCCAGGCTCTGATACACCAGCAGCCAGTCGGACATCAGCACCTGCAATGGAAACGGATCCACCGGCAGCGCAGTCGGATGCCCGGTGAAATAGGTCTTCAAGTGCGCGTTGACCGCATCGCGCTGCAATTGATAACCCGGATTACCTACCCCTTCCATCTTCTCGCCTTTCAACTGCCCCTTGTTGAAGGCCGAGACCACGCCCCCACGCGCAAACAAGCTGGTGGCGATCTGCAATCCCACCACCGCCCCGGTATGCCCGCGACGAACCACGCGCAACATTTCATCGCCATTGGAAGCCCGTTGGAGCCTACGCGCATGCTGGCATGCAACGGCAGCTGCAAGGCCCAGTCAGCCGATGCTGCAATGACAACATCTGCATCGGCTTGCGTTTGTGACGATGGCTGCCCTTCGGCTGCCGCAAGCGCAATCGTCCCCGCCTCAGCTGCCGCCGCATAGGCCGTTGCCGCAGAGAAGTCACCGCCTGCAAACGCAGGCCCCACTGCTGTGGCTTCGGTCACGCGCGTCGGCGTACAAAACGTCCCAGCCGCACGCATCTGCGCTTCATGAAAGCCGATACCGTTGATCTGGTGCACCACGGCATCCTTGCCGTACTGCTCCACCAGCTTGCCGATCACTGCATCAGATGGCGTTTGCTGTGCGCAGACCTTGGCGGCAGCGAGACGCGACCACGCAAATTGCAGCGCAGGGTCCCAACCCATCGCATCTTCGCCTACGAACCCGTGGTCGTAGTGATACGCATAAATGGCCGGGTCGATTTCCTGCAACGTCATTCCACCCTGACCCGCATAGCCAAGCGGCAGATCTTGCGCAACGGCAAGCCCAGGCAGTGCCAACAGCACCGCCGCGATACACGTCTTCATGGATCCCTGTCCCTGTGGATGACTGCGGCGCGCTGCATGTCCCCCATGCAGCGCGACCGATGCACCAACGCTTGCACGCGATGGCCTCCAACACTGCAGGGTTCGGATCGACAGGTAATGGCACAACGCACCCGCAGATCGTCCTGCAGGGATAGTGTGCCCGCACACGGCAGCCATCGCAGTCGGGGCGGTCCCGACGCCGATGTGGGGACCGTCCCTGCGCACGTTCACTGGTTACGCATGCAAGATCCCGCCAGCGCTCGGTTGCCAGTCGTGTGGAGTGCGCAATGCAGCGAGTGTGCGCACCAGCTCGCGATAGCTGCCGGCCAGTTGTGCAAACAGACCTGCATCGCTGTAGCGGGTGTCGGCTACTTCGGAATACGCACCGCGCCCCAGGTCGATGAAGTAGTCCACGCTCAGCCGACGGCGCTGCGCCACGCCCGGGAACAGGCCCGCAATGAGCAGGCAACCGTCGCCGACGTCGCGCAATGCATCGGCCCGTACGCTGCCGACCTGATCCTGCGCATGCAACCATGCCAGTGCCTGCGTGCGCGACAGCAGATGCGCATCGCGCTGGAAACGCAACAACACAAACACCAGATAATGCTCACGCGACTCGTCCAGCGGACGTGCGATCCGCTGCCCCGCCTCGCGCACCAACGCCTGCCACAATTCCGCTGGCGCCCCCTGTTTGAAAGACTCGTGCATACGTCCTCCTGCGTGGTGTGACCCTCGCAAGAGGCTTATGCATAACCTGGGCCAAAGCGTTGGCAGCCTTGGAGCGCGGCTGCTAAGCGGCGCAACACGCAGCTGCCTTGACGAGGGCCCATCGCTTGGCTGCCCTAGGACGACGATCGCTACTCCCTTGAGCAGAAGCAGCGAGGCAGCCACGCAGCCTGGCTGCTCACCGCCGTTGCACGAGGGCTGCGGGCTCACGCTTCGGTGCAGTGGCTCGATGCGGATATGGCACGCAGGTCGTCGGCCAGAGGCCGGCACCGGCAGCGCGCAAGCATTGCATTCGGGCGGCATAGTCTCAGCCGAAACAACGCACTAGCCGCGCCTGCCCCAAGGCGGGCACGGTCGTCCCGTTCGCGCGCTTACTCCACCGTCACCGATTTGGCCAGATTGCGCGGCTTGTCTACATCGGTGCCGCGTGCCAGGGCGGTGTGATACGCCAGCAGCTGCACCGGGATGGTGTGGATCACCGGCGACAGCACGCCGGCGTGGCGCGGCGTGCGGATGACATGCACGCCTTCGGACTCGCTGAAGTGGCTGTCCTGGTCGGCGAACACGAATAGCTCACCGCCACGTGCACGCACCTCCTGCATGTTGGATTTGACCTTCTCCAGCAGACGGTCGTTCGGTGCGATCACCACCACCGGCATCGCCGCGTCCACCAGTGCCAACGGGCCGTGCTTCAACTCGCCAGCCGGATACGCTTCGGCATGGATATAGGAGATTTCCTTGAGCTTGAGCGCGCCTTCCAGCGCGATCGGGTAATGCAGGCCGCGACCGAGAAACAGCGCATTTTCCTTCGGCGAAAAACGCTCGGCCCAGGCCATGATCTGCGGCTCCAGATTCAAGGCGTGCTGCACGCTGCCCGGCAGGAAACGCAGCTGCTCCAGATAATCGGCTTCTTCGGCCTCGCTGATGCGGCCCTGCAGCTTGCCCAGCACCATGGTGAGCTGGAACAGCACCGCCAGCTGCGTGGTGAACGCCTTGGTCGAGGCCACGCCGATCTCGGCGCCGGCGCGCGTATAGCAGACCAGTTCGCTGGCGCGCGGGATGGCGCTTTCGGGCACGTTGCAGATCGACAACGTATGCAGATGCCCCAGCGATTTGGCGTATTTCAGCGCTTCCATCGTGTCTAGCGTTTCGCCGGACTGCGAGATGGTGACGATCAGGTGCTTGGGGTTGGCATACGCGGCGCGGTAGCGGTATTCGCTGGCGATTTCCACGCTGCACGGCAGGCCGGCGATGGCTTCGATCCAGTAACGCGCAGTCATGCCGGCGTAGTAACTGGTGCCGCAGGCCAGGATCTGCACGCCTTCGATGTCACGCAGCACCGCTTCCGCGTTGGCGCCGAACAGCGATGCCGGAAAGCCCTTGGCATCGATGGCCGCTTCGATGGTGTCGGCCAGCGCACGCGGCTGCTCGTGGATTTCCTTCTGCATGAAATGCCGGAACGGCCCCAGCTCCAGCGACGCCAACGAGACATCCGACAGGTGCAGCGGGCGCTCGACCGGGGCGTCGTTGCCATCGAAGATGCGCACGCCATCGCGACGCAGTTCGGCGGTGTCGCCCTCTTCCAGGAAGATCACCTGGCGGGTGGCCTGCACGATGGCCGACACATCGGAGGCGACGAAGTTCTCGCCCTCGCCCACCCCGATCAGCAACGGGCAGCCCATGCGCGCGCAGACAAACCGTTCCGGCTCGGCCTGGCTCATCACCGCCAGCGCGTAGGCACCGGTGAGCTCCTTGACGGTGCGCTGCAGCGCGGTCAGCAGGTCGCCCGCGCTGCCCAGATGGTGATGGATCAGGTGCGCGATGACCTCGGTGTCGGTCTGCGACTCGAAGGTGTAGCCCAGCGCGCGCAGTTTTTCGCGCTGCGCTTCGTGGTTTTCGATGATGCCGTTGTGCACCAGCGCCACGCCGGCGCTGATATGCGGGTGCGCATTGGCTTCGGTGACACCGCCATGCGTGGCCCAGCGGGTGTGGCCGATGCCCAACGTGGCGCCGAACTGTTCGGCCTGCGCGGCCTGGGCCATTTCGGCCACGCGCCCGGTGCGTCGCACCCGGCGCACCTGGTCGCCATCGAGCACCGCGATGCCGGAGGAATCGTAGCCGCGGTATTCCAGCCGCTTGAGTCCTTCGATCAGGACCGGGACCACATCGCGCCCGGCGATCGCTCCGACAATGCCGCACATAGGGACAGCTCTTTAGGAAGAAGACCGGCATTTTAGCGTGTCCGCTCTTGTCCACTGCATGACCGTCCCCGGACAGCGTGTCCGCGCAGGTGTCCGCGGACACTGCGGACACCTGCACTGCGGCTCTAAAGTGCAATCATTTCAGCCACTTGCCAGTTGGCACGCGTCCTGCTTTGTCACCGTGACGCCACCGAGCCCGCCGACCATGATTCGTGACACCTCTGCCCAGGACCAGGTTCTCCGCACCCCCACCCGGGGCACGCCGTGGCGCCGCTGGCTATGGCCCGGCATCGCGGCGGTCGCCGTGTTGGCCGGTATTGGCTGGGCGGTCACTGCATGGAGCGCCGGCAGCCGCTCGTTCGACGCCAGCCGGGTGCGCATCGCCACGGTCAGCCAGGGCGACCTGGTACGCGACATCGCCGCCGACGGCCGCGTGATCGCTGCCAACAGCCCCGTGCTGTACGCCATCTCCGCCGGCACGGTAACGCTGAGCGTGGTGGCCGGCGATGTGGTCAAGCAGGGCCAGGAGCTGGCGCGCATCGACAGCCCGGAGCTGCGCAGCAAGCTGGCGCAGGAGCAGGCCACGCTGGCCGGCCTGGAGGCCGAATCCAGCCGCGCCGCCCTGGATGCCACGCTTGCCCGCGCCAACGCCAGCAAGCTCACCGACCAGGCCCGGATCGACAAGCAGGCCGCCGCACGCGACCTGGAGCGCTACCAGCGTGGCTACGATGGCGGTGCGGTGCCGCAGGTGGAGCTGGCCAAGGCGCAGGACACCCTGAAGAAGACCGACATCGACCTGCAGCACGCCCAGCGCGATGCCGCGTTGAAGAGCCAGGGCGCAGATCTGGATTCGCGCAACAAGCGCCTGCTGGCCGACCGCCAACGCGCGGTGGTGGCCGAGGTGCAGCGCCAGGTGGACGCACTCACGCTGCGCTCGCCCTTCGATGGCCAGGTCGGCCAGGTGCAGGCCGTGCAGCACACCCAGGTCGCCGCGAACGCACCGATCCTGGGCGTGGTGGACCTGTCCAAGTTCGAAGTCGAGATCAAGGTGCCGGAAAGTTTCGCGCGCGATCTCGCGATCGGCATGCCAGCCCAGCTCACCAGCGGCAGCGGCGAACCGTTCCCCGGCGCCATCTCGGCGGTGTCGCCGGAAGTGGTCAACGGCGAAGTCACTGCGCGCATCCGCTTCACCGACAAGCAGCCGCCGGGCCTGCGCCAGAGCCAGCGCATGAGCGCACGCGTGGTGATGGACACGCGCCGCAACGTGCTCAAGGTCGAGCGCGGCCCCTTCGTCGAACAATCCGGCGGCAGCTACGCCTACGTGATGGATGGCAACACCGCAGTGCGCCGCCCGGTGCGCATGGGCGTCAGCAGTCTGGGCGAAGTGCAGGTGCTGTCCGGGCTGCAGGCCGGCGACCGCGTGGTGGTGTCCGGCGCAGACAACTTCGGCGATGCGCCGCGCGTCACCGTCCACTGATTCAGTCATTCCACCTCGTCGCACTCTCTCTTCGCAAAGGAATCGGCAATGCTCAAGATGCAAGCGGTCTCCAAGGTCTTCCGCACCGAACAGGTGGAAACGCACGCGCTGCGGTCGCTGGACCTGCATGTACGCGAAGGCGAATTCGTCGCGGTCACCGGCCCCTCCGGCTCGGGCAAGACCACCTTCCTCAACCTGGCCGGGCTGCTGGAAACCTTCACCAGCGGGCAGTATCTGCTCGATGGCGAAGACGTCAGCCATCTGTCCGACGATGCACGTTCGCGCCTGCGCAACCGCAAGATCGGCTTCATCTTCCAGGGCTTCAATCTGATTCCCGACCTCAACCTGTTCGACAACGTCGATGTGCCGTTGCGCTATCGCGGCATGGCCGCGGCCGAGCGCAAGCAGCGCATCGAAGAGGCGCTGACCAAGGTCGGCCTGGGCTCGCGCCTGCGTCACTACCCCACCGAACTCTCCGGTGGGCAACAGCAGCGCGCTGCGATTGCGCGCGCACTGGCCGGCAGTCCACGCTTGCTGCTGGCCGACGAACCCACCGGCAACCTCGATTCGCAAATGGCGCGCGGGGTGATGGAACTGCTGGAAGAGATCAACAGCCAGGGCACCACCATCGTCATGGTCACCCACGATCCGGAACTGGCCGCACGCGCGCAGCGCAACGTGCACATCGTCGACGGGCAGGCCACCGACCTGGAACGCAATCCCAGCCTGATGCGCACGCCTGCCGCCGTTGCAACCCTGGCCGACTGAGGAGCCCACCCATGTTCGGCTATTACTTCAATCTTGCGGTACGCAGCTTCCGCCGCAACAAGGTGCTGACCGCACTGATGGTGCTGGCCATCGCGCTGGGTATCGGCGCCAGCATGACCACGCTGACGGTGTTCCATGTGTTGTCGGGCGACCCGATTCCGCAAAAGAGCGATCGGTTGTTCTATGTGCAGGTGGATGCGGAACCGAAGTCCGGCTATCAGCCGGGAGACGAGCCCGATTACCAGTCCACCCGCTTCGACGCCGAGGCGCTGCTGCGTGAGAAGCGCGCCATGCGTCAGGCGATGATGTCAGGCGGAAGTGTCGCGATCGAGCCACAGCGCAGTGGATTGAGTCCTTTCAAGCTAAACGCTCGTTTCACTTCGGCCGATTTCTTTGCGATGTTCGACGTGCCCTTGCTCTACGGCCAAGCGTGGTCCGGCACAAGCGACGAGCGGCACGAACGTGTCGCGGTGATCAGCAAGTCGCTGAACGAAAAGCTGTTCGACGGTGGCAACAGCGTCGGGCGCGAAGTGCGCGTGGACAAGAACACCTTCCGTATCGTCGGCGTCCTGGATACCTGGAAGATCGACCCGCGCTTCTACGACATCACAGACACCTACGGCTCGAACGAACAGCTGTATGTGCCGTTCAGTACGGCGATGGATCTGAAATTGGCCCACGCCGGCGGGACCAACTGCTCCGGCAAGGTCGAGGCAGGCGACACCACCGCGCTGAATGCGCCCTGCACCTGGGTGCAGTACTGGGTGGAGCTGGAAAATGCCAAGCAAGCGGGCAGCTACAAGGCCTACCTCGAAAACTATTCCGATCAACAACGTGCCGCCGGGCGCTTTACCCGGCCCAACAATGTGCGCCTGCGCAACGTGATGCAGTGGCTGGACTACAACAAGGTGGTTCCCAGCGACGTCCGTCTGCAGTTGTGGCTGGCCATGGGCTTTCTGCTGGTGTGCCTGCTCAACACGGTCGGCCTGTTGCTGGCGAAATTCCTGCGCCGCAGCGGAGAGATTGGCGTGCGGCGTGCGCTTGGCGCGTCGCGCGGCGCAATCTTTGCGCAGTGCCTGGTGGAGGCAGGGACCATCGGCCTGGCCGGCGGCATCGGCGGACTTGGGCTGGCGTGGCTGGGGCTGTGGGCCGTGCGTCAGCAACCGGTGGATTACGCCGCACTGGCGCACCTGGATATCACAATGCTGCTGCTGACATTCGCCATTGCGATCGCCGCGAGCCTGCTCGCCGGCATCCTGCCGTCCTGGCGCGCCATCCAGGTCGCACCGGCACTGCAGTTGAAGTCGTCCTGAACCTCCTGCCCGCCGCATCGCGGCGAGCCACGCTTTCTATCTTCAAGGTCAGCCCATGGACATCCGACCCATCATCTCCACCTTGCGCCGCCATAAGACGGCCGCCGCACTGATCGTGCTCGAGATCGCACTGGCTTGCGCCATCATCTGCAATTCGCTGTTTTTGATCGGCAATCGTCTGGACACGCTCCGGACTCCCAGCGGCATCGCCGAACAGGAGTTGCTCAGTATCCAGCTGGACGGCATCGGCCCACAGGCCAATGCCGATGCACGCACCCGGGAGGATCTGGCAGCGCTGCGCGCGATACCCGGCGTGCGCAATGCGGTCATCACCAATCAGATCCCCTTCGTCAATTACTCGTCCAACACGGGGCTGACCCTGACCCCGGAGCAGGAACGCCCCACGCTCAATGCCGCGCAGTATCTGGTCAGCGAAGGCAGCCTGGATGCACTTGGCCTGCAATTGAATGCCGGCCGCGACTTCAGCCCCGACGAATACATCAGCCAGGAAAAGGCTGATAACGACGATGAAGTCCGCAAGAAGGGTGCGGCGGTCATTCTGACGCAGGGGGCGGCGGACAAGATGTTCCCCGACCACAGCGCGCTCGGCAAGACCATCTACTCTGGCGATGTCCCGCTGCGTATCGTCGGAATCGTGCGCACCCTGGCGCGGCCGAACAATGTCAATGGACTGTCGGCAAAGGACTATTCGATGCTGATGCCCATCCGTCCACCGTATAACAACGGGCAATACATCGTACGTGTCACCGATCCCTTGCGTCGGGCGGAAGTGCTGAAGGCGGCAGTGGCGGCCTTGATGAAAGTGGACAACAGCCGCTTGGTGCTGAAACAAGAGACCTACACCGAAATCCGCGAAAAGTATTTCCGCAATGATCGCGCCATGATCTGGCTGCTTGGAGCGGTGTGCGTCGCCCTGCTGATTGTGACCGCCTTGGGCATCGTCGGCCTGGCGAGTTTCTGGGTGCAGCAACGCACCAAGCAGATCGGTATCCGCCGTGCGCTGGGTGCAACGCGCAGCCAGATCCTGCGCTACTTCCAGATCGAGAATTTCCTGCTCGCCTCGGTCGGCATCGTGCTCGGCATGCTGATGGCCTACTCGATCAACGTCTGGCTGATGGCACGCTATGAATTGCCGCGACTGCCGGCAATCTACCTGCCGATTGGCGCGCTGCTGCTATGGATGCTCGGCCAGCTGGCGGTGTTCTGGCCGGCCCGCCGCGCAGCCGCAGTGCCCCCGGCTGTTGCCACCCGCAGTGCATGATGGCCGGCGTTGCTTCCCCGTCGCTTGGCAGTGGGGAAGCAACCCGGCTCGCCATCCACCGCGCGTTTCCACCATCGTTACGAACCGGATTCCCTCATGCCTTGCTCTCTTGCATCATCGGCATTGATCGCCCTGACCGCCTGCTGCCTCCTTCACCCCGGCCAGGCCGATGCGGCAACGCGGGCGCACGCGGCGTCGGCCTCGTCCAGCACTTCGACGCAAGAGGTGCTCGCCATCGACGACACCCGGCTGAACTGGCGCCATGACGATCAAGTTCTGGAACTCGTCGCCAGTAGCGACGGATTGCTGGTGACCCAGGCCAGCGCGTCGCTCAGCCTGCAGTTGCAACGCGGCGACCGCGTGCGCACGGCGGGCCGAACCCAGATCACCACAATCGCAACATTGCTGGCCGCACTGCAGGCTGCCGCAGGCAACCCCATCGCCGTGGATGTCATGCGCGATGGTGTGCAGGTGCACCTGATCTGGACAGCGGCCACGTACACACCGCTGTTGCCGCCCGCGGCTCCATAACCAGCGCCGTGCCGGCAACAGCCGATGCACCCTGCATCGGCCGCTTGAGTCCGCCGACCTTGCCGCCCGGCGATCTGCCGCCCCCGCCGAGCAGCGCGTTGTCGCTGCGTGTTGCCAGTATTCTGTGCCGATCCCATCCCGCGCCTTCTTGAGCAATGCGATGCCGCACATCCTGATCATCGACGACAACACGGCCGTGGCCACTGCATTGGAAGTGCTGTTTTCGTTGCACGACATCGAGGCGCGGCACGCGCATTCGCCGCAGGCCGGGCTTGCGCTGCTGGACGAGCAGGCGTTCGATCTGGTGATCCAGGACATGAACTTCACCGCCGACACCACCTCCGGCGAAGAGGGCGAGGCGCTGTTTACGCAGCTGCGTCAACGTCATCCGGACCTGCCGGTGATCCTGCTCACCGCCTGGACGCACCTGGGCAGCGCGGTGGGCCTGGTCAAGGCCGGTGCGGCCGATTACATCGCCAGGCCCTGGGACGACACCAAACTGCTGACCACGGTCAACAACCTGCTGGAACTGTCCGAAGCACGCCGCGAACTGGAACGTCGTCGCGAACGCGAACGCCGCGGCCGCGAGCAGTTGACCCAGCGCTACGACCTGCGCGGCGCGGTGTTCGCCGATCCGGCCAGCGAGCGCGCAATCGCCCTGGCCTGCCAGGTCGCACGCTCGGACTTGCCGGTGCTGATCACTGGCCCCAATGGCAGCGGCAAGGAAAAGATTGCCGAGATCATCCAGGCCAATTCGGCCACCAAACATGGCCCGTTCATTGCACTCAACTGCGGCGCCTTGCCAGGTGAATTGATCGAAGCCGAATTATTCGGGGCCGAAGCCGGCGCCTACACCGGCGCCAACAAGTCGCGCGAAGGCAAGTTCGAAGCGGCCGATGGCGGCACGCTGTTTCTCGACGAGATCGGCAACCTGCCGCTGGCAGGGCAAATGAAGTTGCTGCGCGTGCTGGAAACCGGCCGTTACGAGCGGCTGGGTTCCAACCGCGAACGCCACGCCAAGGTGCGCGTGATCAGCGCCACCAATTCAGATCTGCCGGCGATGATCCGCGACGGCAGTTTTCGCGAGGATCTGTATTACCGGCTCAACACGGTGGAAATCGCACTGCCCGCACTGTCCGAACGCCCCGGCGATATCGGCCCGCTGGCCGGGCACTTCCTTGCCGGTGAAAAGCCGCTATCCGCGCAGGCGCGCGATGCCTTGCAACGGCATGCCTGGCCCGGCAACGTGCGCGAGTTACGCAATGTGCTGCAACGCGCCGCCTTGCTCGCGCAGGGCGCGCGCATCGAAGCGGGCGATCTGAATCTGCCGCGTGCAACCGCGCCACGGCCGGCGACGCCGGCCGCAGGCGAGCCGGATCGCGCGCGTATCGAACAGGCGCTGGCACGCGCGCAAGGCGTGATCGCACAAGCGGCCGCCGAGCTGGGGTTGAGCCGCCAGGCGCTGTATCGGCGCATGGACCGCTACGGCATCAGCTCGGAATGATCCTTCGCATGCGGAACCGCTCTTTCACGTTTTCGCTGTTTTTGCGCTTGCTGCCGGTGCTTGCGCTGGCGGCTGCATTTCCATGGTTCATGGCGTACTGGCTGGACCACGGCTGGCAGGTGGCGACGATTTCGGTCCTCGTCCTGCTGGCAGCGATGTGGTTCAGCCTCAACCGCGCCACCGCACCGATGCGCTCGCTGTTTCGTGCGCTGGCCGGCACCACCAGCAGTTACCGCGATGGCGAATACAACTTCGGTGTCCACTGGCGCGGCAATGACGAACTGGCACAACTGGTGCAGGCGCATGCCGAACTCGGCGACGTGCTGCGTGCGCAACGCCGCGACCTGGTGCAACGCGAACTGATGCTCGACACCATGCTGCAGAACACGCCGGTCGCGATGCTGCTGGTGGTGGCCGGCGGCGATGGCCTGCGACGGATCGGTTTCTCCAACAATGCCGCACGCAAACTGCTGCATGGCGGGCGCAAGCTCGAAGGCCAGCATCTGGACGATGTGCTGGAGCGCATGCCGGGCGAATTGCGCGATGCCCTGGCCCGCGGCGGCGACTGCCTGTTTGCGGTACGCGAAGAGGGTGACGACGAAGACGATGAGCAGATCTACCACCTGTCGCGGCGCAGCTTCCACCTCAATGGGCGCGGCCATGAGCTGCTGCTGATCCGCACCCTGACCACCGAGCTGCGCCGGCAGGAAGTGCAGACCTGGAAGAAGGTCATCCGCGTGATCAGCCACGAATTGAACAACTCGCTGGCTCCGATCGCCTCGCTGGCGCATTCCGGCGCCGAGCTGCTGCGCCGCGAACGCACCGACCGCCTGGGCACGGTGTTCGAAACCATCGAAGAACGCGCGCGCCATCTGGAAGGGTTTATCCGCGGCTATGCGCGATTTGCAAAGTTGCCGCAGCCGCAGCTGCAGACAATCGCCTGGGAACCATTTCTGGAACGCTTGCGGCAACAGATCCCGTTCCAGTTGCAGGGCGACCTCAGCGATGTCAGCAGCCGCATCGATGCCGCCCAGGTCGAACAGGCGCTGCTCAACCTGCTCAAGAACGCGCACGAAGCCTGCAGCGAAGCGCAGCCGGCCAATAGCGAGGTCGCCGTGCGCGTAAGCCGCGTGCCGCAATGGCTGCGCATCGAAGTGCTCGACCGCGGCAATGGCATGAACGAAGCGGTGCTGCACAATGCGCTGATGCCGTTTTACTCGACCAAGCGCAACGGCACCGGCCTGGGGCTCGCACTGACCCGCGAAATCGCCGAGGCGCACGGCGGGCGCATTTCGCTGCACAACCGCGCGCATGGCGGGCTGTGTGTGACCCTGTTGCTGCCACTGGCCGCGTGAAGGCAGGACCCCGTCCACGCCTGGTAGCGCCTAGGATCAGCACGCGTCATCGTTGCATCAGACCGTCCGCATCAGAACGCCGTCGTTCAGCTGTAGGAGCGCACCCGGGCGCGACAGGCTTCCCGGCATTGTCAGTCGCGCCTGGGTGCGCTCCTACGCAGTCGATCTGGGGCCGCAGCGCACTGTATTGTCCGCCAACAGGGCGGCCTACTTTTTAGCAGGTCGCTCCCATCCTTCGATCACGGTCTGCCGCGGACGCGACACACTGAGCTGGCCCGGCGGTGCATCGCGGGTGATCACCGACCCCGCGCCGATGGTCGCATTGGTGCCGATCTCGATGGGTGCCACCAACGCGCTGTTGGAGCCGACAAAGGCGCCATCGCCGATGGTGGTCTGCGATTTGTTCACCCCATCGTAATTGCAGGTGATGGTGCCGGCGCCGATGTTGACCTTGCTGCCGATGACCGCATCGCCCAGGTAGGTGAGGTGATTGGCCTTGCTGCCCACGCCCATCGTGACCTTTTTGGTCTCCACGAAATTGCCGATATGCACGCCATCGGCCAACACGGTGCCGGGGCGCAGCCGTGCGAACGGGCCCACCAGCACCGCACCTTCGGTGACCACGCCTTCCAGGTCGCAGTGCGCGCGCACCTGCGTACCCGCGCCCAGGTTTACGTCGCGCAACCGGACGAACGGACCGATCACCACGCCATCGCCCAGGGTCACATCGCCTTCCAGAATCACGTCGATATCCAGCTGCACGTCGCGGCCCACCTGCACGCTGCCGCGCTGCTCCACGCGCGCAGGGTCGGCCATGCGCACGCCCTGCAGGCATAGCGCCCGCGCCGCCCGTGTCTGCCACGCACGCTCCAGCTGGGCCAGCTGCCAGGGGTCGTTGGCGCCCTCCACATCCTGCGGGTCGGCTACGTAGACCATGTCGGCCGGCGTGAAATCGCTGGCCGCGCTGGCAAACACATCGGTCAGATAGAACTCGCCCTGCGCGTTGTCGTTAGACAGGCCACCCAGCCAACGGCGCAGCGCGGTGGATTCGGCGGTGAGGATGCCGGTATTGATGGTGCGGATACGGCGCTGCTCTTCGCTGGCATCCTTCTGCTCGACGATCGCTGCCACCTTGCCTTCGGCATCGCGCAGGATGCGTCCATAACCGGTGGGATTGGCGGGTTCGGCGACCAGCACCGCCATGCGCCCCGGCGCGTGCAGCAGTTCCAGCAGGCTCTCGCTGCGGATCAGCGGAACATCGCCGTACAGCACCAGCACCGTGGCCGCATCCGGAATCGCATCCATTGCCTGTTGCACTGCGTGGCCGGTGCCGAGTTGCTCGCGCTGCTCGGCCCATTGCAGATCCTGCTGCGCAGCGAATGCGTCCCGCACCTGGTCGCCGCCGTGCCCGTACACGATATGGATCGCCGCCGGCTGCAGCTGGCGTGCGGTGGCGATCACGTGCGCCAGCATCGGCCGGCCCGCCAGCGGCTGCAGCACCTTGGGCAGCGACGAGCGCATGCGCTTGCCCTCGCCTGCGGCCAGGATCACAACGTGCAAAGGCAGGGTCATCAACAGTTCCCGAGAGGATAGACGCGTAAATTCTAGTCGCAGCGGTGCAACACGGCGTGCCCGTCACAGAGGATCGGCAGGCAATGACACACCGTTAAGCGCGGCGACCGCTAGGATGGGCGCCCTTTCTTCCTCTTCGGTCCGCATGAGCCTGTTCCGCCAAGGCAGCCAGTTCATCCTCATTGGCGCGCTACAGTTGGCGGTGGATTGCGGCATCTTCATCGCGGCCACCGCCGCCGGCATGCCTGCGGTGCCGGCCAATCTGCTCGGGCGCGTCAGCGGTGCGGTGCTCGGCTTCTGGCTCAACGGCCGCTACACCTTTGCCCGGCAAGGCGATGCTCGCCTTGGCTGGCAGCGTTTCCGACGCTTCGCGGTAATGTGGCTGGCGCTGACGCTGATCAGCACTTGGCTGCTGTCGGTCACCGTCGATCTGGTCGGCCTGCGCCAGGCCTGGCTGGCCAAACCGCTGGTCGAAGGCGGGCTGGCAATCGTGTCGTTCTTTTTGGGCCGGCACGTGGTGTATCGCTGAGGCCAGGCAAGTGAGTACAGCGACCTGGCGCATGGAACGCGCCGCGCTGGCGCGACCTGTCCTGCACAATGCGCCTGCCTTCGCCTGGGGAGCGCTGGCGAACAGCCGCCATGCGACAGGCATGTCGTTCAGACCCCTGCCTTTCCCGTCGCAGACGACCGCCAGCGGCGCCCACGCGGACCTCAGGCTGACAACCGCGCACGAACCCGGCGTCGCCGTCGTTGGACGCTATTGGTAAACAACCGCATCACCCACAGGTCGCCAGACCACGCGGCCGATCGCTGACCGCGCGGTTATCCACCTGATTGCAGATGCGGCCACTCGTTCCAGCACATGTTGCAAGCGCATAGACCCACACACGCCCCTGCATGGTCTGCTCGCCTGTCGAACCCGTCGCGCCGATTGCCGCCCGCTAGGTCTTGTTACCCGCCTGCTGGCAGAAGTCGCCCAGGCTACGCACCAGTGCCGCGCGATGCAGTGCGTCCAGTTGCCACTGCGCGGCATAGCGCGCAGCCGCGCGTGCGGTATCGGTCGGGCACTCCCGCGCCGCGCGTGCGGGACCTGCGGCGGCCAGTGCATCGAGCAACTCGCCTTGCAGCTGGTCCAGCCGTGCGCGCAACGCGGCCAGATCCGGCCGGGCGGTATCCGGCGCGCGGCCGCGCTCGTGCCAGCGATTCAGTAGTGCATATTGCACCGCCTTGTTGGCCTCGATCTGCGCGGCAAAAAAACGCACCGCGTCATCGGGCTCCAGCCCATGGTGGGATGCCTGATCGCGCACGCTCAGCAACACTGCGGCTTCGCGCGTCTGGTCCAGTACCGGCTTGCCGCTGTCCCACTTGCTCAACGCCACGGCATCGCCGATGGCATTGCGCGCCACGATGCGGTCCAGCAGCGGGTCCAGCGACGGCTGGCTGCGCGCCGGCCACGCGCACCCCAGCAGTGCGGCCGTCAGCATGCCGGTCATGACGTAACGACGGAAGCCATCCACCCAGTGGGTCATGTAACGATCCTCAACGACAGGTCGGCTGCGGCGATGACGCGCAGACGTCAACCAAGGCACACAAACCGTCGTAACGGCGCATCCCGCATCGCACCACGGCACAAGCGCGCAGTGTGCCTGTTACCCACAGAACATGGCGTGCTGTCCCGCAACCGCGGCTCCAGAAACGAAAACGCCGACACGGAGGTCGGCGTTTGCAGTCCACAACTGGGTGCGGCAGTACACGGGCATCGCGTTGCCTGACCCTTGCCGGGCCAGGCACGCGCTCAGTGCTTGAGATTACGGCGCAGGCGTTCGAGCGCCTGCAACTGCACCGTCGCCTCGGCCAGCTGACGCTGCGCCTGGGCCACGTCCACCGTGTCACCACGGTTGGCCAGCAGCCGCTCGGCTTCTTCCTTGACCTTGCGGACGGCGGCCTCGTCGATGTCCTGCGCACGCACCGCGGTGTCGACCAGCACGGTCACCACCTGCGGCTGCACTTCCAGGATGCCGCCGGAAATGGCGAAGTCCAGCTGTTCGCCACTGGCAGTGGTGACCACCACCTTGCCCGGCTTCAGGCGGGTGATCAGCGGTGCGTGCTTGGGCGCAATGCCCAGCTCGCCCAGCTCGCCGGTAGCCACGACCAGCGTCGCCTCACCGTGGAAGATCTCCTTCTCGGCGCTGACGATGTCGCAACGGATAGTGCTCATGGTGGATGCCTCACGTTGTGAGGCGGAGATTGGGGATTGGGAATTCGGGATTGGCAACCGCAGCTTTCACCATGGCCACTCATCTCGTTTCCGCACCCCGCCCACCGCCTTACCTAATCCCGAATCCCGAATGCCAAATCCCGGCTCTTACGCCTTGGCGCTCATCTTGTTGGCTTTCTCGACCGCTTCTTCGATGCTGCCGACCATGTAGAACGCCTGCTCCGGCAGGTGGTCGTATTCGCCGTCGCAGATCGCCTTGAAGCCGCGGATGGTGTCCTTCAACGAGACGTACTTGCCCGGCGAGCCGGTGAACACTTCGGCCACGTGGAAGGGCTGGCTGAAGAAGCGCTCGATCTTGCGTGCGCGCGACACCGACTGCTTGTCTTCTTCGCTCAGCTCGTCCATGCCCAGGATCGCGATGATGTCCTTCAGTTCCTTGTACTTCTGCAAGGTCTGCTGGACGCGCTGGGCGGTGTCGTAATGCTCGTGCCCGATCACCAGCGGGTCCATCTGGCGGCTGGTGGAATCCAGCGGATCCACGGCCGGGTAGATACCCAGCGAAGCGATGTTACGGCTCAGCGTAACGGTCGAGTCCAAGTGGGCGAAGGTGGTCGCCGGCGACGGGTCGGTCAGGTCGTCTGCGGGCACGTACACGGCCTGGATCGAGGTGATCGAACCACTCTTGGTCGAGGTGATGCGCTCCTGCAGCACGCCCATTTCTTCGGCCAGCGTCGGCTGGTAGCCCACTGCCGACGGCATGCGGCCGAGCAGTGCGGACACTTCGGTACCGGCCAGCGTGTAGCGGTAGATGTTGTCCACGAACAGCAGCACGTCCTTGCCCTTGCCGCTGGCGTCCTTCTCGTCGCGGAAGTACTCGGCCATGGTCAGGCCGGTCAGCGCCACGCGCAGACGGTTGCCCGGCGGCTCGTTCATCTGGCCGTACACCATTGCGACCTTGTCCAGGACGTTGGAGTCCTTCATCTCGTGGTAGAAGTCGTTGCCCTCACGGGTACGCTCGCCCACGCCGGCGAACACGGACAGACCGCTGTGCGCCTTGGCGATGTTGTTGATCAGTTCCATCATGTTGACGGTCTTGCCGACGCCAGCGCCGCCGAACAGGCCGACCTTGCCGCCCTTGGCGAACGGGCACATCAGGTCGATGACCTTGATGCCGGTTTCCAGCAATTCGGTGCTGGACGACTGGTCTTCATACGACGGTGCGCCGCGATGGATTTCCCAGTGATCCGAGGCCTGCACGTCACCGGCTTCGTCGATCGGGCGACCCAGCACGTCCATGATGCGGCCCAGCGTACCGGCACCGACCGGCACCGAAATGGCGCGTTCGGTGTTGGTGGCGACCAGGTTGCGCTTCAGGCCGTCGGTGGAGCCCAGCGCAATCGTGCGCACGACGCCGTCGCCCAGCTGCTGCTGCACTTCCAGGGTGATTTCGGTGCCGTCGACCTTGAGCGCGTGATACACCTTCGGCACTTCATTACGCGGGAATTCGACGTCGACGACCGCGCCGATGATCTGAACGATCTTGCCCTGACTCATTTGGATAACTCCACTAATGTCTGTTCGATTCTGGTGTCGGGAATGGGGAATCGAGAATGGGGAATGGGGAGATCAAGAGCACCGATGGCCTTGCCTATTCCCGTTTCCCGATTCTCCATTCCCGGCTACACAGCGGCCGCGCCGCTGACGATTTCCGAAATTTCCTGGGTGATCGCCGCCTGGCGCGCCTTGTTGTAGACCAGTTGCAAGGTGCCGATCATCTTGTTGGCGTTGTCGCTGGCGGCCTTCATCGCCACCATGCGCGCTGCATGTTCGGAGGCCACGTTTTCCAGCACCGCCTGGTACACCAGCGACTCGATGTAACGCGTCATCACGTGCTCCAGCACGGTCGCGGCATCGGGTTCGTACAGGTAGTCCCAATCGTGCTGCGCCACCTTGTGCTCGGCGGCCGGCAGCGGCAGCAGCTGATCGAAGCTGGCCTTCTGCGTCATGGTGTTCACAAAACGGTTGTAGACCAGATACACGCGGTCCACCCGGCCCTCGATGAAGGCATCGATCATCACCTTGATCACGCCGATCAGCTGTTCCACCTGCGGGCTGTCGCCCAGGTGGGTCACGCTGCCGACCATATTGACCTTGATGCGACGGAAAAACGCCGAAGCCTTCTGGCCGATGGTCACCACGTCGATTTCGGCGCCGGTGTCCTGCCACGGGCGCACTTCGCCGAGCATCTTGCGGAACAGGTTGTTGTTCAGACCGCCGGCCAGGCCGCGGTCGGAAGAGATCACGATGTAGCCGACCCGCTTGACCTGCTCGCGCTCGACCAGGAACGGATGCTGGAAATCGGTGCTGGCCTGCGCCAGATGCCCGATCACCTGCTTCATCGCCTGCGCATACGGACGCGAGGTCTTCATGCGGTCCTGCGCCTTGCGGATCTTGGAGGCCGAGACCATTTCGAGCGCGCGCGTCACCTTGCGGGTGTTCTGCACGCTCTTGATCTTGGTTTTGATTTCGCGTCCGCCTGCCATTGCTCGCTCGCTTCGCTCGTGGGAATCGGGATTCGGGATTCGGGAATGGCCAAAGCCTCCCACGTCCCGCACCACGACTTCCGAATACCTAATCTGAAGATTCGAAACGATGGTCGAGGATCAACAAGACCTCGACCATCCGCTCTTACAAATCCCGAATGCCCAATCCCGAATCCCGGCTACTGACTTACCAGGTGCCCGTGGTCTTGAACTCTGCGATGCCCTTCTTGAACGCCGCTTCGATGTCGTTGTCCCAACCGCCGGTGCTGTTGATCTTGCTGACCAACTCGCCCTGGGTGTTGGCGAAGTGCGCGTGCAGGCCTTCTTCAAACGCCAGCAACTTGTTGACCGGTACGTCGTCGAGGAAACCCTCGTTGACCGCGTAGATCGACAGCGCCTGGTTGGCGATGGACATCGGCGCGTACTGCTTCTGCTTCATCAGCTCGGTGACGCGCTGACCGCGCTCGAGCTGCTTGCGGGTGGCTTCGTCCAGGTCCGAGGCGAACTGCGCAAACGCCGCCAGCTCGCGGTACTGCGCCAGCGAGATACGGATGCCGCCGGACAGCTTCTTGATGATCTTGGTCTGGGCTGCACCACCGACGCGCGACACCGAGATGCCGGCGTTGACGGCCGGACGGATACCGGCGTTGAACAGATCGGTTTCCAGGAAGATCTGGCCGTCGGTGATCGAGATCACGTTGGTCGGCACGAACGCGGACACGTCGCCGGCCTGCGTTTCAATGATCGGCAGCGCGGTCAGCGAGCCGGTCTTGCCGGTCACCGCACCGTTGGTGAACTTCTCCACGTATTCCTCGGACACGCGTGCAGCGCGCTCGAGCAGGCGGGAGTGCAGATAGAACACGTCGCCCGGGTAGGCTTCGCGACCCGGCGGGCGCTTGAGCAGCAGCGAGATCTGGCGGTAGGCAACGGCCTGCTTGGACAGATCGTCGTACACGATCAATGCGTCTTCGCCGCGGTCCATGAAGTACTCGCCCATGGTGCAGCCGGCGTACGGGCTGATGTACTGCATCGCGGCCGATTCGGACGCGGTCGCAGCCACCACCACGGTGTGTGCCAGCGCGCCATTTTCTTCCAGCTTGCGCACGATGTTGGCAACGGTCGAGGCCTTCTGGCCGATCGCCACGTACACGCACTTGATGCCGGTGCCCTTCTGGTTGATCACCGCATCGATCGCCAGCGCGGTCTTGCCGGTCTGACGGTCCCCGATGACCAGCTCGCGCTGGCCACGGCCGATCGGGATCATTGCATCGACCGACTTGTAACCAGTCTGCACCGGCTGGTCGACCGACTTGCGCCAGATCACGCCGGGCGCCACGCGCTCCACCGGTGCGGTCTGGGTGGCGCCCAGCGGGCCCTTGCCGTCGATCGGCTCGCCGAGTGCGTTGACCACGCGACCCAGCAGCTCCGGACCGACCGGCACTTCCAGGATGCGGCCGGTGGTCTTGGCCACGTCGCCTTCGCGCAGGCTTTCGTAGTCGCCCAGCACCACGGCGCCGACCGAATCGCGCTCCAGGTTCAGTGCAAGCGCGAATGTGTTGTTCGGCAGTTCGATCATTTCGCCCTGCATCACATCGGCCAGGCCGAAGATGCGCACGATGCCGTCGGACACGCTGGTCACGGAGCCTTCGTTGCGCGACTCCGCGGACAGCTTGACCGTCTCGATGCGGGTCTTGATCAGGTCGCTGATTTCGGAGGGGTTGAGCGTGGTTGCCATCGTTCAGTCCTAGGTGCCGGCCACAAGGGCCATGCGTTTATGTGAATTCAGTGGGCGAGCGAACTTTGCAGACGCGCAAGCTTGCCCTTCAGCGAGCCGTCGATGACCACGTCGCCGGTATCGATCACCGCGCCGCCGATCAGCGACGCATCCACCGCGGTGGTGATGTCCACCTCGCGGCCGAAACGCTTCTTCAGCGCGACGGCAATCGTGTCCAGCTCGGCCGGGCTCATCTCGGTGGCCGAGGTCACGGTCGCCTTGACGACGTGTTCGGCTTCGGCGCGCAGCTGTTCGTACAGCCCCGCTACTTCCGGCAGCAGCGACAGCCGCTGCGCATCGGCCAGCAGGCCGAGGAAGCGCAGATAGTCTTCGCCTGCCTGCGGTGGCGCCAGCAACGTTACCGCCTGTTCCTGGCCCAGGGCCGGGTTGAGCAGCAGCGCAGCCACGCGCGGATCGCCAGCCACCTGCGCCGAAAACGCCAGCGCATCGGACCAGGGCGCGAATGTGCCGCCCTCACGCGCGATCGCAAACGCGGCACGGCCGTAGGGACGGGCAAGTGTGAGGGCCTGACTCATCGCTTAAATCTCCGCCGCCAGCTCGTCGAGCAGCGCCTTGTGGGCGTTGGCGTCGATTTCGCGCTTGAGCAGCTTTTCTGCACCGCTGACGGCCAGCACCGAGACCTGCCTGCGCAGCTCTTCGCGGGCACGGGTGGCGGATGCGTCGATTTCGGTCTGGGCAAGATCCTTCTGACGGTTGGCTTCGGCGATTGCCTCCAGCTTGGCCGCTTCAATGATCTGGTTGGCGCGCGCATGGGCCTGATCGATGATCTCGTTGGCCTTGGTGCGTGCGTCCTTCAATGCTTCGTTGACCTTTTCCTGCGCCTGCGCCAGATCCTTCTGACTGCGATCGGCCGCAGCCAGACCTTCAGCGATCTTTTGCTGACGCTCTTCGATCGCCTGCAACAGCGGCGGCCAGATTTTGGTCGCCACGATCCAGATCAGACCGGCGAAGGCCAACGCCTGGGCAAAGATGGTAAGGGTGATATCCATGGGTCGCTCAATCGCTGTTTAGGGGTGAAAGCGCCGCCGCACGGGCGACGCTTTCCGACCTTCATCCGCGGAGGCAACCGCGCGCGGCTGCCTCCACATCCTGCTACCGCTGGATCAGCCGGCGGCCTGCGACAGACGCTCGATGAACACCTGGGCCAGCGGGTTGGCGAAGGCGAACAGCAGGCCGACAGCGACGCTGATGATGAACGCGGCGTCGATCAGGCCGGCGGTGATGAACATACGCACCTGCAGCACCGGAATCAGTTCCGGCTGGCGTGCAGCCGATTCCAGGAACTTGCCAGCCATGATGGCCAGACCGAGGCCGGCACCCAGCGCGGCCAGGCCGATCATGATGCCGACGGCGAGGACGGTGGAGCTCTGGACTTGAGCGAGGTTGGTCAGGACGGCGAGGTACATGGTGATCTCCGAACGAAAGTTTCTAAGGGTGATGGATGAAGCGGAATGAAGCAGATGAAGGGGTGACGCAAACTCAGTGACTGTCTTCAGCCAGGCTCAGATACACGATCGACAGCATCATGAAAATGAAGGCCTGCAGCGGAATCACCAACAGGTGGAACAGCATCCAGCCAAGGCCGAATGCGCCGCCAGCGACCATGCCGGCGATGCCCGCACCGCCCAGCACCCAGATCAGCAGGAAGACGATCTCGCCGCCGAACATGTTGCCGAACAGTCGCATCGCCAACGAAATCGGCTTGCTCAGCCACTCGACGATGTTCAAGAGCAGGTTGAACGGCATCATCCACTTGCCGAACGGCGCCGTGAGGAACTCCTTGGTCATGCCGCCCACGCCCTTGGAGCGCAGCGAGAACACGATCATCAGGAAGAACACGCTGATCGACATGCCCAAGGTGGCATTGACGTCGGCGGTGGGTACCGGCTTCCAGGCATGGATACCGGCCCACCCCAGCGGAATGGCGATGAAATCGGCCGGAATCATCTTGATGAGGTTCATCAACAGGATCCAGAAGAAGATGGTGATCGCGATCGGCGTCACCAGCTTGCTGCTGCCGTGATAGGTGTCCTTGGCCTGGCGGTCGACGAACTCCAGGCAGATTTCCACGAATGCCTGCCACTTGCCCGGCACGCCGGCGGTGGCATTGCGGGTCGCCGTCCAGAATGCCAGCACCATCACCAGGCCCATCAGCACAGCCATGACCAGGGTGTCGACGTGGATGGTCCAAAACGTGCCGCCACCCTCGCCAACCGGATAGATCAGGTTCTGCAAGTGATGCTGGATATAGGAGGTAGGGGTTGCTGCCTCGCCCGCCATGTGTCTGGAGCCCTTTAAGTTCGAATCAACGTCTGGCCAGGGCCAGAACCTGAAAAATCAACCCGATGGCGATACCCGCCAACAGAGCCAGAGGAGGCAGCCGCCACAGGGCAAAGCCCAGCGACAACGCCGCAAATACCAACACCCACTTCAGCACCATCGCCAGCACCAACCGCACCATGGCGATACCGGCTGCCTGGATGCCGCCACCGAGCGCGGTGCGTGCCGCCACCCAACCACCCAGCACCGTCGCAAACCCGGTCAATGCCAGACCGGCAGAGTAACGGGGACCGACCAACAGCAACCCCAGACTGGTTATAGCTACGGCGGCAAGCGGATATACCGCAGCGCGCAGCATCAACCGCCGACCCGCGTCAACGGAGTTCAGCACTACGGTTACCTTACGTGTGAATGAGTGGGAAGCGCAGTTGCGCCTCGTCGAGCCGCGAAAGTATAGCAATGGGACAAATTGCGAGACAACCGGCAAAGGTCATTCGTTGTTGCGATGCACAATGTGGCGACGGCGGCGCCGGGTGGGAACTTTGCCACAAACCGACGGTCATAACCGGCGAGGCCTGCACATCCTCGTCGAAAGGTCGCGCCGCAGGCCGCGTCTGGGGGCCCCGGGAAACCGGGGCTCCTGCTTTTTACGCATTTTGTCGCACCCTGACACTTTCCCATCCGCGGTCCAATCCGCTGCGGGGCACGACCGCTCGCTTCGCCAGCGCGCGGAACGAGCATTGGCCCGGCGACATCGAGAAGTCACTGCGCAGTCTGCGCAGTCGAACGTACCGCAGGGTATGCACTGCCGCACACTTTGGGCCCATCGCGACCCGCAGCGTTTTCAGGGCTGGACAGCGGCGGCGCCTGTGCCTGCTGGCGTTGCGGACCGTTTTGTCCGATTGCTATGTGCACCTTCACGGGCATGCGACGGGTTCTTCACTTTTGGACGACGCCGCCTTATCGAACATGCGCCGCACTGGCTCAACGGCCTGACCATTCCAAGAATTCGGAGCTCCCCATGAAACACCTTCTCGCACTGGCGATCCCGTGCGTTCTGGCCGTCGGCTATGTCGCGCCCGCACACGCCGAAGATACCGACGACCGCTTCCAGCTTCGCCTCGGTGCGATGAACGTCGACAACGACAACACCATCCGTGGCAACACGCTGGTGGCTGGCAACAACGTGTCGGTCAACGAAGACTTCAAGCTCGGCGGCAAGGAATGGGAGCCGCGCGTGGATGGCGTGTTCCGCATCAGCACCCGTCAGCGCCTGATCTTCGATTACTTCAAGTACGACAAGGACCGCCGCGAGACCCTGACCCAGGATCTGAGCGCCGGTGGCGTGACCGTGCCGACCGGCAGCTTCATCAAGGGCGAGCTGAAGTACCAGGTTGCGACCCTGGTGTACGACTACTCGGTGATCGACACCCCCGAATTCAGCCTCGGCCTGCAGATCGGTGCCGAGTACGCCAAGGTCGAAGCCAATGCGTATGCCGATCTGGGCAGCGTGTTCTCCGGTGACGTGCTGGACGAAAGCGAAGACGGCGCCGCGCCGGTGGTGGGTATCCGCTTTACCGCACGCCCAAGCGAGCATTGGCTGTTCAACGTGCAGGGCCAGTACCTCAACACCAGCTGGGGCGACTTCGGCGACTACGACGGTGACCTGAGCCGCGCCAACGCGATGGCCGAATACCGCTTCACCAAGAACTTCGGCATCTTCGCCGGCTACGACTGGTTCAAGCTCGACGTCGACCAGCGCGGCAGCGACGGCCTGATCGGCCTGAAGCAGGAGTTCAAGGGTCCGGTCGCAGGCGTGACGTTCGCGTTCTGATTCTTTCCGGTCCCGGGACCCGGGATTCGAAAAGCAGCCTTATGCAGAACCCCGCAGCGATGCGGGGTTCTGTCGTTTTACGGATGCATGGCAAGTAACCGACGCTGCTGCAATCCATGGCAGCAGCGGACACACGCTCAGGGCGGCTTGGTCGCACCCGCGACCAACAGATGCCGGTGCGTGGTGCAGTAGCACTCGTCGTGCCAACCATAGTGGGGATCGGTGCAGATCGTATGCTGCACCGTTGCCGGCAGCGACGCCACGTCGCTGCGCAAGTCGCGCTTCAGCGAGACGAACACCGAGCCCGGATGTGGCCAGTCGGTTCGCTGCGGCGGCTCGGCGATACGGTTGCCACTGGCCAGTTCGCGCTGCAGCAGCGCCTGCAGTTCAGGACACAGATTGCCCTGCCCCATGACGACCTCCATGCGTCGACTCACCACCGCAACGACCGCACCACACATGGCGGCGCGGCCGTGAACGGCGCTTACTTCTTCTTGGGGATGTACAGGTCGGTGATGGTGCCGTCGTAGACCTCGGCCGCCATGCCGACCGATTCGCTCAGGGTCGGATGCGCATGGATGGTGTGGCCGATGTCTTCGGCTTCGGCGCCCATCTCGATGGCCAGGCCGATTTCGGCCAGCAGGTCACCGGCATGCACGCCGACGATGGCACCACCGATCACGCGGTGGGTCTCTTCGTCGAAGATCAGCTTGGTGAAGCCCTCGGTGCGGCCGATGCCGATTGCGCGGCCGCTGGCGGCCCACGGGAACTTGGCCACGCCGACCTTCAGGCCCTTGGCCTTGGCTTCGGTTTCGGTGACGCCGACCCAGGCGATTTCCGGGTTGGTGTAGGCCACCGACGGAATCACCCGCGCCACCCATTCCTTCTTCTCGCCGGCAGCCACTTCGGCGGCCAGCTTGCCTTCGTGGGTGGCCTTGTGCGCCAGCATCGGGTTACCGACGATGTCGCCGATGGCGAAGATGTGCGGCACGTTGGTGCGCATCTGCCGGTCGACCGGAATGAAGCCGCGCTCGGTGATGGTGACGCCGGCCTTCTCTGCGCCGATCTTCTTGCCGTTGGGCGTACGGCCCACGGCGACCAGCACGCGATCGTAGGCGGTGGCCTGCAGACCCGGCTTTTCGCCTTCTACCGCCGCTTCGAACGACACGGTGATGCCGCTGGTGTCGGCCTTGACGTCGGTAGCCTTGGTCTTGAGATGGACCTCCACGCCCTGCTTCTTCAGGCGGTCGGCCAGCGGCTTGACCAGGTCCTTGTCGGCGCCCGGCATCAGCTGGTCCATGAACTCGACCACGGTGACCTTGCTGCCGAGCGCGCTGTACACCGTGGCCATCTCCAGGCCGATGATGCCGCCGCCGACCACCAGCAGGGTCTTGGGAATGTCGTGCAGCTCCAGCGCGTCGGTGGAGTCCATCACGCGCTTGTCGTCCCAGGGGAAGTTGGGCAGCTTCACCGCCTGCGAGCCGGCCGCGATGATGCAGTGCTCGAAACGCAGCAGCTGGGTGGTGCCGTCGTCGCCGACGATCTCCAGCTCGTTGGGCGAGACGAAGCTGGCCACGCCGGTGACGGTGCGTACCTTGCGCTGCTTGGCCATGCTGGCCAGGCCGCCGGTGAGCTTGCCGACCACTTTTTCCTTGTACTCGCGCAGCTTGTCCAGGGTGATCCTGGGCTGGCCGAAGTCCACGCCAAAGTCGCCGGCATGGGCGACCTCGTCGATCACCGCCGCCGCATGCAGCAGCGCCTTGGACGGAATGCAGCCCACATTGAGGCAGACACCGCCGAGGCTGGCGTAGCGTTCGATCAGCACCGTGTCCAGACCCAGGTCGGCCGCGCGGAACGCGGCGGTGTAACCACCGGGGCCGGCGCCGAGCACCACCATCTTGCATTCGATATCGGCGGGCTTGCCGCTGGCCAGCGCCGGCTTGGGCGCTGCCGGCTCGACCGGAGCGCGATGCGACGGCGTCACCGGCGGCTTGCTGCCCGGAGCGGCGGCAGGCGCTGCAGCGGCCGGGGCCGCCTTGGTGTCGGCCTTGGCAGGCGCTGCCGGCGCGGCGGCTTCGCCTTCGGTCTCCAGCAGCAGCACGACCGCACCTTCGGAAAGGTTGTCGCCCACCTTGACCTTGAGTTCCTTGACCACACCGGCGGCCGAGGACGGCACTTCCAGCGTGGCCTTGTCCGATTCCAGTGTCACCAGGCCCTGGTCCTTGGCCACGCTGTCGCCCACGGCGACCAGCACTTCGATGACGGGGACATCGCTGTAATCGCCGATGTCGGGAACCTTGATTTCAATGACCGCCATTTGCTTCTCCTGTGGCTCAACCGGCCGTGCCGGCAAGCGTCTGCTGAAGTTCATCCAGCGACGATTCGATTTGGGTCCAGCGCTTGTCGCGCTTCTTTTCCTTGCCGTCGCTGGCTTCGATCAGCAGCGCGGCCTGTTGCAGCAGCAGCTCGCCGGCACCGCAGTTCGGGCGCGTGCCGCTGTAGCGCACGCCCTCCACCTGGAACGACACCACCTCGCCCTCGGTCACCGGCGCAGTACGGCCGGTCGGCGCCAGCTGGGTGAGCGCGGCGGTCCAGTTGCTGACCAGGCGCCTGGCCAGGGCCGCCGGAATCGGGATCTCGACCGTTTCCGGGGTCTGTTCGGTACGGAACTGCACGCTGCCGCGATCGGCCTGACTGACCCAGCTGTAGACGCGCTCGTCGGCGCGGCTGTGCCGCAGGGTCCAGTCGGCGCCGTCCTTGCCCGGCACCAGCGACACGCCGCTCTCCACCCCACGTGTGGGCAGGGTCAGCAACGACAAGGCCGGCTTGCTGGCGCCATCGAGCAGCGTGGTCACCGCAGTGCCGTAGTTGCCCACTGCCGGCGGCCAGCCGCGCCCGAGCGTGCTGTCGCACTCGCGCGCCGCGGCACAGGTCCACGGCAACGCACCAAGCAGGGCGATCGTCAGCAGCGCAGGCTTCACAGCAGGACGCGACGCATGTCGGCCAGCACCTGGCTGAGGTAGGTGGTGAAGCGGGCCGCCAGCGCGCCGTCGATGACGCGGTGGTCGTAGCTCAGCGACAACGGCAGCATCAGCTTGGGCGAGAAGTCCTTGCCGTTCCAGACCGGCTGCATCGCCGACTTGGACACGCCCAGGATCGCCACTTCCGGCGCATTGATGATGGGCGTGAACGCGGTGCCGCCGATGCCGCCGAGCGAGCTGATCGAGAAGCAGCCGCCGCTCATGTCGGCCGGGCCCAGCTTGCCGTCGCGCGCCTTCTTGGCCAGCTCGCCGCTTTCCTGGGCGATCTGCAACACGCCCTTCTTGTCGACGTCGCGGATCACCGGCACCACCAGGCCGTTCGGCGTATCGGCCGCAAACCCGATGTGGAAGTACTTCTTCAGGGTGAGGTTTTCACCGGCCGCATCCAGCGAGGCGTTGAACTCGGGGAACTTCTTCAGCGCTGCGGCGCTGGCCTTGACCAGGAAGGCGAGCATGGTGAGCTTGATGCCGGCCTTCTCGTTTTCCTTGTTGAGGGCAACGCGCAGGGCTTCCAGGTCGGTGATGTCGGCCGATTCGAACTGGGTGACGTGCGGGATCATGGCCCAGTTGCGCGCCAGGTTGGCACCGGAAATCTTCTTGATGCGCGACAGCGGCTGGGTTTCGGTTTCGCCGAACTTGCTGAAGTCCACCTTCGGCCAGGCCAGCAGGTTCAGGCCGTTGCCACCACCGGCCGGTGCGGCACCGGCTGCGGCAGGTGCGCCGCCGCTGAGTGCGGCCTTGACGAAGCGCTGCACGTCCTCACGGGTGATGCGGCCGCCCTTTTCGCTGCCCTTGATCTGGCCCAGGTCCACGCCGAGTTCACGTGCAAACACGCGCACCACCGGGCTGGCATACGGCACCTTGGAGGGCAGCACGCTGTCGGCATCGAAGGTCACCGGCGGGCTGCTCGGGTTGCCGGCCGACTGGCCGCCCTGCGCGGCACCGGCCGGCTGCGACGGGCCGCCGGAACGGGCACCCTGCACCTGCGCGATTTCGCGCTGGGCCAGCTTGTCCGGCTCGGCAGAGACGGCGACCGGCTCGACCTTGCCCGCCGTCTCGGCGGTGTCGGTGGCGGGCTTTGCCGGGGACTGCGCCGCACCGGCGCCGCCATCGCTGGCGGCGATGATCGCCACCACATTGCCCTGCGACAGGGTGTCGCCGACCTTGACCTTGAGCTCCTTCACCACGCCCGCGGCCGAGGACGGCACTTCCATCGTGGCCTTGTCCGACTCCAGCGTGACCAGGCTCTGGTCCTTGGCAACGGTGTCGCCCACGGCGACCAGCACTTCGATCACCGGAATGTCGGTGTAGTCGCCGATGTCGGGGACGGTGGCCTCGATCAGGCCGCCTTCCGAACCGGCCGCCGGTGCAGCCGGCTCGGCCTTGGCGGCAGGTGCCGGCGCCGCAGCGGGCGCGGCCTTGGCGGGCGCGGCGGCGGGGGCCGGCTTGGCGGCGGTATCTGCGCCGGCATCGGCCACTTCGATCAACGCCACCAGGGCGCCCTGCGACAGCGAATCGCCGACCTTGACCTTGATCTCCTTGACCACGCCGGCCACCGACGAGGGTACTTCCATCGTGGCCTTGTCCGATTCCAGCGTGACCAGGCTCTGGTCCTTGCTGACCGTATCGCCGACGGACACCAGCACCTCGATTACCGGGACGTCGCTGTAGTCACCGATATCGGGGACAAGTGCTTCCTTGATTTCGGCCATACGGGGAACTCCGGCAACAGATGGGGAAACCCCTATTGTGGCCGGCTGCGGGCCGCAGCGCCAACCATTGCCGCGGAAAAAATCGCGCGCCCGGCAGGATGCAGCGTCCGCGCGCGCACCTGTACGCTCATTTCGACATGCGCAGATCCACCCGCAACAGCTGCAGTGGCTCGCCCGAGGGCAAACGATACGCCAGCGCATTGTCCAGCGCATCGAGGGCGTCGAACCGTGTGCACAGCTGCTGCGCGCGAGGCCGCAATGCACGCACCTGCGGCTCGACCATGCGCTCGATGCGCGCTTGCAGGCCATCGAGCGAGCGCAGCTGCGCGTCGTTTCCGGTCAGTGCCGACTGCATCCGCGGCGAGCACATCGCCGATCAGCTGGCAGCAGCTCGGCAACCAGCGCACCGATCTCCTGGCGATATCGATGGGCGTGAGCTGGCGCTTGCTGAAGCTTTGCGTCAATCGCAGGTCCAGCTTCTCGCTCCCCGTGTGCTGCCTGCACTGTCCCGCCGCTGCCTCCGCTGCACCTGTGCCAGAGGCTGGCGTGACTGATGGCGACAGCCGCCGTACCTGCGCGGTCTGTGTGTTGCACCGATTGCACACCAGCGGCGATACGCTGACGAGTGGCTTACTTCAACGCATCACGCACGGGCTGCCATGCCTGACACAGGCGAGGCAATGACCAGGCAGCATTGGCCGGGCTGGTGGAAGGCAAGGCCAGCATCGGCACCGCGCGCGCCTGTTCCGGGAGCAGCGGGTGCACATGCCGCTGCCAGGCCTTGGCGGCGGCAGCGCCGTTGCAGGCCACCAGCCGCAGTTGCGGCAACGTGGACAGCAACGTGGGCAGCGGGTTGATCACAATGCTGTCGGCAACGATGGCGGTGTCCAGGCTGCCGGGGCGCACGCACTGGCCGATCACGTCCCACAGACCGAGCCCGCCGTGGAGCAGTGCCTGCATGCGCAAGGCATAGGGAACGGCCGCATTGATGCCCAACAGGGCATGCATGACAGGCCAGAACCGATTACGCGGATGCGCGTAGTAGCGACTAGCATCCAGCGAGGCGATGCCGGGCATCGAGCCGAGCACCAGTACGCGACAATCGTTACGAACGTGCGCTGGCAAGCCCTCACATGTGCCGTTTTTCGTCACGGCACTCGCATCTGCGTGAATGTCTTTTTCTGCCTGCATCGTGCAACCACGGCCTTCTTGGGAACGTTCCTGAACAAACGAAATTTTAGCGAGCCGCAGGTGGGCGTGGATTCAGATTTTTAGGAATAGTTTTGGCGCGGCCCACTCCACGGGCCTAACAACAAGACGAGGAGATCCTCATGCGTTCCATTTCCATCCTGAGCCTGGCTGCTGTATCTGCACTTGCGATTGCACCGTCCGCGTTCGCGCAGGACACCACCTATTCCAGTGACACCTCCTCGACTTCTTCTACTGCTGAAACTGCCTCCGGCAAGCATTGGGCCGTGGTCGGCGGCGTGGCACTGCTGAACCCGAAGAACGATCCGGCTCCGGGCCTGGACGTCGATGGCGGCCCGGCACCGACGCTGAGCGCCAGCTACTACATCAACGACAACTGGGCCGTTGAACTGTGGGGCGCTGCCGACAAGTTCAACCACCGCGTCAACGCCGATGGCGTGGGCAAGGTCGGTACCGTCGAGCAGCAGCCGATCGCCATCAGCGGCCAGTACCACTTCGGCGAAGCCGACAACGTGTTCCGTCCGTTCGTGGGCGTGGGCTACTACGAGTCGAACTTCAGCAACGAGAAGATCGACGCGGCCTCGCCGAACGGCCAGCACGTCGGCGTGGATACCGCCAAGGGCGTGATCGGCACCGTCGGTGTGGACATGAACATCAACTCCACCTGGTTCGCACGCGCCGACGCCCGCTACATGCGTTCGCGTCCGGAACTGCGCGTCGGTGGCCAGGGCACCGGCAGCGAGCTGGAACTGGATCCGTGGACCGTTGGCTTCGGCATCGGCGCGCGCTTCTAAGCACGCACCTGCCGTACGCGACGTGTCAGTTGACGAAAGACGGGCCGCAAGGCCCGTTTTTTGTGCGCGTCGATTGCGCGTTGCGCGGGTTGCGGTACCTGCCCTGCGCGTTGGCTTGGCCGGTGGCGACATCGAGGTGCCCAGGCAGTGACTGGTGCGCAGCTCGCCCCTCAGCGCACGGGCGATGACCCTGGCCACCGCAACACCGCAGCAGCGTTGATCGTCGCGCAGGCAGTTGAGCGTGGCGCTGCCTTCAACGCCAGTAGACGCTGCCGCGCAGGCGCGCGGTGCGCCACCGCCACCACAGCAGGCCGGCATAGGCCAGCGCGTAGCCGAGCAGCACGCCGGCTGCGCCGAGCAGGCTGGCGTGGCTGAGCCAGCCGTCCACCGGCCACGCGGCGCCCTGCCAGGTACTGCGCCAGCCCTGCACCATCCCGGCGATCACCCGCACCACCACCAGCGCCGTCAAGCCCAGCACCAGCCACAGATTCGGTCGATAGAACAGGCCCTGCGCGGTGCGCTCGAAGCGGGTCAGGCGCAAGGCCAGCACGCCCAGCGCCAGCCCGCAGGCCCATCCGAACGCGGCATGGCTGATCGCGCCGGGCCAGAACGCGGCGGCGATCAGGGTAAACACCACGAACAGCGCGCTGGATAGTCCGGCCGAAACCAGGTTGATCATCAGCAGCCAGCCCCGTGCCTGCCGGCGTGCGGTACCGACCCGGAAGCGCTGCAGCAGCGACAACGGCAACAACACTGCGAACACCGCCAACGCAATGATCACGGCCAGTGGAATGGCAAGCAGCAGGGGCATCGAAGGCACGGCCTGGACAAAGGAGCCGACCACGCTACTACGCCTGCGTCAGGTGCGCGTGTTCGCCCTGCCAGCCGATGTGTGGCTGCGCCCGCATGTGGGCAGACGCAGGCATGGTGCGTGTTGCTCAGAACGCAGGCAGTACCGCGCCCTTGTACTTCTGCTCGATGAAGGCCTTCACTTCCGGGCTGGTCAGCGCCTTGGCCAGTTTCTGCACGCGCGGATCGTCCTTGTTGTCCGCTCGCGCCACCAGGAAGTTGACGTAGGGCGACTCCTTGCTTTCGATCGCCAGGGCATCGCGGGTCGGATTGAGCCCGGCATCCAGCGCGTAGTTGGTGTTGATCAGCGCCAGGTCGACCTGATCCAGCACGCGCGGCAGCATTGCCGAATCCAGCTCGCGGAATTTGAGCTGCTTGGGGTTGTCGACGATATCCCGCTGGGTCGACAGCGCATTGCTCGGGTCCTTGAGTTTGATCACGCCGGCCTTGTCGAGCAGGATCAGCGCGCGGCTGTTGTTGCTGGGGTCGTTGGGGATCACCACATCGGCGCCGGTGGGCAGGTCGGCCAGCGCCTTGAAGCGGCGCGAGTACGCACCGAACGGCTCGATATGTACGCCGACCACGGTCACCAGCTGGCTCTTGCGGTCGCGGTTGTACGCGTCCAGGTAGGGCTCGGTCTGGAAATAATTGACGTCGATCTGCTTCTGCACGACCTGGTCGTTGGGCTGCACGTAATCGTTGAACACGCGCACGTCCAGTGTCAGGCCCTGCTTGGCCAGCAGCGGTTCGACCACTTCCAGGATCTCGGCATGCGGCACCGCCGTGGCCGCCACGGTGAGGGTGTCGCCGCCACTGCTGCCGCCGGTGCCACCGCAGGACGCCAACGCCAGCGTGGCCGCAGCCAGGAGGGAACGAAACGCGAATGTGCTCATGTAGGGATCCGTGGGAGGAGGAGTGCGGAAAGGCCGCAGGCGTTAAACCTAGCAGACCGTGGCGGCGGCGGCGATGCAGCGCGCCGCCGCAACGCACGGCGCACGACGCCATCACGACGCCATGCAGACAGGCGCGCGGATTGCTCCACCGCGGCCAGCGCGGCCATGGCCAGGGCGCACGACCAGCGTCCGCCGCCCCGCCCCTGCCTTGCGCGGCTCAGCGCCGACTGTAGTGCGCCACCAGGCGGTCGCCCAGCATCTGCAGCAGCTGCACCAGCACCAGCAGGGCGATGACGGTGATCAGCGCCACATCCGCATGCGAGCGCATGTAGCCCTCGCGGTAGGCCACATCGCCCAGGCCGCCGGAACCGATCGCACCGCCCATGGCCGTGAAGCCGATCAGCGCGATGGTGGTGACGGTGGCGCCGGCGATCAGGCCGGGGCGCGCTTCGGGCAGCAGCACCCGCAGCACCAGCTGGCGGGTGGTGGCGCCCATCGCCTGGCTGGCTTCGATGATGCCGCGGTCCACCTCGCGCAGTGCGGTTTCCACCAGGCGCGCATAGAACGGCGCGGCACCGACCACCAGCGGCAGGATCGCACCGCGCACGCCCAGCGAGGTGCCCATCAGCATCAGCGTGAGCGGAATCATCGCGATCATCAGGATGATGAAAGGCACCGAGCGCAGCAGGTTGATCACCAGCGCCAGCGCGCCGTACAGCACCGGACGGCGGCGCAGCTGCGGCGCGCCGCACAGAAACAGCGCCACGCCCAGCGGCAGGCCGATCAGCAAGGTCAGCGGCAACGCGCCGGCCAGCATCAGCAAGGTGTCCAGGGTCGCCTGCCCGATGTCGCCCCACTTGGCGGCATCGAGATTGCGGAAGAAGCCGCCGGCAGCGGCAACGATCGGGTTCATACGCGCAGATCCTCCACATGCACGCCGGCGGCGACGAAGCCGGCGCGTGCAGCGTTCTGGTCGCCGCCGGTCAGCGCGACGACGAGCTGACCGTAGGGGGTGTCTTTAATGCGATCCACGCGCCCGGACAGGATGTTGTAGTCCACCCCGGTCTCGCGGGCGATGCGGCCCAGCACGGGTTCATAGGTGCCGTTGCCCAGGAAGGTGAGCCGCACGATGCGCCCGCCGACCGCGGCGAAATCGCGGTGCAGTTCGGCTTCGTCCACATGTTCGGCTTCGGACACGAAGCGCCGGGTGGTGGCGTGTTTGGGGTGCAAAAAGACCTCGGTGACCGGACCGGTTTCCACCAGATGGCCCGCATCCAGCACGGCCACGCGGTCGCAGACGCGGCGGATCACGTCCATTTCGTGGGTGATCAGCACGATGGTCAGGCCCAGCTCGCGGTTGATCTGCGCCAGCAGCTGCAGCACCGATGCGGTGGTCTGCGGGTCCAGTGCGCTGGTGGCCTCGTCGCACAGCAGGATCTGCGGCCGGGTGGCCAGCGCGCGCGCAATGCCGACGCGCTGCTTCTGTCCGCCGGACAGTTGTGCCGGATACTTGTTGGCGTGGTCCTGCAGGCCCACCCGGGCCAACAGCTCGGCCACCCGCGCATTGATCTCCGCGCGCGGCGTGCCGGCCAGTTCCAGCGGAAAGGCCACGTTGCCGGCCACGGTGCGTGAGGACAGCAGATTGAAGTGCTGGAAGATCATGCCGATGCGCCGGCGCAGGGCGCGCAGGCCCTGGCTGTCCAGCGCGGTGACGTCTTCGTCGCCGATCAGCAGGCGGCCGCCGCTAGGTTCTTCCAGCCGGTTGATCAGCCGGATCAGGGTGGATTTGCCGGCACCGGAATGGCCGATGATGCCGAACACCTCGCCGGGGCCGATCCGCAGATCGAGCGGATGCAGCGCCACGATGTGGCGACCGTCAACGGAATAGGACTTGTGCAGGCGCTGAAACTGGATCACCGCGCGTGGCCGATTGGGGGGTCGTGAAGCCTAACAGTCAATGTTCACTGCCGGGAGTCGGGATTGGGGATTGGGGATTGGCAAAAGCAACCGGCGCCCCGTTGTTGCCAATCCCGAATGCCAAATCGCGGCCGCTCGGGATTGGGATTGGGGATTGGGGATTCGCAAAGGCAACCGGCGCCCTGCCGTTGCCAATCCCGAATGCCGAATCCCGAATCCCCCACTACGGCCTATCCAGCGGCGGCAGCCTGTCGGCCTGCCGTATCCGCTCCCGCCGCAACAAATACAGCCCGCTGGCGACGATGATGCCGGCGCCGGTCCAGGTCCAGCCGTCGGGCAGGGTCTGCCACAGCAGCCAGTCCCAGCCGATCACCCAGACCAGGCCGGTGTATTCCAGCGGTGCGATCATCGAGGCTTCGCCACGCAGGAAGGCCTGGGTCAGCGCGATCTGCCCCAGCGCCCCGGCCAGGCCCATGCCGGCGATCAGCCAGCCCTGGCGCGGCTGCAGCGGCACCCAGTCGGGGATGGCCAGCAGCCCGGCGCCGATCGCCATGAACAGCAGAAACCACACCACCATCGCCTGCGGGGTGTCGGTGCGGGTCAGCAGGCTCACCGTGACCGCGGCGATGGCATAGGCGGTGGCCGCCAGCAGTACCATCAGGCCAGGCAGCGAGATCAGCCCGTCCACGCCCGGGCGCAGCACCACGATCACCCCGACCAGGCCGATGCCGATCGCCGTCCAGCGCCGCGGCCCGACGTGTTCGCCCAGCAGCGGCACCGACAACGCCGCCACCAGCAATGGCGCCACGAAGTACAGCGTGTAGGCGGTGGACAGCGGCATGCGCTTCAGGCCGTAGACGAAGCAGCCGATCATCACCATGCCCAGCACCCCGCGCAGCAGATGCAGGCCCCAGCGCACCGGCACGATCGAGCGCGGCCCGGCCGTGGCGAACACCCACACCAGCACGAACGGCAACGAGGCCGCGCCCCGCAGCAAGGTGACCTGCAATGGCGGGTAATGGGCCGACAGCAGCTTCATTCCCGCATCCATCAGCGAGAAGCAGGCCACGGCGGCCACCATCCAGGCGATGGCGGGGAGCGGAGAACGGGTGGTGGGCATGGCCGCATTATCGCCGCCGCGCCCCATCGACCGCCACGCGCCGGTGACGGGCAGCCCGGTGCGATGCCCTAGAATGGCCGCTGTTTTCAGACAGCAGGAGCTTTGCATGCCTTCCTTCGACGTGGTGTCCGAAGTCGACAAGCACGAACTGACCAATGCGGTGGACCAGGCCAACCGTGAACTGGACACGCGTTTCGACTTCAAGGGAGTCGAGGCCAGGTTCGAGCTGGAAGACGGCAAGGTGATCAACCAGTCCGCACCCAGCGATTTCCAGGTCAAGCAGATGACCGACATCCTGCGCGCGCGGCTGCTGGCCCGCGGCATCGACATCCGCTGCCTGGAGTTTGGCGATGTGGAAACCAACCTGGCCGGCGCGCGGCAGAAGGTCACCGTCAAGCAGGGCATCGAGCAGAAGCAGGCCAAGCAGCTGGTGGCCAAGTTGAAGGAGGCCAAGCTGAAGGTCGAAGCGCAGATCAATGGCGACAAGCTGCGCGTGACCGGCAAGAAGCGCGACGACCTGCAGGACGCCATCGCACTGCTGAAAAAGGCCGATTTCGAGCTGCCGCTGCAGTTCGACAACTTCCGCGACTGAGCGCGGCGGGCATGCCGGTGAACGCGTCGAGCCGCCAGGCCATGCCCATGGTTGACGTCGGTCGCGTGACGGCGCACCGCCCCTGCCCGCCGCAGGCAGCGTGCGGCAACGCACGCTGCATCGGGCCGCTGGTCTGGTAGCCCGATGCGCGCGCTGCTCGGCCGTCTGTTGAATCGCCTGCGCGTCGCCCCACAGACGGGCGCGGCTGTCGCGAGCGGGGGGCAGGCCGCCGCCGTCCAGGCACAGCCCCGCATCGAAGCCGGCTCCACGCTGCATGCCATGGCCGGCCTGGACCCGGTGGCGGCGGCGTCCTTTGCCGATGCCTTCGCAGTGGAGATCGACCATGCCATCGCACGCTGCACGCTCGGCCAGGCCGCCACCAGCCAGCAGCAGGCGCTGGAGCAGATCCATGCGTTGAAGAACACGATCTCGCTGACCGGCTCGCAGCAACTGCTCAGGGCCTGCGACCAGCTGCGCCGCGACGTGGAGCGCGACGCCCTGAGCGACACGCTTGCGCACCGCTTCACCGCGGTGGCGACCGCCGCTGGTCTACTGGTCAGGCACTACCGGCGCACCCTTCCCCTCGACGACGCGGAACCTCATGCGTAGTACTTCCCACCGCGCTGCGCCCGGCCTGATTCCGGCGGCCAGGCAATTGCGCAACGACAGGCTCGTGCAGCTGCTCGAGTCGTTCCTGGAATACCGGGCCTGCGTGGGCCGCGTGATCGTGCAGACCATCGTGATGCTGTGGTGCCTGGGCTGGCTGTACGGTCCGCAGCCGGTACTGGTGAAAGACGCGCACAACGTCTTTCTCACCGCGGTGCTGCTGTGGGTGGTGGCGGTGGCATGGATGGTGGTGGTGCGCAGCAAACGCATTGCGCCGGGCGAATGGATGGATGCCTTCGGCTTTGCGATGAGCCTGCTGTTCATCGGCATCCAGACCTCGCAGGCCTTCATCCTGCTGATGTCGTTGAACGCATTCCTGCCCTTCATCACCATCGCTGCCGTAGCGCGCTACGGGCAGCGCGCGATGGTCCCGGTGCTGCTGAGCACCTTCGTGCTGATGCTGCTGACCGCGCCCACCGGCTACTGGCTGTCGCGGCCTGCGTACTTTGTGTATGCGGTGGCGCTCAGCATGGTGCTGCCGTTCCTGGTGGCCCGCATCGTGATTGCGATGCAGGAAGTGGCGCTGCAGGCGCTGGCCTCGCGCGATGCGCAAAGCCGCTTCATCAGCACCATGAACCACGAGCTGCGCACGCCGTTGAATGCGGTCATCAATTGCGCGCAGCTGATCGACACCCAGCGCATGCCGGCCGACCAGCGCGACCTGATGCAGGCGGTGACGGTCAACGCCACGGCGCTGCGCCATCGCGTCAACGAGGTGCTGGACGTGGCCAGCATCGACGGTGGACGGCTGCAGCTGCACAGCAAGCCAGTGAGCCTGCTGGACGTGCTGACAACGGTCAAGGCGGTGTGCGCGACCGCCGCGTCCACCAAGGGCGTGTCGCTGGGCGTGCGCCTGGAGGCTGCGCAGCCGCCGCACGTGCTGGGCGACGAGGGCCGCATCGAGCAGGTGATCAGCAACCTCGTCATCAACGCGATCAAGTTCACTCCCACCGGCGGCGCGGTCGAGCTGCTGGTAGAGGCCACCCTGGCGCACGCGCGCTGGACCATCGAGGTGACCGTCACCGATACCGGCATCGGCGTGCCCGACGACAAGAAGGCCTACATCTTCACGCCGTTCACCCAGCTCAGCACTGGCTTCAATCGCGTCGAGGGCGGTGTGGGGCTGGGCTTGTACATCGCCTTGTCGGTGTCCGATGCGATGGGCGGCAGCCTGACGGTGAGCGACAACCCCGCCGGTGGCAGTATCTTCCGCTGGATCTTCGAATTGCCTGCCACCGCCGCCGAGGGCAGCCGCACGCTGGACCTGCGCGATGCGCTGGCGCAACACGCACAGACGGTGCCATCGTTGCACTGCCTGGTGTTCGAGGACCTGGATACCAACCGCCTGGTGATCGGCAACCTGCTGACCCGCGCCGGGCATCGCGTGAGTTTCCATGTCGATGGCACCGATGCGGTGCAACGCATCGCACAGGCCGCACCCGACATCGTGTTTCTGGATCTGCACATGCCCGGCACCTCCGGCTGGGATGCGCTGGGGCAGGCAAGCGATGCGATCGCCACGCTGCCGCCGATTATCGTGCTGACTGCCGACACGCGTACCGACTCCATGCGGGAGGCGTCCGCTGCCGGCGTGGCCGGATACCTGTCCAAACCGATCAACGCGCACGAACTGCTCGCGCTGCTTGCCCGCCATGCCCACCGACCACCGCACTGAACTGAAACCGGGGAATGCGGCCCGCCGGCACTGGCGCACCGCCGCGCAGGCGCGCACGCCGCTGGCGCTGCTCTACCTGCACGGGTTTTCCGCAAGCCCGGGCGAAGCCGGCACGCTACCCGAGCAGATGGCCGATGCGCTGCAGGCCAACTGCTACGTGCATCGCTGGCCCCGGCACGGGCACAGCGCAGCGGAAGCGATGCACGGGCTCACCACAGCGGCGTTGCAGGCTTCGGCGGTGGAGGCGCTTGCGCAGGCGCAGCGCATGGGCGAGCGGGTGGCGATCGTGGGCTCGTCGATGGGCGGCACGCTGGGCCTGTGGCTGGCTGCACAGCATCCGGCGCACATCGCGGCCGTGGTCGCCTGGTCGCCCGGCGTGCAGCCTGCCAACCCGGGATTTCTCGACCGGCTATGCGCTGCGGAGGTGCCGGTGACCGACCCGTACCCGCGCACGGCGGCGGCACTGGCGTATTGGTCAGACACCATCCACCCGGACGGTTTTCGTGCATTGCGCGGCCTGTTCCACGCGGTGACCGCTGCGCCGCCGTGGCCGCAGGTGCGCTGCCCGGTGTTGCTTGGCTATTACCGCGCGCCCAACGGCGACGAAGATCAGATCGCCTCGGTGCCGGCAATGCTGGCCATGTTCGAGGCGCTGGGCACGCCGCCTTCGCACAAGCAGGCGATGGCGTTCGATGCGGGTGCGCATGCAATCGGGTCGCCGCACAAGACGCCGCTGGCCGCCCACGTCGCACAGGTGTCGGTGGAATTTCTGCGTACGCAGGTGGGCGCACCTCCCGGCGATGCGAGGCATGGCGAGCCCAGCAGCGCAAGCAAGCCCTGAGCTTCGCGCATGCGCTGGAGCATTGCCGCCCGCAGCGCCGCTTGCGTCTGCCGGGTCATTCGCCGTGGATGGATGCGCCGCTGCGCCCACAGCGATCGCATACACTGGCGCGCCATCACGCCGCCGCCACGATGACCACCACGCCTGCCCCGACCGATCCGTTGACCGCCACGCGCACGTGGATCGAACGCGCAGTGATCGGCCTGAACCTGTGCCCGTTCGCCAAGGCGGTATACGTCAAGGAGCAGGTGCGGCTGGTGCTCAGCGATGCCAGCACGCCCGAGGCGTTGCTGGAGCAACTGGCCGAGGAGCTGGTGCTGCTGCGCGATACGCCGGCCGAGCAGATCGACACCACGCTGATCGTGCACCCGGACGTGCTCACCGATTTCCTGGACTACAACGACTTTCTCGACAACGCCGACGCGGCGGTGGAAGCGCTGGACCTGCAAGGTGTCCTGCAGGTTGCCAGCTTCCACCCCGACTACCAGTTTGCAGGCGCCGCGCCGGACGATGTGGCCAATTACACCAACCGCTCGCCCTTCCCCACCCTGCACCTGCTGCGCGAAGACAGCGTGGAGCGTGCGGTCGCCGCGTTCCCGGATCCGGACGTCATCGTCGAGCGCAACATCCAGACGCTGGAGCGGCTGGGCCACGCTGGCTGGGAACGCGTCTTGAACGGCGCCGAGCACTGAGCCTGCAACGCGCCGCGCGCGCCGGCGTGCAGCAGAGCCGAGCGCGCGCGGTGCCGTTCGGCAAGTGTTGAGCGCAAGGCCGGCGCTAGCGCATCGTGCGCGCCGTTGCACGCGGTGTTGCTACGACGCTGACAGCGTGCGCGCTACAGTGCCGCCTTCTTTTGCACGGTGCGCATGCCATGGCCCTGACTCCCGGCGTTTCCGCATGGAACCCTTCCCCCCTGCAGGACCGCGTGGTCGTGATCACCGGCGGTGCGCAAGGCATTGGGCGCGGCATTGCGCAGGCAGTGCTCGGTGCCGGCGGCACGGTGGTGATCGGCGATCTCGACGCCGATGCCGGAAAGGCCTGCCTGCAGGAGTGGGCGCTGCCGCGACGCAGCGCCTTCGTGCGCTGCGATGCCGCGCGCGAGACGCAGGCGGCGCGCTTGATCGCCACCGCGCTCAAACGCTTCGGCAGGCTCGATGGCCTGGTCAACAACGCCGGCGTCCCCGATCCGCACATCGCGCCCTTGCCGCAGTTGGCATGGGACGAGTGGAACCGGCGTCTTGCGAGTCTGCACGGCGCGTTTGTGTGCAGCAAACAGGCGCTGCCCGCGTTGGCCCAGGCCGAGGGCGGCGGCGCGATCGTCAACATCGCCTCTACCCGCGCCTGGCAGTCGGAACCACATAGCGAGGCCTATGCCGCCGCCAAGGGTGGCCTGGTCGCCTTTACCCATGCGCTGGCGCTGAGCGAGGGCCCGCAGGTGCGCGTCAACAGCATCAGCCCGGGCTGGATCAGTACCGATGCCTGGCGCGCACCGCAGCGCCGACGTGCGCCCAAGCTGTCGCGACGCGACCATGCGCAGCATCCGGCCGGACGCGTGGGAACTCCGGAAGATATCGCGCAGCTGGCGGTGTACCTGCTGTCGCCGCCGCTGTCCGGGTTTGTCACCGGGCAGGATTTCGTCGTCGACGGCGGTATGTCGCGCAAGATGCAGTACGTGTGAGGGCGTACCGTTCGTGTCGCCTGGCATCGAGCGCTGCGGTCCCGATGTGTGTCCGCGCTCCCGCCATCCGGCGATCAGCCCGCCAGCTGCGCTTCCAGCAGGTGCTGCGCATCGCTTAGCGAGGGCAGGATGCGATGACCGAGCGCGCGCACATCGGCATCGGGTTCGAGCAGGTCCGGGATCTGGATCGGCGTCATGCCGGCCGCCAGGGCGGCGCGCACGCCGGTGGGCGAGTCTTCCAGCACCAGGCACTGCGCAGGGTCCACGTCCAGCGTGCGCGCGGCCAGCAGGTAGATGTCCGGCGCCGGCTTGGGATGTCGCACGTCGCTGGCGGTGCACACCGCCGCGAAGCGCCACAACAGGTCAGCAGCCTCCAGCTTGCGCAAGGCCAGCGGGCGCTGAGTGGACGTGGCCACCGCACGCGGCAGCCCTTGCGCCGCCAGATACTCCAGCAGCGCGATGATGCCGGGCCGGTGCGGGATACCGCGTTCCACCGCAGCTTCATACAACGGCTGTGCCCGCGCCAGCAGGTGCTCGGCAGCGGCATCGCCGACACGTTCGCCAAGCAGACGGCGGCACGCCGCATCGCCCGTCCCCACCATGCGCAGCCAGAAGGCCGGCTCGATCTGCAGCCCCTGCGCATCGGCCGCCTGTGCCAGGCAGGCGGTGATGGCGCGCTCGCTGTCGAGCATCAGGCCATCCATATCGAAGATCACCGCCTGCGGACGGAACGGCAGCGGTGCGACCGCCGTCATGCAGATGCTCCACGGCCGAACAATACCTCCAGATCGCTCGCCTCCAGCGCGCGCCACTGCCCGGACGGCAGCGCATCCAGCCCCAACCCGCCGATGCGGCTGCGATGCAGCGCCACCACGTGGTTGCCGGCGGCGGCAAACATGCGCCGCACCTGGTGATAGCGACCCTCGTGCAGGGTTAGGCGTGCCTGGCGGGGGCCGAGCACTTCCAGTTCGGCCGGCAGCAATGGCTTGGTTTCGCCTTCCAGCAGCAAGGTGCCACTGGCAAACAGCGCGGCTTCGTCGCCACGTAGGTCCTCGGCCAGCGTGATCTCGTAGACCTTGTCCAGCGCGGACTTGGGCGAAATGATCCGGTGCAGCAGCGCGCCGTCGTCGGTCATCAGCAACAGGCCGCTGGTTTCGCGGTCCAGCCGCCCAACCGGCGCCAGCACCGGCGCGCGCGAGCGGAAGCGTGGCGGCAGCAGTTCGTAGATCAGCCGGCCGGTGTCCTTGGTCGAGCAGGTGTAACCGCTGGGTTTATGCAGCAACAGGCTGAAACCCGGGGGCGGATCGAGCGGCTCGCCATCGATGCGGATGGCGTCGTGTTCCACCTGGTCGTCGGCGTACAGCACCTCGCCCTGCGCGTCGGTGACCGCGCCCTGGCGGAACAGCTGGGTCACCTGCTTGCGGCTGCCGTAGCCGAGATTGGCGATGTGCTTGACCAGCTTCATGCGCGCGCTCCGCGTCCACGGGTGGCGGCGATCAGCTTGAAGCCGTCGCGCTCGGCAGCCACGCGCACCTGCCCGAAGCTGTCGTTGAGCACCTGTTCGTAGGGCAGATGGCGGTTGGCGACCAGCAACAGCTGCCCGCCCGGGCGCAGCGCCTGCGCGGCCACGGCAATGAAGCGCTGCCCGATATCCGGGCGATCGGCACGGGACGGCGTGTGGAACGGTGGATTGCTGACGATGAAGTCGTACGGCGCCTCCAGCCCGGCGGTGACATCGCGCCAGTGATAGTGCAGCTGCGCCGGATGCGCGAGGCCCTGCAGGTTGCGCTGCGCCAGCTGCAGCGCACGCGCTTCGGCCTCATAGACATCCAGCGCAGTGACCTTGGGGCAGCGCGCCAGCACTTCGGCCGAGAGATACCCAAACCCGGCGCCCAGATCGGCGCCATGCCCGGCCAGGGTGGCGGGCAGGTGCTCGACCAGCAACGCCGATGCCGGATCGATGCGGTCCCAGGCGAACACGCCCGGGCGGCTGACAAAACGCCCGTCCAGGATCTTGCGTGGCGCATCCAGCGCCGCCCAACGCGTCTGCAGCGCCGCATCGGTCTCGGCAGGCAGCGGTGCGGTCCAGTAGGTGCGGCAGTGATGCTTGGTCAGGCTGCCGGCCAGGCCGGTGAGCTGGCGCAGATCGGCTTCACCCGAGCGCGCGCCCTCGTTGTTGGACTGACAGGCGACCACGCGGCCGCCGGGCGCGGTCAGCGCCACCGCACGCGCGAACAGCGCACGCGCTTCGTCGCGCTGGCGCGGCGGCAGCACCAGCACCAGGGCATAACGGGTGGTGTCGGCCTCGATCTGGCTTTCTTCGCGCACGCTCCAGCCGCTGCGCTCCAGCGCCTGGGCAAACGGACGAAAGCTCTGCTCGCAGATCAACGCCTCAGCGGTGGCATGTTCGCGCAGCGGAAAGCCGTCGCGTGCGCGCAGGAACAACACCGGGCCTTGCGGCCATGGCAGCGCGCCCTGGGCAAAAGGCAGGAACAGGGCGTGAAGCGGGGCATCGGGCGGGCCAGCCATCGGATCATCGGGTCGGGAACAGGCCGCCATTGTAAGGGACCGGTGCCGCCTGCCCGCCGCCCCCCAACGTGGGGTTGCCTGCGTGTGTGTATCGCCGCCATGCGCCTTCCAATGTGTATACGGACTATTGATGCGCACGCAACATCCGCCCGCCTAGGCTGGAATCCAAGCCCACACCGGAGAGACGCGATGCGAGCCTTGTTCGTAGGAGGAGTTGTCGACAACAGCGAAATGGATCTGGACGACACACCACCACCGATGCATTACCCCGAAAACACCGGCGCCGGCCGCCCCCGCTACCGGCTGCACCAGGTAGGTGAGCGCGAAGACGGCACGGTGGCGTATGCGGTCTACGGCGCTCCGGAAATGGCCGACGACGAGATCAACCGCATCACCGAAGAGCGCGACTACGCACGCCGCTTCAGCGCCACGCCCGAAGCGCCACGCTAGTCCGAGCGTGTTGCCGCGCGTTCTCTCACGTTGCTCCGTGGAGCGTTCGCAGCGTGCAATGCCATTCGCAGCGTGCAATGCCAATTGACCGTCAGGCATGCCGGCAACTCGAACACACATTCAGTAGCTTGCCGCGTTCACGGACAAGCTCAAGGACTGGACGTCGAGCACGCATGTACAGCCAACCAGACCGGGCAGCCGCCCGGTTTTTTTCAGTCGATGCGTCAGCGCGCCTTCGGTGTCACACGCCAGATCACGTTGCCCACGTCATCGGCCACCAGCAGCGCGCCGCTGTTGTCGGGCGCTACGCCGACCGGGCGCCCCTGGGCGTTGCCTTCGGCATCCAGAAAGCCGTCCAGCACCGTGATCGGCGTCCCGCTAGGCTTGCCGTTGGCGAACGGCACGAACAGCACCTTGTAGCCACTGGGCGGGTCGCGGTTCCATGAGCCGTGCTGCCCGATGAAGGCGCCCTGGCGGAAGCGTTCGGGCAGCAGCGTGCCGCTGGCAAAGCTCAGGCCGAGCGATGCAGTATGGGGGCCCAGCCCGTAGTCCGGCTTGATCGCCTTGGCCACCAGCTCCGCATTCTGCGGTTCGACCCGCTCGTCCACGTGCTGGCCGTAATAGCTGTATGGCCAGCCATAGAAGCCGCCATCGCGCACCGAGGTCAGGTAATCCGGCACCAGATCGCTGCCGATCTCGTCGCGCTCGTTCACCACCACCCACAGCGCCTTGCTCTGCGGCTCCCAGGCCGTGCCCACCGGGTTGCGCAGGCCGCTGGCAAAGACGCGGCTGTTGCCGGTGGCCGGGTCGATCTCCAGGATCGCCGCGCGATTGAGCTCGGCTTCCATCCCGTTTTCGGCCACGTTGCTGTTGGAGCCCACGCCCACGTACAGCTTGCTGCCGTCCGGGCTGGCCAGCAGCGACTTGGTCCAGTGATGGTTGAGCCCGCCCGGCAGATTGGCCACGAACGTGGGCTTGGCGGTGATGTGCGTGTCGCCCGGCGTATACGGAAAGCTCACCAGCGCATCGGCATTGGCCACATAGAAGCGGTCGCCGACCAGGGCCATGCCGAATGGCGAGAACAGCCCGCTGATGAATTGGGTGCGCACCTCGGCCACGCCGTCGCCATCGGCGTCGCGCAACAAGGTGATGCGGTTGGCGCTGGACACCACCGCACCGGCCTTCTTCATCACCGCACCCTGCACCTTCTTGCGCAGCCCGCCGCCACTCTCGGCGTTTTCAGGCTTGGGCGGTTGCGCGGTCTCGGCGACCAGCACGTCGCCGTTGGGCAGCACATACACCCAGCGCGGGTGATCGAGGTCGCGCGCGAACGCATTGACCTGCAGATCGTCGGCAGCGATTGGCTTGGCCGTGGCCGCCCAGCGCTTGACCGGCGCCACCTTCACCGTGGGGATCAGGCGTTTGACCGGCTCGGGCAATTGCGGGTTCGGGCCGGTGCCCTGTTCGATGGCAAGGGTGGCAGTGTCACCACAGCCGGCCAGGACGGCGACCGCCATCAGCGATAGCGGCCAGCGAATGCGAGAGGGCAGAAAGGCTGTCATTGCAGACGATTCCTGAACGGTTGCGGCAATCGGACATCATGCCGGCAACACGCCAGGGAGAAGTAAACACATCGTCAACACGTTGCCTTCACGGCATGACCTGCGGATCGGCACCCAGGGGCAGCGGATGCACGGCCACGATGCGATCCATCCAGATCCACTGCGGCTCCTGCGAGGCGTCCAACTGGTCCAGACGCAGTTGCCCGTTGAGCCCTTCGTTGTCGTTGTCGTCGAGATAGGTCTGGATGCTGGGGCGCACCGCAACCGTGCCGCTCAACATGCTGCCGTCGTCCAGTTCGATCCGCACCCGCTCCTGCCCATCGAGCAAGGACACCCAATGCTCCAGCGTGGCGATCTGCACCTGTTCGGAATACACGTGTGGGGCGTACTTTGGCATTGCGATTTCTCCATCAACGGAGCTCCTCACGCTAGGCCACGCGGCGTGAAAGACACAGCAAACGCCTCGATGTCACGGTGAGCACGCCTGCACGGCGATGCCAGCCTGCAGGCGTGCAGGTGATGGGCACCATGCAATGAGCGATCGGCGACAGGGCGCACGCCGATGCACCGGCAGCTGCGAGCGTGGCACTGCGCGGCGTTACCGCCGCGCCCCGCGTCATTCCATCGCTTCGCGCGCCGCACGCACTGCGGTGACCAGTTGCGCCACGCTGTACGGCTTGGCCAGATGCTCCTGGAACCCGGATTCCAGCGCGCGCTTGCGGTCGTCATCGCGCGCCAGCGCCGTCACCGCAACCGCCGGCAGGGCATTGGCATCCAACCCCAGGTTGTCGCGCACGGTGCGGATCAATCCGTAGCCATCCATGCCGGGCATGCCGATGTCGGTCAGCATCACATCGAAGCGCGCATGGCCGCGGTGGTCGATCAACGCCAGCGCATCGGTGGCGCTGCCGGCGGTAACCACTTCGGCGCCCTGCTCTTCGAGCAGACGGCGCAGGTAATCGAGCATGTCGGGCTGATCTTCGACCGCCAACAGGCGCAGGCCGTTGAGCGCACGCGCCTCGACGATCTGTTCGGACATCAGGCGGCGGCGCAGTTCGCGCCGCGGGCGCTTGGCCTGGTCGGGAACGTGCTCGGGCAAGCGCACGGTGAACGTGGCGCCCTTGCCACGGCCGCCGCTGGTGGCGCCGACCTGGCCGCCATGCATTTCCACCAGTTGCTGCACGATCGCCAGGCCCAGCCCCAGGCCGCCATGCTGACGGGTGGTGGTGCCATCGGCCTGGCGGAAGCGGCCAAACAGGTGCGGCAGGAATTCGGCGGCAATGCCATCGCCCGAATCGCGCACCGCCACCAGCAGATGGCCGTCGTCGCGCTCGATGGTGACATCGATCCGGCCATGGGCCGGGGTGAACTTGATGGCATTGGAGAGCAGGTTCCACAGCACCTGCTGCAGCCGCGTGGCATCGCCCAGCACCAGGCACGGCGTTGGCGGTACGTGCAGCTCCAGCACCTGGTCCTTGCCTTCGGCGGCCAGTTCCTGGGTATTCAGGGCCTCGCGCACCTGCTCGGCCAGATCCAGCGATTCGACTTCCAACTGCACCTTGCCCAGCAGCATGCTGCTGAGGTCGAGCATGTCCGAGATCAGCCGCTTCTGCGCGCGAGCGCTGCTGGCGATCACCGACAGGCCCTTGAAGTTGGGGTGGCCTTCTTCGACCCGTTGCAGCAGCAATTCGCTCCAGCCCAGGATGGTGGTCAGCGGCGTGCGCAGTTCATGCGACAGCGTAGCCAGGAACTCGTCCTTCAGCCGCGCCATGCTCTCGGCTTCGTTGCGCGCGCTACGCTCTGACTCCAGCAATTGCTCGCGGGCCAGTTCGATTTCGCGCTGTTCGGTCACGTCCGGGCTGCTGCCGGCCAGACCGATGAACCGACCATCGGCCGAATAGCGCGGGGTTGCAGTCATTTCGATCCAGCGCCACTGCCCGTCGTGGCGGCGCGCACGCACCAGGGCACGCAGGCCGTGTTGTTCTTCCAGTGCGGCCGATAATTCAAACTGGAAGATCGGCAGGTCGTCCGGATGCAGCAACTCGCTCCAGGCCGACACGGTGCCGCTGGAAATGTCCAGGCCGAAGAACTCGCCATAGGCGCTGTTGACGAAGCGCACCACGCCTTGCGCATCCAGCACCCAGACCGGCATCGGCAGGCCGTCGGCCAGCGCACTGAAACGCGCCTCGCTCTCGGCCAGCTCGCGCTCCACGCGCTTGCGTTCGGTGATGTCCATGAACAACACCGCCACCCGCGCCTGCTCCGGTTGCCCGACCCGGAATGCGTCCACCGAATACCAGCGACGCAATGCCTTGGCCTGCATCTCGAAGTGGATACGGTTGCCGGTACGGGCAACCTGCCCGTAGCGGTCGAACCATTCCTGCTCGTGCTCGGGCAGCATGTTGCGGATGGACACGTTGAGCGCGTTGGACAGACCGGTGTAGCGCTCAAAGGCGCCATTGGTCATGCGGATCAGGTAATCGACGGCCTGATCGCCTTCGAACACCATGTCGATGACGCAGAAGCCGGCATCGATGTTGTGGAAGATCTCGTGGTACATCGCCGGGTCGAGAAACGGCTCGGCAATGGCGGCGGGCAGGCCGGCGCTCGGATCGAGGCTGGGGGGCGAAGGACGCAAATCGGGGGCCACGGGTGCTGCCAGTGCGGATGACGGACAGATGAAACCATGCCCTATGTCGTCAGCGGGTGCACGGGCGGCCGCAGGCGATCACGCCCCCATCGCACGTCGGTCACCCCAGGCGGGCATTCACCACAAGGTGGCCGCCGCCACGGCGATGCAGGCGGTGATCAGCACGATGCCGGCAAGCACGCCACGGAATACCCATTCGCCCTCGCGGCGCAGCTGTTCGTCCATCCAGCGCTGCGCTTCCTCGCGCCAGGCCGTGGAGCGCGCATAGTCGGCATCGAGCAGCAACAAGCGCACACGCGACAACCCGAGCGCGGCACATTCATTGCGGCAGCGCTGACCGAAGCCGTCCTCACCGCTGGCGACCTGCGCGCCGAGCGGCAGCTCCAGTTCGAGTTCATGCCTGGACATAACGGGGATGCTCCTGGTCTAACTCGTGTTCCAGCGCCATGCGCGCCAGCTGGGTGTAGTTGGCACGTGGCCCCTGCCCGCGCCCGGTGAGCATTCCCTGGTAATCCAGGTCCTGCCAGACCCGTCCGGTCCACTCCACGCAGTCCTCGGCAATCACCAGCATCAGCGAATAGCGATACTCCAGGCCGTTGGCAGCGGTGTAGGCATACACCGGCGGAAATTGCACCGCCACATCCACCTGGCGTGACAGCTCGGACAGATGCTCGCGCAGGACATCGCGCGGGTCGGCACCCGGTTCCAGGCGCAGCGTGCGCGTGGCCAGATCCAGATCCACATCGCTTTGCAGCGCGACGAAGGCGGCGGCCCCGGTGGCGGGGTTGTGGCCGTGCTGTTTTGCCCAGTCGATGAACTGCAGGCGCACGTCCGCCGGCATATGCGCCGGCGCCGAAGAAACTGACTTTGTGCGGAAAGAGTGGGTGTCCATGGCGCCGATCTTCCGGGCCGTGCCGTGAAGCGTGGGCGCAGGCGCAGTGAACCCGCCGTCATGGCTGCCACGGCGCGGATTAACCGTGCGGCAATGCCTTAGCGGCCCCGGGCGCAGCGCGCGTTGCGGGCGCTCTTGCGCACCCCCACACTGCTGGCACGCCCGGTACGCGACGTACCTACCGCTTGGAGGCTTTCCATGAAACTTTCCAGTGTTTCCGGCGCCGGCCTGCTGCTGGCAGGACTGCTCGCAGCGACCGGTGTGCAGGCACGCGTGCGCAACGTCACCGACCCGCAGGCGCCGCGCGCGCTGAGCAGCGACGGCAAGGTGGATGTGCGCTGGACCGACCCGGCCGAATTTTCCGAAGTGCGCTTCAGCGGCAATCGCTGGGAAGCACAGCGTGGTGACTGGGTGACCCAGCTGGCCACCCACTTCCAGCAGAGCGCCGCACGTCAGCTGCCCGACGGCCAGCACCTGAGCGTGACCATCACCGACATCCGCCGCGCCGGCCAGTACGAGCCGTGGCACGGTCCACGCATGCAGGACGTTCGCGTGGTCAAGGACATCTACCCGCCGCGGTTGAGTTTCAGCTACACGCTGACCGGGGCCGATGGCCAAGTGATCGATCAGGGCGAACGCAAGCTGGTGGATTCGGCCTTTCTGATGAGCGGCCCGCGGCTGACCGACAGCGACCCGCTGCGCTTCGAGAAAGCCATGATCGACGACTGGCTGCGTAAACAGTTTCGTGGCGATCGCAGTACGGCCGGGTTGTGATGGTTTGGCGCGGATATCGTCGCCAAACCAGCTAGGCCTCGAAAGGTAACGGCGCGTGGCAACGCGCCGTTTTTGTTTATGGACGCGCGACAACAGTGACGCATCTACACCATGAGATTGCGCCCTAAAGCCCGCTCCCTGCGCGGCGAGAAGGCATGGCTTGCGCGCCACAGACGCGTGTGCCTTGGAGCGCCTGTGGCGCAAGCGCAGGCCGGGGTGCGGAGCGGGGGTTGGGGTGAGGTTACGGAGCGTAGCTATCGTGGCTTTCCAACCGCACGAGGCTTCGCCCGTACCCTCATCCGGCGCTACGCGCCACCTTCTCCCGATGGGAGAAGGAAAGCTCTCGAAGCCGGGTTCTAGAGCCCCTCTCCCGCCGGGAGAGGGGTCGGGGTGAGGGTACGGGGCGAAGCCCACGTGCCGCTCCAACTGCACGAGGCTTCGCCCGTACCCTCATCCGGCGCTACGCGCCACCTTCTCCCGATGGGAGAAGGGAAGAACGCCGCAGCTACCGAGCACGCCCCTCTCCCGCCGGGAGAGGGGTTGGGGTGAGGGTACGGGGCGAAGCC
>NZ_JSZE01000003.1 GCF_000802365.1 Xanthomonas cannabis pv. cannabis
TCCTTGGAGCGATCTACTGGATCGCCTCCGTCATCTTGCTCAATTGATGACACGCCCTAGGTGTTCAGTCCCGGCATTAGATGGATCGGATCGATCCTTGAACCGCTCGGGCTCGGATGTCCACTGTTTTCAGATGAATTCGTATAGTGTCAGTCCCTCAAGGGCTTTGAGCCTGCGCGCGAAGTTGTAGGCGTCGATGAAGGTGTCCAGGTTTTCTCGCAGTTGCGCGTGATCGTCGTAGTGGAAGCGTTTGACCTTGGCTTCTTTGATGGTCCGATTCATCCGCTCGACCTGTCTGTTGATCCAGGGTCAAGGGGTATTCGATGCCATGCTGTTTGCAGACGCGACTGAAGATATGCGTGAAGGCATAGCGGTCGGAGTGGCGGTTGGTGAAGTGGATGCCGTTATCCGTCAGAACCGTATGCAGGGTGAAGGGCACAGCCTGGATGATATTGCGCAGGAACTGAGCTGCAGTCAGCTTGTCGGCCGAGAGATGGAGCTCGGTGAGTGTAAATTTGGACGTTCTGGCGATGGCGACGAACAGATGGAGCTTGCCCTCGACCGTCTGCACCTGGGCGATATCAATGTGGAAGTAGCCAATCGGATAGCTTTTGAACTTCTTCTTGGCGGGTTTGTCTGCCGTGCTGTCGGGCAGCCGCGAGATGCCATGCCGTTGCAGGCAACGGTGCAGTGATGAGCGCGTCAGATGCGGGATGCTCGGCTGCAATGCATAGAGACAGTCATCCAACGGCAGCAAGGTGTGCTGGCGAAAAAAGCAACGATCGCCGTCTCATCTGCAACGGGCAATACGGTGAAAAACGGCTGCGTCGGCCCTGTCGGCAAATCGGACACCGAGTCCGTTTCTTCCACTTCGCCACCGTCTTTTGATTGATGCCGTAGCGTTTGGAAAGCGCCCTCAAGCTCTCTTGACTATGTTGTATCGCTCGACGGATCGCCTCAGTCGTGGGGGTGCTCCCGTGTAGAACCTGGCCTATAGCGCGTCCTTCCATTAGAGGGAAAAGAGTGCACCATCAAAGCCTGGGATTAAACAAATAGATATGGCTGGTCTAAGTTTTTGGGAGGAGGTCAGGACATAATCGACCGAGATATCGATCCCCAATTTCAACGCGGAGCCTTGTTTTTTCGCAGGAATTGCCTTTATCGGAATTTTGCGTGTAGTCTGGCCCGCATAGCGCTACCAATACGAGTTCCCAAGTTACGACGAAGTCTTGGAGCGATGGTTGCAATGGATACGGAAGTTCAAAGTAGTGTTATCTGTGGGATGCGCGGGACAAATGCCAGCCTAGCTTCCATTGCATGGGAGTTGTTAGTTAAGAGCGCACGCTCGGCCACTGTGGCAACGGCACACTCCCGGCAAGCGTGGGTCATCGTAGCGTTGGCAACCCTTGCAATCGCGCTCAACGCGTCCATGTTTGCGCTCATGTATGGCCTACTGGTCAAGCAACTGCCCTTTCCGGTAGACGATCGTCTGGTGACGCTCCAATTGCGCTCAGACACCCTGGGGCTGGATTTGGGCTGGTCGGTTCCCTTCCTGGAAACTGCGGGCAGCCCGGGGCAGAGCCTTCAGCGCATGGCGGCCTTCAAAACCTCCGAACCCACCCTATACAGCGATGCCGCACGGATGATCGGCAGTGTCTCGGCGGTCACCGTCAGCCCCGACATATTTCCGTTGCTAGGCATCCATCCGGTCGCTGGTCGCCTGTTGAACGCCGACGACACGAGGATCGGTGCGCCCTGCCGCGCTGTGGTAAGCGCCGACTTCCATGCGCAAATATTCGGTCGTGCTTTTGCCGAAGGAGAGCTGCTGAACGTATCGGGCGCACCTTGCCTGATTGTTGGAGTGGTTCCCGAAGGCAGCGGCTTCCCGGACGCGAAGCGTCACCTGTGGCTGCCGATGAAGATCAGCGAGCAGGATCGCTCAGCCGAGGCGGCCGGATCGTTCGGCGACCTCAAAGCGATCGCCCGTCTCGCGCCTGGGCAAAGCAGCGACGACGCCACCCAGGAGATGCGCAGGAGGCTCGCGGCCGACCGGCGCTTGGACTGGATCGTCGAGCAGGTCGCAGCAACTCCATCGGCCCGTCCCTTGCGCTTTCTGTGGGTTGGCGACCGGGTCTTCACTCTGACGTTGATGTCGCTGGCCGCGCTGATGGTGTTCGCCGTGACCACGGCAAACTTGTGCAATCTTTTCGCACTCAGCGTGATCCGTCGTCAGCACACGTTCGCGCTGATGGAGGCGCTCGGCGCAAGGCGTGCGCGAAACTTGGCGCTGATTACTTGCGAGGCCTTGTCGCTGGCCATGCTGGGGGCATTGGGTGCGTTAGCGTTGCTAGCGCCGGGCATGCGCTTTCTGCAGCGAGCGGGAATGCTCCCGGCCAATGTGCCTCAGCATGTAGGCCTGGATTTGCCGACTGTTGCCGCGATGGCGGTCATGGTGGCAGTCATCGCCGCGGCCATGACCATCGCTGCGGCGGGATTGCTGCGGCAGAACTTGGCCCAGTCGCTACGTCAGGGCGGCAATGGGCAGACCGGCTCGGCCCGCGGGGCACGATTGCGTCGTCATCTGGTTGCCGCTCAGATCGCTTGCACTCTGGTGCTGGTGTTTGGCACCGGACTGCTGATCCGCAGCTCGGACAACCTCATCGCCGAAGACATCGGCTTCGCCCGCGGTCCGGTATCGGTCGGCCAGTTGGGTGCCGACCGACGCTCCATAGACGTAAATGTCCGACCGCTGCGTCAAGCGCTGGCCGCTTGGCTGGATGAAGTAGGAAATGCACCGGGCATCCGTGAGGTCGCCTTGGCAAGCACGGCTCCGTTCGGCGACAACGTGTCACTGGCGACAATGCATATCAAGGATGGCGACGGTGGTCCAAGGGAGATCAACGCCTACGAAGTGTTCGTCAGCCAAAACTATTTCCGGGCACTGGGTCTGCCGCTGCTGCAGGGACGCGGCTTCCGTGCTCATGAAACGCGGGGTGGCGCGCCAACGATCATCGTCGATGCCACGTTCGCAAGTCGCTATTTGGGAGACGGCGATCCGTTGGGTCGTCTGGTCAGTGTCAGTGGGCCATACGGCTTACGGGACCATCGGGTTGTCGGCGTGGTCGGCGTCGCGCGCCAGCGCTCCCTTCGTTCGCGTGACGAATATGCCACTGTCTATCGGCCCATGGAAACGCCCTGGCCGCTTCCAGACATGCCAGCCGACAGCGTTTCGGTGATCGTCAACACATCTCTGCCGTTGTCGGCAGTCCGACCGATGTTGGAGCATCCGCTGCGACGATCTGCCGCTGGCCTGCGCTTCCATGAGATCAGGACCATGCAGGCGATCGTGCAGGAGACATTGGGCGATGCGCTGCGCTTGAACATGATGCTCAAGCTGTTGGTGAGCGTGGCTATGGTTTTGTCCGCTGTGGGCCTATATGCCTTGCTTGCTTTCTCTGTGGCATCCCGTACACGCGAGTTCGGTGTGCGCCTGGCGTTGGGGGGGGATCGTCGCCATTTGCTGGCCCTGGTTGGCGCCGAGGGTGCTCGCCTGTACGCCACAGCCACACTGGTCGCGCTGCCTGCTGCGCTGCTGGTTGGTCGATCGCTCTCGGACAAGTTGTTCGGTATCGATCCTTTCGATCCGCTGTTGATGCTGATTGTCCTGATGTTGTTCGGCCTAGTCTGCGCGGTAGCCAATCTCGTACCGGCGTTACAAGCCTCACGAGTGTCGCCGATGGAGGCCCTGCGTGCTGAATGAGCCAAGACCTGATCAATTCCGTGCCACCACGGATGCCCGTTGCCGGCCAGGCAACATTCAAGAAGGAGCTGAGATGAGCATGTCCAATGATGAGAAGAAGATCGCTGTCGATCGTAAGGAAGCTGCACGCAAGCTTGCCATGCGCGTGTTGACGGAGTCGGAGGCGCGCGATATCGCCGCTGCCGGTGCATTCGTGAAGGTCGGCCCACCGACCCCGGTCAAGCCGAACATCGCTTGATGAACTGACCTGCATGCGGCGCCGGTAGGCGCCGCATGCGCAAGAAACATGGCGCAGCGGCCTGTCTCTCACACGAGTACCGGTCGGACAGCTGGAGTGGCCGCATGGAAGTGCTTTCGGAAAGCCCCCGTATTTCCTCGCTGGTGGTGAATCTGAAACTGTCGGAGAAATGCAATCTCAATTGCGATTACTGCTACTACTATGCCGACGCCTATTCCGATGTACATGAGCGACCGGCGCTGCTTCGCAGCGACGTCTCGAGACAAGCCATCGCGCGGCTGGTCGAGGCAACGGAGGACTATGACATCGGTGAGCTGGCAATTGCCTTCCATGGGGGCGAGCCTACCTTGATGAATCCTCGAGCGTTCCGCGCGTTGTGCGCGGATATCGTGGAAAAGCTGAGACCCCGGGTAGGCGTGCTGCATCTCATCACTCAGACCAATGGCGTGCACCTGTCAGATGACTGGCTGGAGGTCGCGCGCGAATTCGATGTGCACATAGGAGTCAGCCTCGATGGTCCTCGGGACTACAACGATATTCATCGCCTCGATCACAAAGGGCGCGGTTCTTACGACCGGATCGAGCGCACCCTGCAACGGCTGCAGCGCGCCGCACGGGAGGGACACATCCGGCCAATCAGCCTGATCGCGGTACTCAATCCCGATTTCGACTATGGGCGCGTCTACGATCATTTCGTGGATACGCTGGGCGTGGGGTTGCTGAACTTCCTGTTGCCGGACCATAGCTGGGATAGCCTCAGCGCAGACAGCGTGGAGATGGACAGATTCGGTGACGCGCTGTGCCTTATGTTCGAGCGTTGGTTGCTGACCGGTCAGGACAATGTCTACGTGAAGCAGTTCAGCGATGTTCTGCACCGGATTGCATTGCATCGCCGTGGGGTGGCATTGGATATGTCGGCGGTCAATCTGGTCATCCACAGTGACGGCGATATGGCATTGAACGACTCCTACATGGCGGCCTTGGCATGGTTTCGAACGCAGCAGCATTTCAACGTGCGAACCGCCAGCTTTCGCCAATGGATGAACCAGCCGATCATGAGGGAGATCGAACGCGCGTACCGAACCTTGCCTGATCAGTGCATGGGCTGCAGGCACAAAGCGATCTGCCGGGGCGGCGAGTTGGAACACCGCTTCAGCAGTGACGCCGGATTCAACAACCGCTCGGTGTACTGCAGTGTCTTGAAGCGCCTGTACGACACCATCCAGGCCGCGTTGGCGGAAGGTGATCGCCATGCCAATGCCGCCGTCGTGGAGGTGGCTCATGCCTGAGCAGCCGGATCGTTGCCTCAACGCGTGGGTGGCCGAGCAGCGTGCTGCGGGCATCAATCCAGAGGAATCCATGTCCACTTTGGTGGCCAGTGGCTTTCATCGCTTTTCTGCTCGCGATGCCGTGTTGCCGCTCTCTGGTTCCAGGGCACCTTTGGATGCCGGCGGCTCGCGGGGTAGCCTGGCGTCGTCTCGTGACCTCGGCGACCGTACCGTGCGCGTGATGCTTTCCTGTCGCCGGCCGGATCTCACCGTAGTCCGGGATTTCGTGAACGAGGCCGAGGCAGGATCACTTATCCACGCTTCCGTCGCTCGCCTGCTTCCGTCTCAGGTGGTCGATGTGGACGCCAAAGATGGTGCTGGTCACGTGTCGCGTGCGCGCACCAGCCACAGCATGTACTTCGCCCCCGGCGAGAACGCTGAGGTGCGTGCGCTTGAGGCGCGCGCAGCTCTTCTGGCAGGCCGCGATGCATGCTGCGCCGAGCCAGTGCAAGTGGTTCGGTACACGCCGGGCACTGGTGTTGAGAATCATCAGGACTACTTCGATGTACGCGATCCGTCATCGGCGGCGCATCTGGGGCGCCGTGGACAACGCGTAGCGACGGTGCTGGTCTATCTCAATACGCCGCAGGCAGGCGGGGAGACGGTGTTTGCCGATCCTCAGTTGGAAATTATCGCGAACCTCGGTACCGCAGTTCATTTCGCGTTCCCCACAGCCAGCGAGTTGGACCTGGCGCTGCATAGCGGCGCACCGGTAATTTTGGGCGAGAAGTGGATCGCCACGATCTGGTTCCGCGACCAACCCCAGAGCATGACCCCAATGGAGCCCATTGCATGAATGACCGGATCAGCGAGTTGAATCGTTCCGCTGGATCCTCCGTCGATGACGTCCATGTCCTGGGAGGTCGCGATCACTTGCTCGTTCCATGCGCGCTGCCCCCCGCGATGTGCCAGTTGTTCGAGCGATATGCCCTGCTGCATCTCAATAGCACGGACTACTTTACGCACGACGAGCCTACACAGTCGCTAGGGCGTTACGCCGACGCGCTGGGCGAGTCGATGCTCATTCAGTTGCAGCCGGAACTTGAGCGGCTGACCGGTCGACGTTTGCTGCCCACTTATTCGTTTCTGCGCTTCTACACAAGTGGTTCGTCGCTGACCCGGCACACCGATCGCGATGCTTGCGAGTTCAGCGCCACCCTCACGTTAGGCTACTCCGGTGCATCGATCTGGCCGGTCTGGGTGCATTCGCTAAGTGAGGACAAGCCAGTATTGCTGGATGTGGGAGACATGCTGCTCTATCGCGGCATTGACGTTCCGCATTGGCGTGAGCCGCTGGAGGGGGGCTACTGGCTACAGTTGTTTGTTCACTATGTCGATGCCAGTGGCCCGCACGCCAAGCGGGTGTTCGACGAACGCAATAGCATCGGGCCGAACAATACCTGGGCCGCCGTCGCTGCGGAGCAGGTCGCGAAGACGCCATGAACTCTCCATCGGTATGGCCCTCGCCGAGCGAAATGCCACAGTCGCAGGCACAGCCTGGGGATGGCTTGTGGCGCAGTCATGGCTCCATCGTGCTGGACGGCCGCCGTGTACGGCTGATAGCGAGGATGCGTGCGCCCAGGCTCATCCTGCTGGACGATGTGTTGGACCCTGACGAATGCGCTGCGTTGATCGAACTGGCGCGACCGCGCTTGGCCCGTTCGCAAATCATCAATACAGGCGACAGGGCCGCAAGCGCTATTGCCAGCTATACCCGCACCAGCCAGAGCACATTCATCACTCCGCGAGAGTCTGCCCTGGTGGCCGCCATCGAACGACGGATCGCGGCGCTGCTGGAATGGCCGGTGGATCATCTGGAGCATATTCAAGTGGTGCGCTACGGTGCCGGGGCTGACTTCGTGCCGCACCATGACTACTTCGACATAGGCCTGTCTGCTACCGAGGCACTGCTGCAGCGGGGTGGCAATCGCATCGGCAGCATGCTTCTCTACCTCAATGTCCCAGAGTCGGGTGGAACGACCGTGTTCTCCGATGTCGAGATCGATGTGGTTCCGCAGTGCGGCTCGGCGCTTTATTTCGGTTACCCTCATCCCGATCCATCTTCGTTGACGCTGCACGCGGGCGCCCCGGTGTTGGCGGGTGAGAAATGGTTGGCGACCTTCTTCGTTCGCGAGTCGCTGATGCACCGCCGTCCGCCGAGTGAAATGCTTAGTGCATGTGAGCAAGGGTCATCGCATGGATGAGTTGGGTCTGCTGGCAGAAGATTTTGCCTGTGCCACCCATTCAAGCGCCCCGGACATCATCGGTGTCCTTGCGGCCACCCGGTTGGCCGCTTCGCGGGTGCGCCTGTCAGCGCGCCTGCGCGGAGCAGGTCAGGAGAAGCTAGCCGAAGCCCTTGAGGCACTCGATCTGCCGGAGACTGCGACCTGGCGGCCTGAGATTGGACTTGTGGAGTCGGCTGGAGAGCAAGTGGTTGCGCTTTGCCAGGGCGCACTGCAGTGGGCCATTGCGACGTTCGCATGCGGGCAGCAGGGTCGGTTCAGCGCGCAACTGGCTGGCGCCGGGCGGGTATTCCTGGATGGCTACCTGATCGATGTGGAAGGCACTGTGTCCGTACAAGCCGACGGGCAAGTGCTGCTCGTGCAGGATGCACGCAGCAAACACGCATTCCAGGCACACGCAGGCAGGTGGATGCTCTGCAAAAATGACAGCATTCAGCGTGCGTGGCCAGTGGGGCATATCGGTCATGACCAAGGCTTCTACGTCGTTCGCACAGGGGTGAGCAATGCCTCGCATGGCTTTCCATGGCCTGACCAGCAGCGTGGGCCATTACCCCCGGTTGCGGATGAGGCGGCGATCGATGCCGCGGTTCGGCGCGTCGAGGCGGCACACGCGCTGCTCGCTAGCGCTGGCGGTGAACATCTCAGTTGGGTGCGGGGTGGGCTTGCCGGCTACCTGCTGCTTGCAGGGCCAGGGCTGAATGACGCGAGAGTCCACGGCAGCAGTGCCTTTCCCGGTCTGTTAGCACTCGACCCTCCGGACGATCCGGTGCATTGCGCTGAGCTGATCGTGCAGGAGACTTCCAGACAGTACGTGGCCGCGTTCCTCATGGTGGCCGCGTTGTTGCGCGAAGACCAGGAAGCCGCCTTTTATTCACCGCTCAAGCGAAGTTATGAAACCATGGGGCGGGTGATCATAGGTGCGCATGCGGTGGGAAATGTTCTACTCTTCCAACAGCATCTCGCACGTACAAACAGGCTAGACAAAGCAGCAATGGGGCGGCGCGACATGCAGCGTATCTGGTTTGAAAGCCACTACATGCGCGCGCTCGATGCGTGCACGAACCTCACTGAGGCCGGCAGGCGGCTGTGGGCCCAGCTCAGGGCATCGGTGATTGAAAGTGGCGTGTTGTCCCACCAAGGGTGACTACGAGGAGTCTATTGCGTATGCGTGATGTGGTGCTTTCTGTGTGTCTTACTTTGGCCCTGGGCGGATGCGCCAGCGTGGGGCCGGCCGAACCGCCACCCGTTGCGGCGCGCGGTGGTCAGGTCGGAATGAACGAGATCAGTGATGAACTGGTCGTCAGCCATCGCATGGTGTTGGCCGATAACGAGTCGTTCATTCCTCCTTTGGAGGATGAGGGCAATCAGCCCCCCGCATATCCTCCATCCCTGCTCGGACAGGCCCTGCCGCCGAGCACCGTCTGTTTGCAGGTGGTTGTTGGAGCCGACGGCCGGGTACCGGCGAGCACGCCTCTGGAGCAGCCGCCGCGCTGCCCTACGAGTGCTTCGCTTGATCCCCTCATGTTGCAGGCGGCCCGCTCGGCCGTTGCGATGTGGCGTTTCGAGCCAGGATTGCGCTGCTTGTTCCCGGACCTGGAAACCAAGCGCACGACATATGGCAGTTGCGGTGAGTCGCCTTCGCGAGCCGAGCCGGTAACGCTCACCTATCGCTTCATCTTCGAGCAGCGTGACGGCAAGGGCACGGTGCGCATGGGTGGGGGCGAATGATGCGGCATGACGGTACCGCAGATGGATGAGCAGCGTGTTGGGGGAGGCGCACGGCGCAGGCGTCAGCGCATCGTCGTGTTGTCCGTAATCGTCGCGGTGTTGTCGGCGATCACCGTAGTGGTGTTGGTCGCTGGCCGCAAAGACGCAGTGGTGCCGCGCTCGAACGTGCTGATCGGTATGGTGGAGCGGGGCCCGATGCTGCTCAGCGTCCGCGGAACGGGCAACCTCGTGCCACGTCATACTCGTTGGCTCACGGCCGAAACGGATGTGCGTGTGGAACGCATCGTGGTATTTCCCGGAACCCGGGTGAAAGCCGATACCGTGATCCTCGAACTGCACAATGGCCGTGTGCAAGATGATTACCTTGCTGCCGAGATGCAGTACCAAGCTGCGGTGCTGGACCATCGGGTCAAGCAAACCGAGTTGCGCGTGCAGTCGCTGCAGGCACGCGCCGAGTTGGGCAAGGTGGAAAGCGAACTGGCCGCTGCGCGGGCGCAGGAAAAGATCGAACGGATGGCGCTGGACAAAGACGTCATCCCCCGCATCCAGTATCAGAAGACTGAGATCGACTTGGCGCAGTTGATCAGCCGTCAACAGGTCGAGAAGGCACGCGTGGCCGAGATCGACGCAAACGCGCAGGCGAGCCTGCAGTCCGATACGTTGCGGGTGTCGCAGCTGAAAAACACAATGGATCTGCGCCGACGGGAGGTCGACGCCCTGCGAGTGCGGGCTGGCGTGGAAGGTGTGGTACAGCGCGTGCTGGTGGAGGAAGGGCAGCAGGTGCCCGAAGGAACCAAGGTGGCACTCGTCTCGCGCCCGCAAGAACTGGAGGCTGAACTGCGGATCCCCGAGACCGAGGCCCGCGACCTGCAGCCAGGCCAGGCCGCCTTGGTCGATACCCGCAACGGCAAGATGGCCGGCACCCTGTCGCGCATCGACCCGGAAGTGGTGGATGGAACCGTCAAGGTACGCATTGCGTTTAGCGACACGCTGGTGCCAGGCGCACGTCCCGACCTCTCCGTGGATGGCACGATCACGCTGGGGCGCTTGGCGGACGTGTTGTTCGTACGCACTCCCGTCAATGCGCAACGCGATAGCCAAGCCCAGCTGTTCAAGGTGCAAGGCGACATTGCACAGCGCGTGCCGGTGACGATCGGCCATGAATCCAGTCGTTTCGTGGAGATCAAGGGTGGATTGAAACAGGGCGATCGCGTCATCCTTTCCGATATGAGTGCCTACGATGACCAGTCCCGCCTGCGCCTGGACTGAGCAAGCCAACGGAGCGTCACCGGTCATCCGCCTGCGAGGGTTGCAGCGGACCTTCCAGACCGATGAGGCGCTCACCCATGCGTTGTGCGACGTCGCACTGGACATCGCCTCTGGCGAGTTCGTCTCGATCACGGGGCCATCCGGCTGCGGCAAGTCCACGCTGATGTCCATTCTCGGCATTCTGGATACGCCGACGGCGGGCAGCTACATGCTTCGCGGACAGGAAGTGGCGCACATGTTCGAGGCCGACCGCGCACGCACGCGCAACCGGCACATCGGGTACATCTTCCAGTCGTTCAATTTGATCGGCGACCTCAGTGTGCTGGACAACGTCACCCTGCCGCTGAAGCTTCGCGGAGGGGTACCAGGCAAGGAGCGGTGCGAACGCGGCATGGCGGCGCTGAAGCGGGTGGAGATGGCGCACCGCGCCAAGCACCTGCCGGCGCAGCTTTCTGGTGGGCAGCAGCAACGTGTGGCCATTGCCCGCGCCCTGGTGGGCGAGCCTTCGATCGTGTTGGCGGACGAGCCCACCGGCAACTTGGACTCGCGCAGTGGTGCGATGGTGATGGACATGCTCCAAGAACTACACGCTGCAGGCGTGACGCTATGCATGGTGACGCACGATGCACACTTCGCCGCCATGGCGCAGCGCTGCGTGCACATGAGCGATGGCCGCATCGTCGGCTGATGCGTTATTCCCTGATGGATGCAGAGTAAGGAGGGGCGATGGGAGTTTTCAGGGAAGAAGCCGTGGCCGCCCGAAGCGCGCGGCATGCCCTTGGCGCGGTTCGCATGGCTACGCCGCGGTCCTTGCGGCTGCTGGTGGCCGCAGGCATTGCGTCGACCATTCTACTGCTGAGCGTTGGCCTGTCACTGCCTTACGGGCGATCGCTGACGGCCGCTGGCGAGGTGCTGGCGCATAACGGGAGAGAGGGCACCGTGCAGGCATGGGTCAGCGAATCCGCCGTGCCCGATATCCTTCCGGGCATGGCCGCCCGTGTGCATTACCGAGCCCTACCCCGTGGCACGCAGCAATGGGACGGCGGCGTAGTCACGGATGTGTCAAGGGTGCCAAGAAATGGACCGCAGAGAGGGCTGTACAGAGTGGAGATACATGTGTCGCCGGCAGACCGCACGGATGGCCGATATCTCTCCGCGGGGATGATCGTTGATGTCCGTCTGCTGACGCAGCGGCGTCCCATGTACCGCTGGGTGTTTGGGGGGATGACACAATGAGCGCTGTGCTTGGCTTTGGTTGGCGCAGGCGCCTGCCGGTCATCCTGCAGACAGAGACCATCGAATGCGGTCTGGCCTGCATGGTCATGATCGCCTCATACCACGGGCGGCACAGTGATCTATCGGAACTGCGGCGTCGCTTCCCGCTGTCGCTCAACGGCACGACACTAAGCCATTTGATGGAAATCGGTGCCGCGCTTGGCATGCGTTCTCGGGCGCTTCGGCTTGAGCCTGAAGACCTGCAGGAACTGCGGATGCCATGCATCGTTCATTGGGACATGGAGCACTACGTCGTGCTTTGGGCCTGTCGGCGCAATGGCGTAGTCATCCATGACCCGGTACATGGCCGGCGCGAACTCTCGCACGCCGAATTTTCGCGGCATTTCACCGGTATCGCGCTGGAGTTGGAGCCGATTGCAGAGTTCAAGCCGCCGTTGCGTCCTGCACGCGTCGGGATCCTGCGGTTAACCGGCAACCTGGGCGGCATCAAGCGTTCTCTGGGCGTGCTGGCGTTATTGGCGCTTTGCCTGGAAACGATGGCACTGTTGGCGCCGTTGCTGGTGCAGGTGATCACCGACGTTGCGCTGCCCTTCCAAGACAGCGACCTGCTGAATTTGCTGGGCTTGGGCTTCCTCATCATGATGGTGTTGCACGCCAGCATCGGCGCGTTGCGGAGTTGGTGCGTCGCTCGGCTTGGAGTCAGCCTGAATTACGGGTGGAGTGTCAACGTGTTCACCCACTTGGTATCGTTGCCGCAGCGCTATTTCGAGCGCCGCCAACTTGGTGACCTGCAGAACCGCTTTAGCTCCATCGCCGACATCCAGAAGACGTTGACGAGCCGCTTCATCGAGGGCCTTCTTGATGGGGTGATGGCGCTGCTGACGCTGGCGCTCATGCTGCTGTATTCGCCGCTGTTGACCGTGATTACGGTGGTTTCTTTCTGCCTCTACACGTTGGCCAAGGTGGTGTCCTTCGGTTGGATGCGCGAGGCGCAGCACGGACACTTGATGTCGCAAGCGCTCCAGCAGTCACATTTCCTTGAGGTGATGCGCGGAATGCAGGCCGTCCGCCTACACAACCGTGGCGCGATCCACGCAGGCCTGTATGCCAACAAGGCAGTGGACACTCTGAACCGGGAGATCGAAGTACAACGGTTGGCCATCCTGCTGGACATGTTCAAGTTTGTGGCCTTCAACTTGCAGCGTGTCCTCATCCTGTGGATTGGTTCGTCCATGGTGCTTGAGGGGACACTGACCGCGGGCATGCTGATCGCGTTCTTCGTGTTCAGTTACCAGTTCACCACCCGTGCTGGAGCGCTGGCCGACTACCTAGCTGAGTTTCGCATGCTGGATCTGCACGCCGAGCGTTTGGCCGACATCGTGCTAGAGACGCCGGAAGAGGGGCTCCGTGCCCAAGATCCCGCACAGCCAAAGGATCACGGACTAGAGTTGCGAGATGTTTCATTCCGCTATGGTTCCGGTGAAGAATTGGTTTTGGACCACTGCAACCTGCAGGTGCGAGACGGAGAATCGGTGGCAATCACAGGCGCCTCGGGCTGTGGCAAGACGACGTTGATCAAGGTGGTTGTCGGGCTGCTGGATGCCGAGCAGGGTGCCGTGCTCGTCGGTGGGCGGACCCTGCAGCAAATCGGCAAGCACGCGTTGCGTGCGATGGTGGGCACAGTGATGCAGGACGATCAACTCTTCAATGGTTCCATCCTGGACAACATCCGCATGTTCGACAATGGGCCGGCGGATGGCAGTGCGGAGGAAGTCGCACGATTGGCAGGCGTGCATGAGGACATTGTGGCGATGCCGATGGGCTACTACACGCTGATCGGCGACATGGGTTCCTCGCTGTCCGGTGGCCAGAAGCAGCGGATCGTCTTGGCGCGGGCCCTCTACAAGAAGCCTCGCATTTTGCTGCTGGACGAGGCCACAAGTCATCTTGACGTGCATCGCGAGCAGCAAGTCAATGCTGCCTTGGCCCGGCTGACAATAACCCGCGTCATCATTGCCCATCGACCCGAGACCATTGCCTCGGCAGACCGGGTACTGGAGCTTCGTGCAGGCAGGTTGCACGAAGTAGACCGTAATGCCAGCTCAGGTTTGGAACGGAATGAGCACTCTGTATCGGCGCAATCGGACTAGATTGCTAGGTACACGTGCGGCAGGTTGCCGTGGATGCATACACACTTATATGGCCTGCTCGGCCACTACTTGCATGTGACGGCGTGTGCGGTGCCAAGGGAAGGTCTGAACAAAGCAGCCTGATCTGACACAATCGATCAATGGCCTGAGCGGACCACTTCGATGGAGTTGACGTTTAGCGATGCGGAGTACAGCGACAAGCGCAGCGTCCATGCAATTTGGGGGGCATTAATGGGGGCATTTTGTAGCTTTATTGATCTCAACTCCTTTTTAGATCATTGGCTTGTTTCAAAGGTTCGAATCCCTCCGGGTAATTGCACGGCAGTGCTGCGGCGTTGCGCGGGTGAGCAGCCGCTTCAGACCGGGCGGCGTGTCCGGTGGCGCCCGGTAATCCACTTGATCGCCGCGCTGAGCGCGACCACATGGGTGGTGGCCTCCAGCGCGCCATGCACACGGATAAAGCGCATCAGCACGGCGCAGACGGTGCTGACGAGATCCGCCAGGACGAGATGGGCGATCAGTTTGTCCATTAGGTGCCGGGATTGGGGAGTTGTCGTCAGGGATTCGGAGCGGCGGCGTTGCGGCGTCGTGGTGCGCACCCACACTGTAGGTGTGCCGCGCTTGAGATTGCGGAAACACCGGGACCGATCCTTCTTCCGTCGGGAGAAGGTGCCCGAAGGGCGGATGAGGGTACGGCCGTTCGACGTTGCGCCATCCGTCGCTTTGACCAAATGACGGCGTTACAGGACTCGTCGATCAACTCACCGGACGCCGCGACGCAAACACTGCAGCGGCGCGTCGTATCAGCGCGCTTCGATAACGCATCGCGCAGCGGAGCCAACCAACACTGCCCACCCCTAAAAACAGCCGGCATCACTGCCGGCCGTTCTACCCCTCTATGCGCCCGGAAAGTCAAAGAATCAGGGACCCATGCTCTTGCAATTCCCAATTCCCAATTCCCGATTCCTCACCCCAACTCGATGCAATCGAAGCTGACATCCGTCGCCACATCGGCGTCGTAATCCACATCGTCGCGCTCGAAGCCGAACAGCTTGAGGAACTCGTGCTTGTAGCCGGCGTAGTCGGTGAGCTGGAACAGGTTCTCGGTGGTGACCTGCGGCCACAGCGCCTTGCAGGCATCCTGCACGTCGTCGCGCAGTTCCCAGTCGTCCAGGCGCAGGCGGTTTTCGTCGTCCACCTCGGCCGGCTGGCCGTCTTCGCGGTACAGGCGCTCGCGGAACAGGCGGTCGAGCTGTTCGATGGTGCCTTCGTGCAGGCCCTTTTCCTTCATGATCTTGTAGACCATGGAGATGTACAGCGGCATCACCGGGATGGCCGCGCTGGCCTGGGTGACCACCGACTTGAGCACCGCCACGTTGGCGCCGCCACCACGCTGGGCCAGGCGCGCGTTCAAGCGCTGCGCGGTGTGGTCCAGATCCACCTTGGCCTTGCCGAGTGCGCCATGCCAGTAGATCGGCCAGGTGATCTCGGTGCCGATATAGCTGAAGGCCACGCTGCGTGCGCCGTCGGCGAGCACGCCGGCGCCGTCCAGCGCGTCGATCCACAGTTCCCAATCCTGCCCACCCATCACGGTGATGGTGTCTTCGATCTCCTGCGCGCTGGCCGGCTCGATCGAGGCCTGGATGATGCTGTCCTTGTTGGTGTCGATGGCGGTGGCGGTGTAGGTCTGGCCGATCGGCTTGAGCGCCGAGCGCTTGACTTCACCGCTGCCCGGCAGCTTGCGCACCGGCGAGGCCAGCGAATACACCACCAGATCGACCTGCCCGCCCATTTCGGTCTTGATCAGCTCGATCACCTGCGCGCGCGCCGCGTCCGAAAACGCATCGCCGTTGATCGACTTGCTATACAGTCCGGCGGCCTTGGCATGCTTGTCGAACGCGGCCGAGTTGTACCAGCCGGCGGTACCGGCCTTGGTGGCGGTGCCGGGCTTTTCGAAGAACACGCCCAGCGTGTCGGCACCGAAGCCGAACGCGGCGGTGATGCGCGAGGCCAGGCCGTAACCGCTGGACGCACCGATCACCAGCACCTTCTTGGGGCCGTCGTGATGCACGCCGCGCGCGCGCGTGGCGGCGATCTGCTCGAGCACATTGCGCTCGCAGCCAAGCGGATGCGTGGTGGTGCAGATGAAACCGCGCACTTTGGGATGGATGATCAACGTGGACTCCTGGTCAGCAAGATGCTGGCGGCATCTTAGTGCGTGTGGCGCGCGCGAAACAGCCTGATGCACAACACACGCTGCTGTATGGAGACGCACCTGGCGGCGATGCCAGCGGCTTCTGGCCACTTGCACCGACCGCGCTGCACCGGCGGCGCGCCGTGCACGCGCACAGTGCATAAAGCGCGACGTTGGGCAATTGCGACCGTCATGGCTGTGGTATTTTCGGCCCTGCCGTGCCGTGCCTGGCCGCGCCTGTTGGCGATCGTCAAGGCCCCTTCCAGTTGTGCGACCGGTGTCCGAGTGCATGTCCCTTCGTAGCGAGCGCGTCACGCAGCTGGGCTCCGTTCCGCGGTTCCGCCTGGGCCCGTTGCTGGTCGAACCCGAGCGCCTGGTGCTGATTGACGACGGCCGGACCATCACGCTGGAACCGCGCATGATGGAAGTGCTGATCGCGCTGGCCGAGCGCGCCGGCGAGGTGGTCAGTGCCGAGCAGTTGCTGATCGAGGTGTGGCACGGCAGCTTCTACGGCGACAACCCGGTGCACAAGACCATCGCCCAGCTGCGCCGCAAGCTGGGCGACGACAGCCGCCAGCCGCGTTTTATCGAAACCATCCGCAAACGCGGCTATCGCCTGCTGCCGACGGTGGTGTTTCCGCAGGATTATCGCGGCACAGTGCTGGGCAGCCAGCACTGGGCCCACGGCAGCCCGTACGTAGGGCTGCAGGCCTTCGACCCGGCACATGCGCAGGTGTTTTTCGGGCGTAGCCATGCCATTGCGCAGGTGGCGGCCGCAGTGCGCGCGCAATTGCACAGCCGGCGCGGGCTGGTGCTGGTGAGCGGCGCCAGCGGCTGCGGCAAGACCTCGTTGCTGCGGGCAGGCGTGGTGCCGTTGCTGTGCCAGCCCGGCGGGCTGGATGGGCTGGAAGCGGTGGCGGTGGCGTATTGCAACCTGGCGCAGTGCCGCGGCGGCGACGTGCTGGACACGCTCGCGCGCGCACTGGGCGAATGGGCGCCGGGCGACCGTGCGGTGTTCTCGCCGGCGCAGGCAGCAAACCTGCCCGGGTGGCTACACCAGCCCGCCCCGTTGCATGCGGCCATCGAGGAGGCCATGCGCCACTGCGCCCCAGCGCGCGACAGCCTGCCGAGCCAGCGGCATCTGCTGCTGGTGATCGACCACGCCGAAGCGATGGTGGCCACACCTGGCATCACCGACGCCGATCGCGCGGCGCTGGCCATGGCCTTGCAGGCACTGTGCGCCAGCGCGCACGTGGCCGTGCTGATGGGCACCCGCAGCGATTTCTATCCGCGCCTGATCGATGCATTGCCGGCCATCATCGAGCTCAAACGCGGCGACGGGCATGTGGATCTGTTGCCGCCGCGCGACGGCGAGATCGGCCAGATCATCCGCGTGCCGGCCGCGATGGCGGGGCTGCGGTTCGAGGAAGACCACGACAGTGCCAGCCACCTGGACGATGTGCTGCGCGACGCCACCGCGCGCCAGCCCGATGCCTTGCCACTGCTGCAACACCTGCTGCAGGCCTTGCACGCGCAACGCAGCGCCGATGGCCTGCTGACCTTTGCGGCGTACCGCGCCCTGGGCGGACTGGAAGGCGCGCTGGCGCATCATGCCGAACACACCTTCGGCGCACTGCCGGCCGATGCGCAGGCCGCGCTCGGCGAAGTGCTGACGTTGCTGAGCGTGATCCACCCCGACAGCGATGCGGTGACCGCGCGGCGTGCGCTGTGGGCCGCATTGCCTCACGGCAGCGGCGCACGCGTGTTGGTCGATGCGTTCGTGCATGCGCGGCTGTTCGTCAGCGAACTGGTGGCCGGCGAGCCGGGCTTTGCGGTGGCGCACGAAGCGGTGTTGCGGCAATGGCCGCGCGCGGCCGAGTGGACCCATGAAAACCGCCGCCTGCTGCAGGCACGCAAACACCTGCACCTGGCCGCGCAACGCTGGGCTGCCGAGGGCCGGCGCACCGATCACCTACTCAACAGCGGCCGCCCATTGAGCGAGGCGCGCGAAGCGGCGCGGCGCATGCCGCAGGACCTGGATGCGTCGGAGCTGGCGTTCCTGCGCGCCTGCGAACGCTCGCAACGCCAGCGCCGCGGCCTGTACGCCGCGGCCGCCGCATTGCTGGTGATGCTGGCCAGCGCCTCGCTGCTGCTCGGCTGGCAGGCACGCCAGGCCCAGCAGGTGGCCGAACAGCGCCGCGACCAGGCGCAGCAGCTGGTGGGCTACATGCTGGGCGACCTGGCCGAGCGGTTGCGCACCGTGGGCAACCTGACATTGCTCGATAGCGTGGGCAGCCGTTCGCTGCAGTATCTGGAAGATTTGCCTAGCGCGAGCATGCACACCGGCGACCTGATCAACCACGCCCGCGCCCTGCGCACCACCGGCGAGGTGTTGATGAATCAGGGCAAGCTGAAAGAGGCCCATGCCGCTTTCACGCGTGCCGCCGCCACCGCCGAACAGGCGCGTCTGCATGCGCCCGACGTGCTGGAGGCACGTGCCGAAATGGGGCAGGCGGCGTTTTGGCTGGGGAGCATGGCCTATCGCGGCAAGCAGTTTCCGTTGGCGAGGACGCATTGGTCGCACTACCTGGCCGCCAGTGAATGGCTGGTGCGCACCGTCCCGGACGACGCTCGCTGGCAGCTGGAGCTGTCGTACGCACTCAACAATCTCGGCATGCTGGCCATGGCACAGGGCGATGCCAGGACGGCAATCGGTTTTTTTGCGCGCGACATTGCGCTCAAGCGTGTGCTGATCGCACGGAGTCCGGACAACGCATCGCTGCGTTACGAGTTGATCGACAGCTTGTCGGGGCTGAGCCTGGCGCAGGAGAACCAAGGCTTGTTGGCGCCTGCCGAGCAGGGCTACCGCGACCAGATCGCGATGCTGCGCGTGCTGGTGGAGACAGATCCGGATGCACATGCCTGGCAACGGCGTCTGGCGGTGTCGCTGATCCGCGTCTCCAACCTGGCATTGGTACAAGGCCACCTACTACAGGCGCAGCGCGACGCACAGGACAGCGTGCGCATGCTGCAGCCGTTGGTCGTACTGCAGCCGGACAACCAGACCTGGCGCAGCGATCTGGGGCATGCCTACGCGCAGGCCGGCTGGATCGCGGCACTGGACGGGCATTCCGATCAAGCCAGGCAGCAACTTGGCCAGGCGCATGACACCATGACCCGCCTGCTGCAACAGTCGCAGCCGCTGCCCGACTGGCAATTGCTGGATGCCATCATCGAGATGCGCCTGCACCGCATTCACGCTGCCAACGCAGGCGATCTCGATCGAATCGTCGCGCGTGTGGATGCGTTGCATCACGCCAAGCCCGACGATCTGTCGGCCATCTCGACATTGGCGCTGGCACTGGTCTGGCAGGGCGAACATCGCGCGGCAACCGGCAATCACGAGAGCGCGCGTGCAGCGTGGCAGCACGTGGTGACGCTGCTCGGCAAGGATGGCGGCAACAGCCGCGACAAGAACCTGCTCGACCCCTGGATTCGCGCCCACGTGCATCTGGGCCAGCGCTCTGCCGTTACGCAACAGCTCGGATGGCTGTACCAGGCGGGCTACCGCCACCCGGGGTTTGTCTCCTTCTATGGCCCGCCTCTCAAGGAACAGGACAAGTCATGACGGATTTCAGCATCAAGCTCACGGTGGCGCGGGTGGGATTTGGAGGAAATACAGGCGCCGGCGAATATTTCTACAGCTTTGCTCCGGACCTGCTGATTGTCGACAAGGACGACGGTGTCTCGACGTTGACGTATCACTTCGAAGAAGACGTGGTCCCCAAGCATTTCATCATCAAGAGCCTGCTGACGACCGATGCATTCAAACAAATCGGTGACCCCGTCATTGCCCCTGACGGCCGCAGCGTCGAAGTCGTCAACGCCAACAGCGTCCCTACCCTGATTTTTCTGACCATCATCGTCGAAGACCCAACCCGCACGGACAAGAAGGGCAACAAAGTCTGGTTCAGTTGTGATCCCCAGGTGGGTAACGACCCGAAGATCAACCCGCAGGAAGTACCGCCAATCAACAAGAGCAGATAACAAAGCGACTGCGCTCATCGTCAGGCGGGCGCGGCCGGCGCTCGGCGCAGCATGCACCACGCGTCCATTGCGATGCCTGTGCGCCGGCCGCACCCACCTGACGACTGCTCACCAGGTTTTGGTCATCGCTCCAGATGTCCCCGGCAATGCTGGCACCGCTGCCGCCTGCGGATACGTGCTCGCCCGAGCGGGACGGTCACAGCCAGTCCGCAGGCGCATCGGGGCCGGGCGAGACGCATGGATGCCGATCGCATGTACGGGCAGCGGCGCGTTGCAGCTGCAGCGCGCCGGGACCGACAACCCTCCTCAGCATAGGGTCAACGGCCGACGGCTCGGCCAGCAACGCGGCCTGGACCCAGGGTGCAGGCAGTTCGGCCTGGGTGGGGCCCGCCCAGGCCCCCATGGCGAGCAGAACGGCGCGCAGGACAATGGGGTGGGGGTGGCGCATGAGGGGCTCCGCAGCAGACCGGAGCGCGGCGCGTTTCCGGACGGCTTTCGAGCCGCCGGGCGACCTTCGTGCACGGCGTCGCGGCTGACCTGACGGCAACCTTACGGTTGCTGGTCATGAATGACGGACGCGCGAAATCCTTTACAGAACAGTTGCATAGACTTGGTGCACCGGGCGAGCTTCGTTTGCTGGCTAAACCCCGAGTGGCTTCGCCCGTACCCTCACCCCAACCCCCGCTCCGCGCCCCGGCCCGCGCTAGCAGCGCGGGCGCTCCAAGGCACGCGCGCCAGTGGCGCGCAAGCGGTGCCTTCTCGCCCCGCCGGGAGAGGGGCTATCTGGCGCGCCCTGACCGATCCAGACGACCACAGCTGTTCCTTCTCCCTTCGGGACATTGTCCTCCTTCATGGGGGAGAAGGTGCCCCGCAGGGGCGGATGAGGGTACGGACGAAGCATTCGTGTCATCTGAGTCGACGTATGGCTTCGCCCCGTACCCTCGCCCCAACCCCTCTCCCGCAGGAGAGGGGCTTTGGCTCGTCTCGATTCCCGAATCCCGAATCCCGAATCCCGGCACTCAAATCACCCGCAACGTAATCGCCTTCAACACTGCGCGCGTGCGGTCGCGGGTGCCGAGCTTTTCCAGGATGGTGGAGACGTAGTTCTTCACCGTGCCTTCGGCCAGGAACAGGGTGCGGGCGATCTCCTTGTTGGAGTAGCCGCCGGCCAGCAGGCGCAGGATGGCCACCTCGCGTTCGCTGAAGGTCTCGCGCGGGGCCTGCTGGTCGCGGAACTGGTAGCGGGCGCGCACCGGGTCGGTGCTGACCGGCTGCAGCAGGGTGTCGCCGGCGGCCACTCGCTCGATCGCGTCGCGCAGGTCTTCCGGTGCGGCGTCCTTGAGCAGGAAACCTTGTGCGCCGGCTTCGCTGGCACGCAGCAGCAGGTCGCTGTCGTCGAAGGTGGTGAGCAGCAGCACGGGGGTGCGGTCGCCGCGGGCGCGCAGCTGCTCCAGTGCCTGGATGCCATCGATGCCGGGCATGCGGATGTCGCTGAGCACCACGTCCACCGTGTGGGTGGCCAGCGCATCCAGCAGGCCCTGCCCGTCGTCGGCCTCGCAGACCACGGCCACGCCCTGCTGTTGCAACAGCGCGCGCAGGCCGGCGCGGACCAAGATCTGGTCGTCGGCCAGGGCGATTCGAAGTGAACTCATTGCGGAAGTCTCGCAGTCAGGTGCATGCCGCCATTGGGGGTGCGGCCAAGGTCGAGGTGGCCGTGCAGGGCGGCCAGCCGCTCGCGCATGCCGGTGATGCCATTGCCTTCGCGGATGCGCTCGGCGCGGCGGCCGTCGTCGCAGATGTCCACGTGCAGCTGGGCATCCCGATAGTGCAGATGCACGGCCACCTCGTCGGCATCGGCATGCCGCACGGCATTGGTCAGCGCCTCCTGCACCAGCCGCAGCAGCAGCTCGGCCACGCGCGCGTCGGTGATGCGCACGTCGGCATCGATCTGCAGCCGCAGCGCCGGGCGCGGGAACGGGGCGGCCAGCGCGCGCAGCGCGGTCTGCAGGTCCAGGCCCTGGTCGTCGCGCATGGACTGCACGACGTTGCGGATGTCCGCCAGCAGTTCCGCCGAGAGCTGTTCCAGCACCCGGATGTCGTCGCGCTGCCGCAAGGCCGGGTCGGCACCGAGCAGGCGCAGGTTGATGCGCATGGCGGTGAGCTTGTGCCCGGCCACGTCGTGCAGCTCGCGCGCCAGGCGCAGGCGCTCGGCATCGCGGGCGCTGTCGGCCAGCAGTGCGCGGGTGGCCAGCAGGTCGGCATTGACGTAGGCCAGCGCGTCGCGTGCGCGCTCGGCACTGCGCGCATAGTGCGCAGTGAGCGCGGCAAAGGCCTGGAAGCCGGCGTAGATGCTGACGATCAACAACGCCCGCTCGAACCCGGCCTGCACCAACACTGCATACATGCCCGCGTTCAACACCAGTGCCAGCAGCAGCACGCGCAACGGCGGCCAGGTCATCCCTGCCTGCGCCACCAGCATCACCAGCAATACCGGCGCCGTGCCGGCACGCGGCTCCATCCAGACCAGCAACAATGCCAGGACCGCCTGCAACAGCGTTGCCACAGTCCGTAACGCAAGCGCCTGCGGCAGCACGGTATGCAATACAAACAACGCGGTGAAGCCGGCCAGCAGGCCCCAACGCCAGACGCCGTGGGGCGAGGCGTCGGGCATGAACGACAGCGCCACTGCGGCAATGGTGAACCCACCGGCCAGACGCAGGGGGTGCAATAGATGGGAGAAGGACGAATGCATGCGGCGATGCTGACCGCCCTGCGGCCGCTCGGCAATGCTGTGCCTGCAGAAAGTGACTTCCGGCAGGTGGGATCGATGACCTGCGGCCCCTGTGGTCGATGCGGCGCGTGCGCACACTGGCATCACCAACCACCCCATCGCCACGGAGTTACGCCATGTCTGCTTCCAGTCTGTTTCTCGTCCTCAACCTGGTCTGGGGTGGCTATGAGCTGCTGCTCAGCCGTCGCCGCCGCGCCAGCGATGGCGGCGCGCACGACCAAGGCACCTTGAAGCATCTATGGCGGGTGCTGTCTGCGGCGGTGGCGGTTGCAGTGGCGCTGGCCTACAGCGGCCTGGCGCATTGGCCGCAGGGCTGGGATGCCTCGCTGCAGTGGGCCGGCTGCGCCTTGATCGGCAGCGGGCTGGCGTTGCGCGTGTGGGCCATCCAGGTGCTGGCACGCTGGTTCACGGTGGATGTGACCATCCAGCCGGATCACCAGTTGGTGCGCCGCGGCCCGTATCGCTGGCTGCGGCATCCGTCCTATACCGGCGCACTGCTGGCCTTTTACGGGCTGGCCCTGGGCATGGGCAACGCGTTGTCGGTGGCGGCGATCGTGGTGCCGGTGACCCTGGTCTTCCTGCACCGCATCCGTGTCGAAGAAGCCGCGTTGCAGCGCGCGTTTCCGGTGGCCTACCCGGCGTATGCGGCGCAGAGCCGGCGATTGCTGCCGCTGGTGTGGTGAGCGGAACGCTGGCGTGCAGCGATCACATGCTGCTTGCCAGACGGCTCGCAACCCTCGTCCTTGCGCCGGCCACTCCTGCAGCCCCGTCCCTGCGCCGCACCGATCGCCTTACACTCCGGGGCTCCCCCGCCGCCGCTGTCCGTCTTCGATGATCATTTCCGCCGCTTCCGACTACCGTGCCGCCGCGCAGGCGCGCTTGCCGCCCTTCCTGTTCCATTACATCGATGGTGGGGCGTACGCCGAGCACACGCTGCGGCGCAATGTCTCCGACCTGGCCGATATCGCGCTGCGCCAGCGGGTGCTGCGCAATATGTCGGACCTGAGCCTGAGCACCGAGCTGTTCGGCGAAACCCTGGCCATGCCGGTGGCGCTGGCACCGGTGGGGCTGACCGGCATGTACGCGCGGCGCGGCGAAGTGCAGGCCGCACGCGCCGCGGCGGCGCGCGGGATTCCGTTCACCTTGTCCACGGTGTCGGTGTGCCCGATCGAAGAAGTGGCGCCGGCCATCAGCCGGCCGATGTGGTTCCAGCTGTACGTGCTCAAGGACCGCGGCTTCATGCGCAATGCGCTGGAGCGCGCCAAGGCCGCCGGGGTGACCACGCTGGTGTTCACCGTGGACATGCCCACGCCGGGCGCGCGCTACCGCGATGCGCACTCTGGCATGAGCGGGCCCAATGCGTCGCTGCGGCGCATGCTGCAGGCGGTGACGCACCCGCGCTGGGCGTGGGATGTGGGCCTGCTCGGCAAGCCGCATGATTTAGGCAATATTTCCGCCTACCGCGGCAGCCCGACCGGCCTGCAGGACTACATCGGCTGGCTGGCGGCCAATTTCGACCCCTCCATCTCGTGGAAGGACCTGGAATGGATCCGCGAGTTCTGGACCGGGCCGATGGTGATCAAGGGCATCCTGGACCCGGACGATGCGCGCGATGCGGTGCGCTTCGGCGCCGACGGCATCGTGGTCTCCAACCATGGCGGGCGCCAGCTGGACGGTGTGCTGTCCAGCGCGCGCGCGTTGCCGGCGATTGCCGATGCAGTGAAGGGGCAGCTCAAGATCCTGGCCGACTCGGGCATCCGCAGCGGGCTGGACGTGGTGCGCATGCTCGCACTCGGTGCCGATGCGGTGTTGCTGGGGCGCGCGTTCGTCTATGCGCTGGCGGCCGGTGGCCAGGCTGGCGTGGAAAACCTGCTGAGCTTGATCGAAAAGGAAATGCGCGTGGCGATGACCCTGACCGGCACCCATTCGATTGCCGAGATCAGCGGCGATGCGTTGAGCCGGGTGACGCGGGAGAATGTGGTCTCGCCTTGACGGGATTCGGGATTCGGGATTCGTTGGTAGCAGAGCGGACGATCTGCGGCTTTGCTGCAGGGCCCTCGCCCGCCTGGTGGCTGCGCAGTCGTCCCGTTGCCTGCTCTTAGTGGTTGTCGTCGCCGGTGGGCAAGTATTGCTGCAACGCCAGTACCGATTCCCAAGGGTCTGCGCGTTGACGCTTGGCGCGCTGCATGGCCTTGTCCATCGGGAAGGCATCCGGGCCGCTGATCTTGCCGAGTTCTTCCCAGCGCAGCGGTACGGCGACGGTGGCCTTTTCGCGCGCGCGCAGCGACCACGAACACACGCTGGTATTGCCGCGCCCGTTGCGCAACCAATCCACAAAGATCACGCCGTGGCGCTTGGCCTTGCTCATGGTGGCCACGTAGCGCTCCGGTGTCTGCGTGGCCAGGGCCTGCGCGAACGCCTCGCAGAAGTCGCGCGCCCGGTCCCAGCTCGCGTCGGGCACGATGGGCACCACCACATGCAGCCCCTTGCCGCCGGACAGGCGCACCGCGCTTTCCAGCCCGACCGCGCGCAGCTTGGCGCGGATCTCGCGAGCGGCGGCCACCACCTCCGGCCAGGCGACGGCATCGCCCGGATCCAGATCGAACACCAGGCGGTCCGGGTGCTCCGGGTCGTCGACCCGTGCGCCCCATGGGTGCAGCTCCAGGGTATTCATCTGCACCAGCTCGAGCAGCCCGGCGGCGTCTTCGATATACAGGTAGTCCTCGGTGCCGCTCTTCTGTTCGAGCGGGATCGCCTTGATGTGCGCGCCCAACTGGCGGCCCTGGTGCTTCTGGAAGAAGCAGTCGCCGCCCACGCCGTCCGGGCAGCGCAACAACGACAGCGGCCGACGCGCCACCTCCGGCACCACCAGCGACGCCACCGCACGGTAGTACGCCGCCATATCGCCCTTGCTGATGCCCGATGCGGGAAAGACCACGCGCTCGGGATGGGTGATGCTCACCGCGTCCACGGACAGGGTGGCCGATGCGGTGGACACCGCAGACGCAGCCACGGTTGAAGACTTCGCGCCAGCTGCCGCAGCGCGCTTGCCCGCGCGTTTTTGTGCGGTCCTGGTGGCCACCTTGCTCACCGTCTTTGCAACCGTCTTGGTCACGGTCTTGCGCGTGGCAGTGCGTGTTTTTGCCGGGATCGCGCGCTTGCCGGCCGCAGGCGTGCGGGGCGCTGCGCGGTCGCCGCCCAGATCGGTCATCGGTTTGTCCTCGCGTAGACGCTTGAAGGCAGCCTGCCGCAGCAAGCCCTGCTTGGCCCAGCCGCGGAATGCGATCTCGGCGATCAGCTGCGGGCGCACCCAATGCACATCGCGCGGTCGGCCGGGGATATGCGCAGGCAGCTCCAGCGTGGCCGTGTCGCTCTGCAAGGCCTGCAGCTGCGCGGCAATCTGCCCAAGCAGCGCGCCGTCGAAACCGGTGCCCACCCGGCCGACGTAGCGCAACGTGTCGCCGTCCGGCTGCGCCAGCAGCAAGGCACCAAAGCCGCTGCGTGCGCCCTTGGGGTCGGTGTACCCCACCACCACAAAGTCGTCGCTGTCTTCGTGCTTGGTCTTGACCCAGTCGGCACTGCGCCCGCCGCGGTACACAGCGTCGGGACGCTTGCTCACGATGCCCTCCCAGCCCTTGCCCGCGCTTGCCGCAAACACTTCGGGGCCGCGCCCGATGACATGCTCGCTGTAGGCCAGCGTGCCCGGCTTCTCACCGAGCAGCGCGCGCAGCAGCTGCTTGCGTTGCAGCAGTGGCGTGTCGCGCAGGTCCACCCCGGCCACGCCGAGCAGGTCGAACGCGAGATAGCGCAGCGGTTGGCGGGCACTGCCATCGATGGCCCGCTGCAGTGCAGAGAAATCGCTGCGCCCGTGCGCGTCCAGCACCACCAGCTCGCCATCCAGCCGCGCGTCGCGCACCGGCAGCGCCTGCAACGCGGTAACTACGTCGGGAAAGCGCTCTGTCCATGCCTGGTCGTTGCGCGAGCGCAGCTGCGCGCTGCCGTCGACCAGATCGGCAAGCAGTCGGTAGCCGTCCCATTTGATCTCGTGCAGCCAGGCCTCGCCATCCGGCGCCTGGTCGCGCAGCAAGGTCAGCTGCGCGACCAGGCCGGTGGGGCACGCGCCATCACGTGCGCCATCCAGCGCCAGCGCGCGGCGGCGCCATGCGGCATCGGCCGCCGCGCCAGCGCGCGGCGCGGGTGCCTGCTTGCGTGCGGGCCGGGGTGCTTGCTGTGCCACCGCCCTGTCCGGCTGCCGCTGTGCACGGCTGGGCCTGGCGCGCCTGCCAGGTACTGCGGCAGCACTGTCGCCAGTCCGTTCCACGATGGCATCGGCATCCAGGTCTGCCGCAAACGCATCGGTGCGCTTGAACAGCAGCCACTGCGGCTTGCCGCCGCGCATGCGGGTGCGCACCAGCGCAAACCCGCCCTGCAGGTGCTCGCCCTGCAAGGTGAATTCCAGCTTGCCTGCGTCCAATGCAGCAAGCACGTCGCCATCGCAGTGCCAGTGGCCGTGGTCGAAGATCTGCACATGCCCGCCGCCGTACTGCCCTTGCGGGATGTCGCCTTCGAAGCCGGCGTAGGACAACGGGTGATCTTCCACCTGCACGGCCAGGCGCTTTTCTCCGGCCCGCAGCGATGGCCCCTTGGGCACCGCCCAGCTCTTGAGCACGCCATCGGCTTCCAGACGGAAATCGTAGTGGCGCGCACTGGCATGGTGGAGCTGCACCACAAAGATCGGCTGGGCGCTGGCAGGCGCCGGCGCATCCGCTGCCGGCTCCGGGGTCTGGTCGAAGCGGCGCTTGGCCGTGTAATCGCGCAGGCCCATCGCTTAGCCGGCCTTGCGCCGCGGCGCAGCCTTGGCAGCGGTCTTCTTGGTGGCCTTTGTCGCGGTTTTCTTGGCGGCCTTCTTGGCCACCTTCTTGGTGGCGGCCTTCTTGGCCGGCGCCTGCTCCGCCGCTGCCGCGCCGGTCTTCTTTGCCGGCGTGCGCGTATTGGCCTGCAGGCTCTTCTGCAGCAAGGACATGAAATCCACCACGTTGGTGGTGGCGTCTTCGTGCTGGGTGGGCTCGATGTCCACCTGCGTGGTGCCGGCCTTTTCCTTGATGCGCTTGCGCAGGATCTGCTCGAGCTTGCCGCGGAACTCGTCGTGATAGTCCTCCGGCTGCCAGGTGCCGGACATCGACTCGATCAGCTGCCTGGCCATCTCCTGCTCCTTGGGCGTAATGCGGTACTCGCCCACCGCGCCGGCCGGCAGCTTGAAGTCCTGCGGGTCCACCACCTCCTGCTGGTAGCGCAGCAGCAACAGGATCAATGCATCGCCCTGCGGCATGACGGCGGCCAGATATTCGCGGGTGCGGATGACCACCTTGGCGATGCCGACCTTGCCGGTGTCGCGCAAGGTTTCCCGCAGCAGCACATAGCCCTTTTCAGCCTTCTTGCCCGGCACCAGGATGTAGGGCTTTTCGAAATACCGCGGGTCGATATCGGCCGCGTCGACGAAGGTTTCCACCTCAACGGTCTCGTGGCTTTCCGGCGCGGCCGAGCGGATGTCCTGCTCTTCGACAATGACGTAGCTGCCCTTGTCGTACTCGAATGCCTTGACGATCTCCTTCCACGGCACTTCATCGCCGGTGTCGGCATTGACACGCTCGAAGCGGATCGGCTTCTTGTCGCGCGAATCGAGCATGCGAAAGTGCAGGTCCACCTTGCGCTCGCCCGACATCAGCGACACCGGCACATTGAGCAGGCCAAACGATAATGTTCCGGTCCAGATCGGTCGAGCCATCAGTGCGCCACTCCATGGACGGCGGCATCGGGAATGTGGTCCAGCGCCAGCCACGCGTCTTCGACGATGGCGCGCACGTGCGGCCATTCCAGACGCGAGCCGCCGCGCATGCTGTCCCAGTGCGCAGCCAATGCCTGCTCGCACTGCGCATCGGCGCCACGCGGCCAGTCTGCGGCGTGGGTGACGCGCGCAAACGCGTAGGCCGGCGCGAGATCGCCCCAGGTCGGCCCGCCGCGTCGGCGGCGACGGTGATAATCGGCACGGCTGTAACACCGGAAGTCCTGCGCCACGCCATCGGCGTCCACCCCAGCCCGTGTGCGATGCGTTCGCTTGGGCAACGTGGGGTCGGCAGGCGCACTGAACAGGCGACGATCGGGACGACGGTCCAGGGGGCGCATGGTCTGCTCCACGGTGCGGCATTGGGGGGGTCACATCAGTAACGCCGCTGACGTGATCCATGCGTGAGAAATCCGCATGGTCTGCGATTTGCGTGACCTTCACTGCGCGCGCGGTGAACTGGCGCCCCTCATCGACACCAGGAGCCCTGCATGTCCCGTGACCCCTTGCGCGACCAACCCGCTCACCCGGGCGAACAGCACGGTAAGCGCGATGCCGAGCATCACGAAGACCGCGGCGCCGGCGACGCACCGGAGACGCTGATTCCCGCCGACGACACCACCCCGGCCAAGAAGCCCGGCACTGCGCCGTAACCGTTCGCCGTCATGGCCGGGTGTGTGCGCCCGGCATGCGCAGCACCGGCCGTGGCGCGGGGCATCGAGGCGCGGGGCGCGCGTGACATGGCGCAACCTGGCGCTGGCATCCCCGGAGTTGACGCGCCACCTGTCCGTGGCAGCGCAACGCGCCCAGTGCTGCCGGCTTTCTCTCATCTGCAGGTGCGGTAACAGGCGCTCGTCGAAACATCGGCGGCCATGACCGCCGGATCGTCACATCAAGACCGTGGTGACGATCCACACGCCCAACCTCACACGCGCCCGGCCGCCTGCAGCTGTGCCATCTCCTCATCGCTGAACAGACGCGACCGCACCAGGAAGCGCACTCCCTCGCCGTTCTCCAGCGAAAACATGCCGCCGCGCCCTGGCACCACATCGATGATCAGCTGGGTGTGCTTCCAGTAGGCGAATTGCGGCGCGCTGATATAGAACGGTGCGCCGGCAATTTCGCCCAGCAGGACATCGCGGTCGCCCACGATGAATTCGCCCACCGCAAAGCACATTGGCGAAGACCCATCGCAGCAGCCACCGGACTGATGGAACAGCACATCGCCGTGCCGCGCGCGCAGCGTGTCGATCAACTGCGACGCCGCCAGGGTGGCCATTACCTGTGGCGGCACCTCGACGCGCGGAGTGGTGTGGTGCATCGGCTGTCTCCTGCGGCCACCTCAGGCCGCCATGTCGAGCACGATACGCCCCTCGATCGTCCCGGCGTGCATGCGCGCGAAGACAGCGTTGATGTTCTCCAGCCGGTCGGTCGACACCGTGGCCGCCACCTTGCCGTGCGCCGCAAACTCCAGCGATTCCTGCAGGTCCAGGCGCGTGCCGACGATGGAGCCCCGCACGGTGATGCCATTGAGCACCATGCCGAAGATATCCAGCGGAAAGTCGCCCGGCGGCAAGCCATTGAGCGCGACCGTACCGCCGCGCCGCACCATGCCGATGGCCTGCTCGAACGCTTTGGGCGAGACCGCAGTGACCAGCGCGCCATGGGCGCCGCCGATGTGCTGTTTCACGAACGCCACCGGGTCGGTGGTGCGCGCATTGACCGTCACCGTCGCGCCAAGACGCCGTGCCAGCGCCAGCTTGGCATCGTCCACATCCACCGCGGCCACCTGCAGGCCCATTGCACAGGCGTACTGCACCGCCAGGTGGCCCAGCCCGCCAATGCCGGAAATCACCACCCACTGTCCCGGCTTGGTATCGGTCATCTTCAGTCCCTTGTACACGGTGACTCCCGCACACAGGATCGGCGCAACCTCGACAAAGCCCAGCTCGGCGGGCAGGTGCCCGACATACTCGGCATTGGCAAGGGCGTAGCCGGCAAAGCCGCCGTTGACCGAATAGCCGCTGTTCTGCTGCGCCTCGCACAGCGTCTCCCAGCCGCCCAGGCAATGCGTGCAATGCCCGCACGCCGAATACAGCCACGGAATGCCGACCCGGTCGCCCTCCTTGATGTGGCGCACGCCCGCGCCCACCGCAGCCACGTACCCCACCCCCTCGTGGCCGGGGATGAACGGCGGGTTCGGCTTCACCGGCCAGTCGCCCTGCGCGGCATGCAGATCGGTATGGCAGACCCCGCAGGCCTGGATCTTCACCAGCAGATCGCCGGCCTGCGGCCGCGGCACCGCCACCTCCTCGATCACCAACGGCGCCCCGAACTGCCGCACCACCGCCGCCTGCATTGTCATGTCCATCGCCACGCTCCGCACCGAGATTGCAGCCACCTTAGGCGCCTCGCCCAGGCGTGGCCTTGATCGAAGTCAAATGGCCCGACCCGCACGCCCTCCATCGAGGGCGCAAGTGCGCCCCACACAGGCAATGTGCACGGACCGCCGCTACCGCACCGGCGCTTGCCGGGTGACGCGGCGGGATGCGATCAGAAGAACCCCAGCGCCTTTGGCGAATAACTCACCAGCAGGTTCTTGGTCTGCTGGTAGTGGTCGAGCATCATCTTGTGATTCTCGCGCCCGATGCCCGACTGCTTGTAGCCGCCGAACGCAGCGTGCGCCGGATAGGCGTGATAGCAGTTGGTCCACACGCGGCCGGCCTGGATTGCGCGGCCCATGCGGTACAGCCGCGAGGCATCGCGGCTCCACACGCCGGCGCCCAGGCCGTACAGCGTGTCGTTGGCGATCGCCAGCGCCTCGGCTTCATCCTTGAAGGTGGTGACCGACACCACCGGCCCGAAGATTTCCTCCTGGAACACGCGCATCGCGTTGTGACCCTTGAACACGGTGGGCTTGACGTAGAAGCCCTCGGCCAACTCGCCATCTAGCGTGTTGCGCTCGCCACCGATCAACACGTCGGCGCCTTCCTGCTTGCCGATGTCGATGTAGGACAGGATCTTTTCCAGCTGCTCGCTGGACGCCTGCGCACCCACCATGGTGTTGGGGTCGAGCGGGTTGCCCTGCGTGATCGCGGCCACCCGCTTGAGCGCCTTGTCCATGAACTTGTCGTAGATGGATTCCTGGATCAGCGCGCGCGACGGGCAGGTGCACACTTCGCCCTGGTTGAAGGCGAACATGACAAAGCCTTCCACCGCCTTGTCGAGAAAATCGTCGTCTTCGGCCATGACATCCGCAAAAAAGATGTTGGGCGATTTGCCGCCCAGCTCCAGCGTCACCGGGATCAGGTTCTGGCTGGCGTATTGCATGATCAGCCGGCCGGTAGTGGTTTCGCCGGTGAAGGCAATCTTGGCGATGCGCGGGTTGCTGGCCAGCGGCTTGCCGGCTTCCAGACCAAAGCCGTTGACCACGTTGAGCACGCCGGGCGGCAGCAGGTCGCCGATGACTTCCATCAACACCAGGATCGAGGCCGGTGTCTGCTCGGCCGGTTTCATCACCACGCAGTTGCCGGCGGCCAGCGCCGGTGCGAGTTTCCAGCACGCCATCAACAGCGGGAAGTTCCACGGAATGATCTGCCCCACCACGCCCAGCGGCTCGTGGAAGTGATAGGCGATGGTGTCGCTGTCGATCTCGGAAATGCCGCCTTCCTGCGCGCGGATGGCGCCGGCAAAATAGCGGAAGTGGTCCACGCACAGCGGCACATCGGCATTGAGCGTTTCGCGCACCGGCTTGCCGTTGTCCCAGGTCTCGGCGTAGGCGAGCAGTTCCAGATTCTGCTCGATGCGGTCGGCAATCTTGAGCAATACGTTGGAACGCTCGGTAGTGGATGTCTTGCCCCACGCGTCCTTGGCCGCGTGCGCGGCGTCGAGTGCGGCTTCGATATCCGGCGCGGTGGAACGCGCAATGGAGGTAAACACCTTGCCATTGATCGGCGTGGTGTTGTCGAAGTACTGACCACCATTCGGCGCCACCCACTTGCCACCGATGAAGTTGTCGTAACGCGGCTTGAAGATCGATTGCGGGTCGGTGTTGAGCGGCTTGGTGGCGGGTTGCGCGTTCATCATGGTCTCCGGCAGGAAAGGCGAAGCCACGTGTATACCCAGCCAGGTGCCAGTGCAATCCCCGCGCGCGGGCTGTTGCGCTGCGTCACCACGCAGCCGGCGCAGGGCGGGGTGCGGTCACCCGAATGCGCTGCAGCGCGTCATCGCGCCGATACATGGGCAACGCGACGACGACGCAACGATACGATGGCTATGACGCGATCGATCCCAGCCCGTCACCGCCGGTACGCGGCGGTGACGGGCGCACGATCACGGTGCAGCGGCATGTGCCGTGGCCGGCGCTGCATCCGGCGATGCCTTGCAATCGGCCACGGTTTTTTGCTGATAGGAGCGCAACTGCCACGCAGCCGTGGCAGCGGTCTTTGCCCACACATAGACCCAGTGGTACTGCTGATCGCCATTGCAGGCGTCAATGGTGATCTCGTCGCGCGGCTGGCCGCGTGCCGGCAGCGGGGCCGCGTCACTCGCGGTGTCGGCGCGCGTGCTCAGCGGACGATTGAACAGGGCGGTGCTGATACGTACAGGCCCCAGCGCGGCGGCATCGGCCGGCGGCGGTGCCTGCCTGGGCTGCGTGCTCAGCCCGGATTGCTGCTGCAGCCAGGCGTGTATGTTTGCGATGGCGGGGGAGCCGGCTGGATAGTCGCGCACGATGCGCATATCCACGTGGTCTGCCCACGCTGCGCTGCAGAGCAGAAGGCCGGCCACCATTGCCGACACGTTCACCATTCGCTTCCAGGTCATCATCAGTGCACTCCATGCCGAGAATGAGTGGCAGAGGCTAGCACGCGCTCTGGCATCGCTGGACTCGCTGCGGATCGACTCGGACCGGAACAGGATGATCTCCAGCAGCGCGCAGAGCGATGCGCGCCCGGGGGCGCTCCTACAACAGCAGGGTGCGTGATGTCGTGCGGGGCGTCGGTTGTTTGCTCACCCACCAAAATCCCACTGCAGCCCCACCGTGTAGGTGCGGTCCGGACCTGGCTCGTAATAGCGCCCATTGCCGTCGTTGACGATCACCGAGCCGACGTACTGGCGGTCCAGCGCGTTGTCGATGCGCGCGAAGGTGCGCAGTGCGCCATACGTGGTAGTCCAGCGCCGCGAGGCTTCCAGATTGACCAGGGCATAGCCGGGTGCGCGTTCGGTGGCCAGGTCGTTGACCACGGTGGCGCCGGAGGCCACCGATTCGGCGGCGAACTGCCACTGCGCGGGCTGCCACTGCCAACGCGCAAACAGCTGCTGCCGCGGCACGCCCGGCAGGCGCGACCCGCTGGCCACCGGCGCGGTGGGCACCGCGCAGCCGCTGCTGGCACAGGTGAGGTAGCCATCGCGCACTGTGGCATCGACAAAGGTGTAGGCCAGCTGCAGCTGCTGGGTGGCGCCGATCGGCTGCAGCCAGCTGAGCTCTGCGCCCTGGCGCCGGGTCGCGCCGATATTGCGGTAGGTACTGCGCCCGTTGGTATTGCTGGCCACCGCCAGTTCGTCATCGGTGTCGGCACGGAACAGTGCCACCTGCAACGCCGCGCCGCTTTGCGCGCGCCACTTGCTGCCGATCTCATAATTGCGGCTGGTCGCCGCGCCCAGATCCAGCGCCAGGCCGGCGCCGCCGTCGTTGCGGTAGCCCAGCTCGTTGAAGGTGGGCGTTTCAAAGCCGCGCCCGGCCGAGGCGTAAACCCGTAGGTCCTCGGTGGCACGGAACACGATGCCGGCCACTGGCGTGGTGGCCGAGTAATCGCGTTGGCCGCTGTCGTCAGGATTGCGCCCGACGATGTAGTGGTCGTCCGAATCGAAGCGCACCTGGCTATGGCGCACGCCCAGCAGCGCGGACCAGCGCTCGCTCCACTGCCACCACGCCTGCGCGAACTGGTCGATGTTTTCCACCTGGTCACGCTGGTTGCGGCGCAACGCGCCCTTGACGCCCAGCGTGTCGCCGACGAAGTTTTCGTAACCGGTGCGGTGCTGCCACTGGCGATCGACATTGGCGCCGACAGTCAGCTGCAATGGCCGGCCGAGCGCTTCACCCTGCCAGGCCCAGCGCGCATCGGCGCCTTCGTAATTGCTGTCCAGATCGATCACGCCGCCCGAATGCAGCGGGTTGCGCTGCACCGCCACCGGGATCGCCAGGAACTGCTCCACGCTGCGCTGCCCGCCATAGGCCATCAAGCGCAGCGTCTGGTTATCGAATTGTTGGGTGAAGATCGCCCCGGCCTGCGACTGACTCACCGATTTGCGGGTGTTGAACTGGGTGGCCACCGACGTGGCCTGCGCGGGGTCGGCGTTGAACTGGGCGCGGGTCAGGCCGAGCGGGTCCTGCGCATCCGGTGCATCCAGATAATTGAGCACCAGGTCCAGCCGGCGGCCCTCGGCCAGATCGAACCCGAGCTTGGCATTGACCGACTCGCGCCTGGCGCGGCTATGGTCGCGGAAACCGTCGGTCTCGAAATGGTTGGCGGCCAGGTTGTAATGCACCGCGCCCTGCTGGCCGAGCAACTGCGCACCCACGTTGACGGTGGCATTGCTGCCGTAGGTGGCACGCAGCCGCCACGGGTCGTCCGACTTGCCGTCGGCGCTCCACAGCTGCAGCACGCCGCCGGAGGAATTGCCGTATAGCGCCGAAAACGGCCCGCGCAGCACTTCCACCCGCTCGGCGCCCAGCACGTTGAAGTGCGAGAGCTGGCCCTGGCCATCGGGCATGCTGGCCGGGATGCCGTCCACCAGCAGCCGCACGCCGCGCACGCCGAAGGTGGAGCGCGCGCCGAAGCCGCGGATCGACAGCTGGGTGTCCTGCGCGTAGTTCTGGCGGTCGCGCGCCACCAGCCCGGGGATGCCGTCCAGCAACTCGGAGACCTGAGCGCCGCGGCGGTTGTCGTCGTCGGCCGCCACCACGGTGAACGAGGCCGGCAGGTCGAAGTCGCCCACCCCGTGCACACGGGCGGCGTCCACCTGCACGGTGGGAAGGACCTGCAAAGGCGCCGGATCGGCGGCCAGGACGAGCGGCGCGGCGCTCGTGGCGAACAGGCCGCAGGCGGCGGCCAACAGGGTGAGTCTGGGCATAGGGATAGTGTCTCGTATCCGTACTGTGGCCGCATCGTTGCGTACGGAACGAAGCATGCTACGCCCGCCATGGGCTGCTACGATGAAGTGGTTTGGCCCAGCCGCGGCCGAGCACCCCGGAAGTACCCCACTCTTTCGTCCTTCAGCGAGTCATGCCGTGTCCTTCTTTGCAAACGTGGAACAGGTTCCAGGCGACCCCATCCTGGGCCTGACCGAGGCCTACAACGCCGACAGCCGCCCCACCAAGGTCAACCTGGGCGTGGGCATCTATTACGACGAAAACGGGCGCATCCCACTGTTGCGCGCCGTGCACAAGATCGAGCAGCAGCTTGCGCAGGAGGCCAAACCGCGTGGCTACCTGCCCATCGACGGCCTGGCCGCCTACGACAAGGCCACCCAGGAACTGCTGTTCGGCGCCGAGTCGGCGCTGGTGGCGTCCGGGCGCGTGGCGACCTCGCAGACCGTCGGCGGCAGCGGCGCATTGCGCGTTGGCGCAGATCTGCTCAAGAAGCTGCTGCCCACCGCTACCATCGCCATCAGCAACCCCAGCTGGGAAAACCACCGCGCGGTGTTCGGCGCGGCCGGCTTCGAGGTGGTGGACTACACCTATTTCGATGCCGCCAGCCATGGCCTGAACTTCGACGGCATGCTCGCCGACCTGGCCAAGCTGGAGCCGGGCACGGTGGTGCTGCTGCACGCGTGCTGCCACAACCCTACCGGTGCCGACCTGACCCGCGAGCAGTGGAAGCAGGTGGCCGGTCTGTTGAAGGAACGCAACCTGTTCCCGTTCGTCGACATTGCCTACCAGGGCTTCGACAGGGGCATCGAAGCCGATGCGTATGCGGTACGTCTGCTGGCCGCCGAAGGCATCGACAGCTACGTGGTCGCCAGCTCGTATTCCAAGTCGTTCTCGCTGTATGGCGAGCGCGTGGGCGCGCTGTCGGTGGTCTCGGCTACCGCCGCCGAAGCCAAGGCCGTGCAGTCGCAGGTCAAGCGCATCATCCGCACGATCTACTCCAGCCCGTCCACGCACGGCGCCGCACTCGTCGCCGGCGTGCTGACCAGCCCGGAGCTGCGCGATCTGTGGGAGCAGGAACTCACCGAAATGCGCGAGCGCATCCACGCCCTGCGCGCAGGGCTGGTAGACAAACTGGCCACGCTGGGCGCGCCGGAGTTCGACTTCATCCAGCGCCAGGCCGGCATGTTCTCGTACTCGGGACTGACCAAGACCCAGGTGGACCGCCTGCGCGACGAGTTTGCGATCTACGCCGTGGGCACTGGCCGCATCTGCGTGGCCGCCCTGAGCCAGCGCAACCTGGAATACGTGGCCCAGGCCGTGGCGACCGTCAGCCGGGTGTAAGCGGCCCCGCCGCGGCGCGCAGCCGCATCGACGTACTGCAGACCGGGAGCGCGCCAGCCTCCCGGTTTTCTTGTGCCCGCAGACGCCGCTCCCTTCCCCCGTCCGCGGGGGAAGGTGCCCGAAGGGCGGATGGGGGCAAGCATCGCCATCACCGGCGCCATTCGCACAAATTCGATCAGCCACGCTACAAACCGCGCAGCAAGTGATCGAAATCTAACGGCGCAATGGCGACAATGGCGGCCCACTTCCTACAACAGGCTGCCCGCTCCATGTCGCGTCCCTCGCTGACCCGCTTCCTGATCGAAGAACAACATGCCGGCCGTATCGATGCGGAACTGCGCCAGCTCATCACCATCGTCTCGCGCGCCTGCAAGCGCATCTCCATCGCCGTGAGCAAGGGCGCCCTGGGCGGCGTGCTCGGCGATGCCGGCACCGGCAACGTGCAGGGCGAGGCGCAGAAAAAGCTCGATGTGCTGAGCAACGACATCCTGCTCGAAGCCAATGCCTGGGGCGGCCATCTGGCCGCGTGCGCCTCCGAAGAAATGGACCACAGCCAGCCGGTGCCCGACCAGTACCCCAGCGGCGATTTCCTGCTGCTGTTCGACCCGCTGGATGGCAGCTCCAACATCGACGTCAACGTCTCGGTCGGCACCATCTTCTCGGTACTGCGTGCGCCCAAGGGCACCGAAAAGCCCGGCGACGAACACTTCCTGCAGCCCGGCACCCAACAGGTCGCCGCCGGCTACTGCATCTATGGCCCCAGCACCATGCTGGTGCTTACGCTCGGCCACGGTACCCACGCCTTCACCCTGGAGCGCGAGGAAGGCAGCTTCCTGCTGACCCAGGCCAACATGCGCGTGCCCGACGACACCGCCGAATACGCCATCAACATGTCCAACCAGCGCCACTGGGAACCGGCGATGCAGGCCTATGTGGGCGACCTGCTGGCCGGCAAGGACGGCGCGCGCGGCAAGGACTTCAACATGCGCTGGATCGCCAGCATGGTGGCCGACGTGCACCGCATCCTCACTCGCGGCGGCATCTTCATCTACCCGTGGGACAAGAAGGACGCGTCCAAGCCCGGCAAGCTGCGCCTGATGTACGAAGCCAACCCGATGAGCATGCTGGTGGAACAGGCCGGCGGTGCCGCAACCACCGGGCGCGAGCGCATCCTGGATATTCAACCCACGCAGCTGCATCAGCGCGTGCCGGTATTTTTGGGCTCGAAGAACGAGGTGAATGAGGCCACGCGATATCACCTGGAGGCGGATAAGGCGCAAGGCTGATTTTGGGCGCAAGCCACACGCAGCACTGATTCACCCAGGACACCCGCCCAGTGCGGGTGTCTTTATGTGTGGCAATCACCGACGGCGCAGCACACGATGACGTGGCGACCGGAGAGCATCGCGCCAACCGTCATTTCTTGCCCTCAATTGACTCCGCTCCGGGCAGAGATGTATACCGCGCTCAGGCCGGAGTGGGACGGTCTACGGGAAGTTGATCTACTCATAGTGGCTTGCAAACAGTCGCATGACTGCCCGCAGGGATCACTTATCGATCAGGGAGTTCACATGAAGACCGCATGCGTCGCACTGGTGGCTGCCGTCATGTTGCAAGCCACACCCGCCTTCTCCGCATCAACCGCGCCATCGCCACTGGTCGGAACCTGGCTGCTGGATACCACCAGCCTACCGATGCCGGCGGCGGTACGCCCCAAACGTGTCGTCCTGGAGTTCAAACAGATTCCGGGCAACAAGTGGGCAACCAGCGCCGAGATCACCGAACACGACAACAAGACGCTAGAGGCACACTCCACGCTGTTGCTGGACGGTACGCCGGGCAAGGCCTCGGGTACGTACCTGGTCGATCGTGCCGCCGTCAAAATGCCTGAGCCCGGCGTGCTGGTGATGCAGTTGATGTATCGAGGCGTCCCGGCATCCACACGCACCTATACGGTCAGCGCCGATGGCAAGGTCATGACCGAGATTGAAGCCTACTTCAAGGACGGCAACCCGATGATGCGCACGGCGTACTTCAAGCGCGCGCAAGGTCAAACCAAGTAAGCGACGTCGGGCCGACGCCGTATTACGGCGCGGCTCGACGTGCCTGTGAAGCAGCGGCGGCTTGAAGGCAAGGAGCCTGTACGCGACATCTTTTACTGATGATATTCAAGCCACATTACGGCGCAACAAGCCGGTCGAGCAGTTCCTCGGGAGACGTCCAGTCGTCCCGACGTACATTCGCCATATCGAGTTACGACCAGCAAACGATTCAATCGAGCTGTGGATTCATGACGTTGAGGACGTTGGCAGCGAAGGCTACTTCGATCTGTATGATTTCCCGCATTCGAACCGGATGAGCAGCATGCCCCTGCTGCCGTTGTTCCGGACGCAGCCGCCGCCGTCGCGTATGCCCGTACACACCTGGCGGCGTATCCCGATCGCTGGACCAACGTCGGAATTGCCGAGTCCGACTACCTTGACTACATTCAGGCAGGCAGGCCTTCCTGTTGGCCCGTTGTCAGCTGATGCTCAATCTCGATGCCGGCCGGGCAAGCGTTCGGTTCAACAGCACGGATCAGCCTGAGCTTGCTGTGTCGTAGCGTCAATCGCCCGGATACGTAGTTGAGCAGACCAGAGTACCCATGACCGACATCAAATTCACCGAAGGCGAGCGGGCGGCAATCACCCGCAAGATCCAGCTGTATTTCACCGAAGAACTCAGGCAGGAGATCGGGCGGTTCGATGCCGAGTTCCTGCTCGATTTCTTCGCCGGGGAAGTCGGCGCGTATTTCTACAACCGCGGTGTCTATGATGCGCAAGCCATCATTGCCGGCAAGCTGGAAGACCTGGGTGAGGCGGTCTATCAGCTGGAGCGTCCCACCGATTTCAAGAAGTGATGGGGTGAGCTGAGTCGCCGCGCTACCGCGCCGAGCACGCAGGAGAATGTGCTCGGCGCAGAAGGAGCGCGATTGATCAGTAGTCGGATGCCTGACTTGCGATCTGCATCATTGGCACGCGGCTGTGCGTGCGCCGCTGGATACCGGCTGCCACACATAGCCTTCCACTGTTTTCCCTTCACTGATCTGGCGGCGTGGTTGGCGCTGCAGGCAGGGGCCAAAGGCATTGGAAGGCGGCGCGATCAGTTGGGTGCCGTCGATAACGACCTGGCGGAAGCGGGTGACTTCGGCATCGCCCAGTTCGCGGCGCAGCAGCGCTTCGATATCGCTGCGTTCGAACGCTTTGCCGGCGTGCCGTGCGACGTAGAGCGGTCGCAGTGCGTCCAGCAAGCCGCGTTTTCCGGCCGAGCGTGCACGCAAGGCGGCATCGACGCTGGCGAAGTACAACATGCCGCGCGCATACGGGATACGGCGGATGGATTCCTGCGCAAAGCCGGCTGCATCGATACGTTGCAGCGACCAGTGCCGCGCCGGGCTGGCGTAGTACTGCTGCGCCCATGTGTTGATGGTGTTGGCGCAGGCCGCGTGCGGAAGCAGGCCGGCCGCGCACGGCAAGGTCGCCTGCACGAACACGTTGACCCCTTCCGCATACCAGGGCTCGACCGCATTGGTGAGCTGGCCCACCCACTGGTGCCCCATCTCGTGAAAGATGGTGCTCTGCACGCTGTGCAGATCCTGGCCTGGCGAAAACACGTTGCCCACCGTGATCAGGCTGCTGCCGCCTGCCAGGCGTGCGGTGCCGGTTTCGTACGATGCCATCGGCAACGCGCGGATCAACAGGTCGTAGCGCGGCGGCGCGTCGATGTAGCCAAAGCCGGTTGCCAGCACGTCGTACGCGCGCCGTGCCCACGCCATGGTGGCTGCGGCATCGAAGGGCGGTTGGCCGATCGTGTAGGCGTTGAACACGGCATCGTCCTGCGCCTGGGCCACCACGGCCGGCCCGGCCAGCAGCCACAGATCGCCCATGACCGTTGCCGGGCCCGGCACCCGCACCGTGCCGACGCCGCCGCTGGCGACACCGATGGAGCCAGGCGCCAGTTCCGATAGATCCCACATCAGCGTGCTGGCGTCGCTGTCCAGCTGTTCGGGCAGCAGCACGAAACTCTTGGAGCTGCCTGCCACGCCCAGCCCGGCCGCCTTCATGCCAAAGGGTGGGCCACCGCTCCTTACCGGCACCAAGGCGGCGCGGTAGCGCACCGTCACCTGCGGACCGACCGGCCGCTCGGTACTCCATCGGCGCATGTCGAAGCCATCCACCGCTGCGCCTTCGGCGATCGACAGCGCGACCTCGCCACCGGCGTCGCTGACATGCAGCTCGCTGATGCCGTCTGCGTTATGCGGCACGGCTGGCAAGGCCGAGGGCAGTACCAAGCTCAGCGGCCTGCGCGCATCTGCACGCGTGATCTGCTCGGTGACCGTCAGCCCGGTGACGGTCCCGTCCTGCGCGGTCAACGGCTTGATGGTCACGCTGAAACTGTCGCGCTCGGTAGCGGAGACGGCCTGCACATGCGCCAGCGCCCCGACCAGTAGCGACAGCGCAAGCACGCGCACGGCAACGGCCTTGCGCAGCGCACCGGCAGGCTCGGTTACAGCGGATGTCACTACCGTGGTGCGTGTCAGCGGGGACATTGCCGACGACGTGTCTGCGGTGTGTCTGGCATGCATCGGGAACCTCATGAAAACAACTGCGATGCGTAGGCCAGCGTCGCCCACAGGCCTAGGTGATGGGCGAGTGTGCGCAAACCGGGAATGCCGAAAAGATAGCAAACCGCATGCACGATGCGCGCACCCAAAAACACCAACGATGCGATGACGGTGATGGTTCCGGACACCTGCAACAGCATGGCAGCGAGCGCGACTGCGGCGAACGGCAGGAAGTTTTCCAGCAGATTGCGATGCGCACGCAGCGCACGCCCCGCGGCCCCGTCCGGGTCGGCAATGCCCTCGCGATTGCCGATCAACGCCTTGGCACCGACCTGGCGCGCATACAGTGCGGAAAATACCAACGGAAGGCATAGGCACAGCACTGCCAGGGTGGCCACCACACTCAATTCGATCTGCGGGTTCATTGCGCCACCTGTTCGATCGCCGCCACCAGCGCCGTCGGTGCCGTGAGAAAGGGCGAGTGCCCGGTGTCCAGATCGATGGTCATCCGCATCGGTGCGGCGGCAATCATCTGCGACTGAAAACCAGGACTGAGCGCCTTGTCCTGCAGGGTGCGGATATACACCCGATCCACGCTGCCGGAGCGCGCCGAGGTCAGCTGCACCGGCGTCATCATCGGCTGCACGGGCTCGTCCACCAGCATGGCCGGCACCTCGGCGCGTTGCGCGGCCGTGGCGTCGTTGGCGAACACCTCCGCGCGTGCCGACGTTGCCACCGACATGACGCCCCTGCTCTTGTCCAACGCGAGATGCGGCGGCAACTGGCTGCCGGTGTCGGCCTGTGCAAGCGCCAGCAGCGTGCGGCCGTCCTGCGGCACGAACGCGGCCAGGTACACCAGCGTCTTGATCCTAGCCGGCACGGCTTCGGCCACGTTAGTCACGGTCACGCCGCCAAAGCTGTGCCCGACCAGCACCACTGGTGCCGTCTCGTCCTTGATCGCGGCCAGTACCGTATCGCGATATGCCGCCAGGCTGATCGCTTCCGGTGCCTGCGAGCCGCCAGGGCGGCCGGGCAGATTCACCGCGATGACGCGGTAGCCGTGCGCACGCAGCTGGCCGGCGACCGGGCGCCAGATCGCAGCGGTTTCCCAGGCGCCGTGCACCAGCACGATGGTGGGGCGCGGCGCCGGCAGCGCCTGCACGGTGGTGGAGCACAGCGCGCATAACAGCAACGCGGCGATGGGAATGCAGGTGGTACGTTTCATGGGGCACCTCGGCTCTGTCGGAATGAACTAAGGTTCCGCTTGCGCACCGCGCGACACCATGACCCGGACACCGCCTTCCATGACCGATCCTCCAGCGCCGCAGGCGGCAGGCGATGCCCAGCCCGCGCGCGCCGACATCCTGTCGCAACTGCTCACCTTGATCCGCCTGCAGGGTGATGGCGTGTATAGCGCCGAGCTGGCGGCGGGCATGCACGCACGGGTGCCGGCCGGGCCATCGCATTTGCATTTTGTCGAGGCGGGCTCGCTATGGATCACTGCAAATGACGGTGCACCACTGCAGCTGCAGACCGGCGATCTGGTCGTGCTGCCACATGGCTGTGGCCACACGCTGTCGCAAGCGCAGCGCCCGGCACGCAGTGCCGAGGATTTTTTTGCAGCCGACCGGTTCGACCCGGCGCGCCTGAAGATCCGTCACGGCGAGGGCGCTGCGATGGCCAGCGTCATCGGCGGCATCTTTCGCTACGAGCGCCTTCCATTGCCGCCGATCATGCGGGCACTACCGACGCTGATCCATATCCCGGGCGATGCCGGACGCGTGCCCGAATGGTTGCGCCTGCTCTCGCATTTCTTGATGGCCGAAGCGCACGAGGTGCGGCCCGGGGCGCAGCTGATGGTCTCGCGCATCATCGATCTGCTGGTGATCCGCGCACTGCGCAGCTGGGCCGACTTGCATCCACAGCAATCGCGCTGGCTCACCAGCGCGGCCGGCGAGCGCGTCGGTCTTGCCTTGCACGCCATCCATGCCGATCCGTATCGCCCCTGGAGCGTGGAGCAGCTCGCCCGGCATGCCGGCCTGTCGCGTTCGCTACTGGCGCAACAGTTCGTGCAGGTCACCGGCGAGCCGCCGATGCGCTACATCGCACTGTGGCGGTTGAGCGTGGCCGACGATCTGATCCGCTCCGGCAATGTCGGCGTGGGCGATGCCGCGCGCCGGGTGGGCTATCAGTCCGAAGCTGGTTTCAGCCGCGCGTTCAAGGCGTATTTCGGGCATGCACCCAAGCAGGTAAAGCCCTAGCACCGCCGCCCGGACCCTGCCTGCCAGGCAGACAGGGCCCGGGCTGGCCCGCAGTCTCGCGATGGTGTACCGGATCTTGCGGAATGTTCGCCGACATGGGTACCAAGGCACATCGGGTGCCACCGGGCACCATGATCTGCCACCACACCACCGGCGCTGTGCAAGGTGCATCGACGATGCTGACGCAGGCAAGCCATCGACTCGTCGCAGTCCGTTCTATGCTTCGCACTCACCGGTCACGCCGCGCGTCGCGCATCGTTCCTCCGTTCCGTCGACGCGCCGGAAGACCGAATCGTCGCTGCGAAATCGCCTGCGCCATCGCTAGAGCGATTCGAAGGCTCCCAGGTCCGGCGCACGCCCGTTGAATGCCGCACCGCTGTCGGCACCGGCATCGATCAACGCACTGCCGGGCGCAAGCGTGGCGAAGGTGATCATCGGAAGATCGCCGTTGGCCTGGCGCGGACGGGTGAGTTGGCGCTCATCCAGGCTGACGAAGTCACGTGCAATCGCAACCAGCGGAATGCTGAAGGAATTGCGCCCGATCTCGTTGGCCGTGGCGGCGCCCAGGTTGGCGATCTCGGTGCGCGTGCCGTAGCCCAGGTTGTTGGCCAGGGTGTGATCGTAGCCAGCCACGTCGGTGCGATTGTCCGCCAGGGTCGACAGCATGTCGAAGTTGGCGCGCCCATTGCCGATGGCGGTGTTGCTGATCCAGTCCTGCCCACCGATCTGGTGATTGGCATAAAAGCCATTGGTGCGGTTGCCGACCGCCAGGTTGAAGGCAATGCGATGGCGCGGCACCGGTTGCGGGTACACGCTACCGTTGCGTCCAAAACCGCCGGCCTTGAAGCCGTTGCCGTCGCCCAGCGGCGTACCATCGGTATCCAGGCCGTTGCGGAACGCCCAGTTGTGCTCCAGCGTGACCGCTTCCCAGGCGTTGATCAGATCGAACCCGTCGTCGCTATTGTTCCAGGCACGGCTGCCCTCGATGCGGTTGCCGGCGCTGCCGGCGGCGCCGGCGGCGCCGGCGGCGCCGGGATGCACGCCGAAGCCATCGATGTTGCCGTAGGAGAACGTGTTCAGCCCCTTGTTGTTGTACGCATCGACGTTGCGCACCTGGTTGTTGCTGCCCGCCACCAGATACCAGCCGATCGCCTGCCCATCGTGGATGACCAGCCGCTCGAAGCGATTGCCGTTGCCGCCCTGCACACGAAAGGCTTCGGACTGGGTTAGGCGGTCGGCGATGGTGATGCGCACGCCGATCACCTCGAAGCCGCGAAATACGCAGTTACTGGCGCGGACGCGGAACGCCGCCACCCGGCGATCTGCCGGCGTCACTGCAGAAAAGTCAAACACCGGGCGCTCGTTGGCGGCATTGACGTAGCGGATGCCATCCTTGGTGATGTCGTTGACGATGGCGTAGGTGCGCTCGCTCACGCTGACATTCGCGTTGGTGGGGCGATAGGTGCCGCCGCGCAGGTACACGGTGTCGCCGCTGGCCGCGGCGGCCTGCGCCGCCATCACGCTGGCAAGGGCGCAGCCCGCGTGCCGGCATTGCTGTCCAAGCCGTTAGGCGAGACATACCAATCGGCCGCGAACGCCAGCGAGGTGGGCATGCACACTGCAAGTGCCATCGCCACGACGGCAAGGCGGGAGGTGGTGATCATCGGATGGTCCCTGGAACTGAGTGAGAAGGTGGCGGCGGCGCGGTGGGTCGCCGCGGCGAGGCCGCATCGACGTATCGATTGCAGCCGCGCAGACTAGCGACGCCGCGCTGTTGCCACCAGCACTCGGGTTCGGTTTTGGCGACGGGTATTCTGCCGCAGGCGCGCACGCGACACGAAACGTGCGGTAGTCGGCACTTGACCAATCCGGCGTGCGCGGTAAGTCTCGGGCAGTGGCGTGTGGAATTTCCCCCACAGGCATCGATCGGAGAGACCACCCGTGGACCGTCGTACCTTCCTCACCCTGTCCGGCATCGGTGCTGCCGGGCTGCTGCTGCCGCATACGCGCCTGATCGCTGCCGAGCAGCTGCTGGCGCCGAACGATGCGGCCCGCAACCGGCGCTTGTCCGACACCGCGCTCACCACCGCCAAGGCCGCCGGTGCCAGCTACTGCGATGTGCGCGTGGGGCGCTATCTGCGCCAGTTCGTGATCACTCGCGAGGCGCAGGTGGAGAACGTGGTCAACGCCGAATCCAGTGGCGTGGGGGTGCGCGTGCTGGCCGATGGCGCCTGGGGCTTTGCGGCCACCAACACGTTGACCAGCGATGGCGTGGCCACGGCCACGCGGCAGGCGGTGGCCATCGCCAAGGCGAATGCGCGCTTGGGCGGCACGCCGGTGCAACTGGCGCCGGTGACCCCGGCCGGGCAGGTCAGCTGGAAGACGCCGATCCGGAAGAACGCCATGGAAGTGCCGCTGCAGGACAAGGTGGCGCTGTTGATGGACGTCAATGCCGCGGCGCTCAACGCTGGTGCCACCTTCGTGGCTTCGCGCATGTTTGCGATTAACGAGCAAAAATATTTTGCCAGCAGCGATGGCTCCTACATCGACCAGGACGTGCATCGTTTGTGGCTCCCTTTCACTGTTACCGCAGTGGACAAGGCCAGCGGCACCTTCCGCACCCGCGACGGGCTGTCTTCGCCGATGGGCATGGGCTACGAATACCTTGATGGCGATGCCAGCCAGAAGCATCAACTGCCAGGCGGGCTGATCGGCTACGGCCACAGCTACGACGCGCGCGAAGATGCGATTGCCGCGGCCAGGCAGGCGCGCGCCAAACTCACCGCGCCGTCGGTGAAGGCCGGTAAGTACGATCTGGTGATCGACCCGAGCAATCTGTTCCTCACCATCCACGAATCGGTTGGCCACCCACTGGAGCTCGACCGCGTGCTGGGTTACGAGGCCAATTACGCCGGCACCAGCTTCGCTACGCTGGACAAGCGCGATGCCAAGTTTCGTTGGGGCAGTGACGCGGTGACCTTCGTCGCCGACCGCACCCAGCCGGGTAGCCTGGGCGCGGTGGGGTACGACGATGAAGGCGTCAAGACCAAACAGTGGGATCTGGTGCGCGACGGTATCCTGGTCGACTACCAATGCACGCGCGATCAGGCGCACCTGCTCGGCAAGACGGCCTCCGATGGCTGCAGTTACGCCGACTCGTGGTCCAACGTGCAATTCCAGCGCATGCCCAATGTCTCGCTGGCGGCAGGCAAGCAACCGCTTGGTGTTGCCGAGATGATCAAGAACGTCGAGCGCGGCTTGTACATTCACGGGCGCGGTTCGTACTCGATCGATCAGCAGCGCTACAACGCGCAGTTCGGCGGGCAACTGTTCTACGAAATTGAAAATGGCCAGGTCACGCGGCTGGTGGAAGACGGTGCCTACCAGATTCGCACGCCGGAGTTCTGGAATGCCTGCAGCGCGGTGTGCGACCAACGCGATTTCCGCCTGGGCGGCTCGTTCTTCGATGGCAAGGGCCAACCGAGCCAGGTCTCGGCAGTCTCGCATGGGTCATCCACCGCACGCTTCGATGGCATCAATGTGATCAATACCGCGCGTTCGTTGGGGTGAGGGCTGCGAGCAAACGGGTGGCAGTGTCTTTGCTAAGGCAGTCTTACGTGGAAGTAGGTGGGGCGCTACTATCAACGAGTGTCGGCTGGTGGTTTTGTTGAAAAAAATGTCGCGTCGACAGCTTGCAGACTGCTTGTTGAAACCTGCGCGCACCGACCATCTCCACTGGCCCTTGCCCGCCCACCGTCGCGGGACCCTTGGCGGCATGGATGCCGCCACGGAGCTTACATGGACGTACTTGCAGCGTGTCCCGCGATGGTGGGCGGGCAAGGGCCCTGCAGGAATGGCGCAGACCGTACGCTCTGCGCCTGACCTGTCCGTAGCGAGCAATCAGATAGCAACGCCTGCATGGTGCTTATCGCGAGCGCTTGGTGATCTTCAAGCTTCAAGCCTGATCGAGGGCGCGGTGCCCTCACCGCTCGCGGGACACGCCGCAAGTACGTCCCTGTAGGCTCGGTGGCGGCATCCATGCCGCCACACGGTCCCGCAATCGGCGAGGACACCACGCCAGACAGTTGGTTGGTGGTTTTTTCGAAAAGCAAAGGTCACCACGCAGCCAGCTTGCGAGTCGCTGTTGAGATCCATGCGGACCGACCATCTCGACTGGTCCTTGCCCGCCCACCGTCGCGGGACCCTTGGCGGCATGGATGCCGCCACGGAGCTACATGGATGTACTTGCAGCGTGTCCTGCGATGGTGGGCGGGCAAGGGCCCTGCAGCAAAGGCGCAGATAATCCGCTTTGCGCCTGATTTACCTGGATCGAGCAATCAGGTAGCGACGACTGCATCGTGCGTGCGTATCGCGATCAATTTGTTCTATTGAAGTCTTGTCGAGGCGAGGACACCACGCCAGACAGTTGGCCGGTGGTGTGTTGAATAACGAAAATGCCATGTTGCTGGTTTCTTTTTGACGCTCTGCGCACCGACCATCGTGGACGGTCCTTGCAGCAACGTGGCAGGTTGATCCGGCCTGCGACGAATCGACTGACCTGCGTGGCAAAACGATCGCGCGGTCTACGTTCCTCCAGCGGCGCTCGCCACGTTCGCAGGCGGCCAAGCCGCACCACGCGATGCATGCCGGTATTCCACCTGATCACGGACCCCTGCCGAAAGTCATTTGACGCAGCAATCATCGCCCGGCAAGAATCGGCGATGCCGCGTGGAGCGCTCCACGCATCACCACACCACCTGCGCGCCGCGCGGGACTATTGGGGAGTTGCCCGTGCAGCGACGTGATTTCCTGGCCCTCACCGGGCTGACCATGGGCGGGCTGATCGTGCCGGCCTATTTCGGCAAGGCGATCGCCGCCGAGCAGTTGTTGACACCCTTCGATGTGGGCCGCAAGAAGCGCTTGGCCGACGCCGGCTTGAACGCTGCGCGTCAGGCAGGGGCGAGCTATTGCGACGTGCGCATTGGCCGCTATCTGCGCCAGTTCGTGATTACCCGCGAAGACAAGGTGCAGAACGTGGTCAACACCGAATCCATCGGGGCCGGCGTCCGCGTGATCGTGGGCGGTGCATGGGGCTTTGCCGCCACCAACGAGCTCACCGAACAAGGCGTGGCCAAGGCCGCCGCGCAGGCAGCGGCGATTGCCAAGGCCAATGCCAAGGTGCAGGGCACGCCGGTGCAGCTGGCACCAACGCCGGGCGTTGGCGAAGTCAGCTGGAAGACGCCGATCAAGAAGAACGCGATGGAAGTGCCGATCAAGGACAAGGTGGACCTGCTGCTCGGCGTCAACGCCGCCGCTACCGCGGCCGGCGCCAACTTCGTCAACTCGATGCTGTTCGTGGTTAACGAGCAGAAATATTTCGCCAGCACAGACGGCTCCTACATCGACCAGGACGTGCACCGCATCTGGGCCCCGATGAGCGTGACCGCCATCGACAAGGTCAGCGGCAAGTTCCGCACGCGCGATGGTCTATCCGCGCCCATGGGCATGGGTTACGAATATCTGGATGGCGCCGCATCCGGCAAGTTCGTCTCGCCCAACGGTGTGGTGAATTACGGCCTGTCCTACGACATGAAGGAAGACGCCATCGCCGCGGCCAAGCAGGCGCAGGAAAAGCTCAAGGCGCCATCGGTGAAGCCGGGCAAGTACGACCTGGTGCTGGACCCCTCGCATACCTGGCTGACCATCCACGAGTCGGTGGGCCACCCCCTGGAGCTGGACCGCGTGCTCGGCTACGAGGCCAACTACGCCGGCACCAGTTTCGCCACGCTGGACAAGCTCAAGGCCAACTTCCAGTACGGCAGCGACAAGGTGCACATCCTGGCCGACAAAACCCAGCCCGGCAGCCTGGGCGCGGTGGGCTACGACGATGAAGGCGTCAAGACCAAGCAGTGGGACCTGATCCGCGACGGCAAGCTGGTGGACTACCAGGCCATCCGCGACCAGGCGCATATCCTGGGCAAGACCGCGTCCGATGGCTGCTGCTATGCCGACTCGTGGTCGAGCGTGCAGTTCCAGCGCATGGCCAACGTGTCGCTGGCGGCCGGCAAGACGCCGCTGAGCGTGAGCGAGTTGATCAAGGACGTGGAAAACGGCATCTACATCATCGGTGACGGCTCGTTCTCCATCGACCAGCAGCGCTATAACGCGCAGTTCGGTGGGCAGCTGTTCTACGAAATCAAGAATGGTGCGATCACCCGCATGCTCGAAGACGTGGCCTACCAGATCCGCACGCCGGAATTCTGGAATGCCTGCAGCGCCGTGGCCGATCAGCGCGACTACCGCCTGGGCGGTTCGTTCTTCGACGGCAAGGGCCAGCCGAGTCAGGTCTCGGCGGTCTCGCATGGGTCGTCCACCGCCCGTTTCGACGGCATCAACGTCATCAACACCGCCCGCTCGCTCGGCTGACAGGAGAAACCCACATGAGCATCCTTACCGAAGCGCAGGCCAAGGCCATTCTGGACAAGGTCATCAAGCTGTCCAAGGCCGACGAGTGCACCGCCACGCTCACCGGCTCGATCGACGGCAACATCCGGTTTGCGCTCAACAACGTGTCCACCAGCGGCATCGTCGACAACACCGACCTGCAGGTGCAGGTGGCGTTCGGCAAGCGCGTGGGCGTTGCCACCATCAACGAGTTCGATGACGCCTCGCTGGAACGGGTGGTGCGTCGCGCCGAAGACCTGGCGCGGCTGGCCCCGGAAAACCCCGAGTTCATGCCGGCGGTCGACAAGCAGACCTACAAACCCAGCCCCACCTTCAGCGAGTCCACGGCAGCGGTGGACCCGACGTTCCGTGCGCAGGTCGCGGCCGATTCGATCGCACCGTGCAAGGGCAAGGGCCTGATCGCCGCCGGCTTTCTGGAAGACGGCCAGAGCTTTACCGCGTTCGCCAACAGCAAGGGCAACTTCGGCTACCAGCGCGGTGCGCGCTTCGACTACACCTGCACCGTGCGCACCGAAGATGGCCGAGGTTCGGGCTGGGTGGGCCGCAATCTGAAGGATGCCGCCGACTTCAAGGCCGAGCAGGACATCCGCATCGCGATGCGCAAGGCCAGCGACTCGTCCGAGGCCAAGGCACTGGAACCGGGCAAGTACACGGTGATCCTGGAGCCGGCCGCGGCGGCCGGGCTGATCTCCTTCATGATGAATTTCTTCGACGCACGCCGCGCCGACGAAGGCCGCAGCTTCCTGTCCAAGAAGGGCGGCGGCAACAAGCTCGGCGAGCAGGTCTACGACTCGCGCGTGAACATCACCGCCGACCCGTGGGATGCGCGCGCGGCGGTGCTGCCGTGGGACGAGGAAGGCCTGCCGCGCGAGAAGATGGCCATCGTGGAAAACGGCAAGATCGCCAACCTGCAGTATTCGCGTTTCTGGGCGCAGAAGAACGGCAAGCGTGCGGTCGGCGAGCCGGGCAACCTGCTGATGGCCGGCGGCGACAAGAACATCGCCGAGCTGGTGCGCGGTACCGAGAAAGGCATCCTGGTCACGCGCACCTGGTACATCCGCATGGTCGACCCGCAGACCGTGCTGCTCACCGGGCTCACCCGCGATGGCACGTTCTACATCGAGAACGGACAGATCAAGTATCCGGTGAAGAATTTCCGCTTCAACGAATCGCCGGTGATCATGCTCAATAACATCGACGAACTCGGCAAGCCGGTGCGCGTGGCTGGCGATGAATCCAGCTTCGTGATGATGATTCCGCCGATGCGGCTGCGTGATTTTACGTTTACCTCATTGTCGGATGCGGTGTGAGTGAGGGGCAGGGATTCGGGAATGGGGATTCGGGATTCGAAGAGCGCACGCAGCTCTCCTGCGCCCGTCATCTTGCCGGCACGTGTTGTTCCAGCGCTCCGATCCCCGGTGCCGCGCTTGGCTGATCGCCGCCACTTTCTCGGTCTGCTGCTCGGTAGCGTCGCTGCGTTGGCGCTACCGCGGCAGGCACGGGCGGCGGGTAATTACGATTTCTGGTTTACCCGGCTGCGGTATGACTCGGGCGATTGGGATGTGGATGCGCGCATGCCGTCCAACCTGATCACCTCGTTGATCGATTACACCCAGTTGCGCGTGGACCCGGAGGAGCATGTGCTGGATCTGGCCGACCCGCGCATGCTGCAGGCGCCGTTCTGCTATCTGTCCGGGCACAAGCTGGTGGAGTTCAATCCGGCCGAGCGGCGCAATTTCGAACACTACGTACGCAATGGCGGCTTCGTGTTCGTGGACGACTGCAACCACGACATCGATGGCCTGTTCGCCACCTCGTTCGAAGCGCAGATGGCCTCCATCTTCGGCAAGACCGCACTGCAGAAGTTGCCCAAGTCGCATCGCCTCTACAGCGCGTTCTTCAAGTTTCCCGATGGCCCGCCGGCCACCAGCTTCGAGCTCAATGGCTGGGGCGATGACCTGGTGCACGATTACCTCAAGGGCATCAGCATCGACGGCCGGCTGGGAGTGCTGTACAGCAACAAGGATTACGGCTGCGAATGGGATTACGACTGGCGCAACAAGCGCTTCCTGGCCGAAGACAACACCCGCTTCGGCGTCAACATCGTGATGTATGCGTTGACCAACTGACATCGATCCGTAGGAGCGCGCTGGCGCGCGATGCCGTATCGATAACGCCACATCGCGCGCCAGCGCGCTCCTGCACCAGCAGCCACATAACGAGACGTTTTCCATGACCTCCCCCAACGAAGACACCCTCAGCGCCCAGCTTTCGCAACTTGGCGCACTGCGCGCCGCGCTGGCCCATGCCGTGGTCGGGCAGGACGCGGTGGTGGAACAACTGTTGATCGGCCTGCTGGCCGGCGGCCATTGCCTGCTGGAAGGTGCGCCCGGCCTGGGCAAGACGCTGCTGGTGCGCTCGCTGGGCCAGGCATTGGAACTGCAGTTCCGCCGCGTGCAATTCACCCCCGACCTGATGCCCAGCGACATCCTGGGCACCGAGTTGCTGGAAGAAGACCATGGCACCGGGCATCGGCATTTCCGTTTCCAGCAGGGGCCGATCTTCACCAACCTGCTGCTGGCCGACGAGCTCAATCGCACCCCGCCCAAGACCCAGGCGGCGCTGCTGGAGGCGATGAGCGAGCGCACCGTCAGTTATGCCGGCACCACCTATGCGTTGCCGTCGCCGTTCTTCGTGCTGGCCACGCAGAACCCGATCGAACAGGCTGGCACCTACCCGTTGCCGGAAGCGCAGCTGGATCGGTTTTTGCTGCATGTGCGGGTGGATTACCCCAGCGAGCAGGAAGAGCGCGACATCCTCAGCCAGACCACCGGCAGCGCCGGCGCGCAGGTGCCCAAGGTGATGGACGCGGCCAGTGTGCAGGCGCTGCAGCGACAGGTGCGCGATGTGCATGTGGGCGCGGAGCTGCTGACCTGGATCAACCGCCTGGTGCGGGCCAGCCGGCCCGGCCCGCAGGCCGGCGACGCGGTGCGGCAGTGGGTCAAGTGGGGCGCCGGCCCGCGCGCCGGGCAATCGCTGGTGCTGGCATCCAAGGCCCGTGCCCTGCTGCACGGGCGCCTGGCTGCCACCCGCGAGGATGTGCTGGCGCTGGCAGCACCGGTGATGCGCCATCGCCTGCTGCTGTCGTTTGCCGCCGAGGCCGAACAGCGCAGCGCCGACGATGTGGTCGCTGCGCTGCTGCATGCCGTGCCGTACCCGGGCTGAGCGCAACGACATGCACGCCCCGTTGCCGGCGCTGATTCCAGCCGATGTGCGCAGCCGCCTGCGCGGCCTGCAGCTGCGGGCGCGTCAGGCCCAGGGCGGCCACGGCATCGGCCAGCACGCCAGCCGCAGCCGCGGCGCCGGTCTGGAATTCGCCCAATACCGCGCTTACGAACCGGGCGATGCGCTGCGCCAGATCGACTGGAAGCTGTACGCACGCTCTGACCGCTTTTTCGTGCGCGAAGCCGAGCGCGAAAGCCCGCTCACCGTGTGGCTGCTGCTCGATGCCACCGCATCGGCCGGGCAGGCCGACAGCGCGCGCCCGGACCACACCCGCCTGCACACGATGGCCACGCTGGCCGCCTGTGCGGCAGAGGTGGCGCTGCAGCAGGGCGATCGCGTCGGGCTGTATGCCTTGCATGGCGGCGGCCTGGTGGCGGTGCCGGCCGGTGTCGGCAGCCGCCAGCGCGACCGGCTGTGGCTGGCCTTGCACGGCCTGCGCGCCGGTGGCCGCTGGCCGGGGCTGGATGCGGTGCGTCCGTTATGGGAACGCATCGCCGCACACGACCTGCTGCTGTCCATCGGCGACGGCTTCGATGAAGAACTGGCCAGCGCACTGGAAAAATTCGCCGCCGCCCGCCGCGACGTGGTGCAGCTGCAGGTGCTGACCTGCGATGAGCGCGATTTCCCGTTCGATGGCGGCCACCGCTTCCGCGACCCGGAAACCGGCGAAGAACTGCTCGGCGATGGCGCGGCGATGCGCGCGGACTACCTGCAGCGCTTTGCCGCCGCCCAGCGCGCGCGTCAGGCACGCTGGCAGGCCGCCGGCATCGCGCACGCCGTGCACTATCTGGATGCACCGCCCGACGCCACCCTGCGCCAGGTGTTTGCCCGGGGCATGACGCGATGAGCGTGCGGGTGCAGTGCGCCGTGC
>NZ_JSZE01000030.1 GCF_000802365.1 Xanthomonas cannabis pv. cannabis
CAGTGGCGGCATGGACGATGTGGCAAACGTGCTCTGCGGCATGGCCGGTGTGGCCGATATCGACAGCGTATTGGCCGCCTTGGCCGATCCCGCCCAGCGCGACGCCGTGGCGCGAATGCAACGTGCGCGCTGGGGTGGCGGCGGGGATGTGGCAGGGGCACGCGCCGCGCTACGCGACGCATTTGCCAAGGGTCCCCGCTGGCGGCATGCGAGCGCGGCGGAGCCCGATGTGCTGGCGCCGTTGTATCCGCCGGGGTCTTGATCGGCTGCGATAAGTCGGCAGCGATTGATGGATGATGATGGTCGTCACTTCCATGGCGGTGTAGTTTTTTTGAGCTCCATGTGCCTGGTTTGCGAACGGTGTCGCCGAGAGCAAAGCGTGACTGCTGCGCCTTTGTTGCAGGGCCCTTGCCCGCCCACCATCGCAGGACACGCTGCAAGTACGTCCATGTAGCTCTGGCGCGGCATCCATGCCGCTCAAGGTCCCGCGACGGTGAGCGGGCAAGGACCAGTCGAGTTGGTCGGTCTGCAGAGTTTTCAACAAGCGATCGGCAAACTTGCGACGCTGTTTCTTCTCTTCAATAAACCACCAGCCAACTGTCTGGTGCGGTGTCTTCACCGATTGCGGGACCGTTGGCGGCATGGATGCCGCCACCGAGCCCCCATGGACGGGTTAACGGCGTGTCCCGCGAGCGGTGAGGGCACCGCGCACTCGATACACCAGGCTTTCGACCTGGCATCTGACGACATAGGAGGCGCCGCTACGACTTGAGATTTCCGTTGCCGCGCAGGTGGGAACAGTCAGGTGCAAAGCGAGTTTCAACGCTTGCATCAACCAAGATTGAGAAGCGCACCTACCCGCAGCAGGCGCGCAGGAGCACCCGGGTAGGTGGCCGCATCCTTGGCGTTTGTTAAGCTCCGGCCTTTGTGTCCAGAACAAGGCCGACCAGATGACTGCATCCCCAGCCGCGCGCCGCCCGGGCCTGCCCCTGCATTGGAAGATGGGGATCGGCTTCGCCGTCGGCCTGTTGTTGGGTCTTGCGGTCTATTACCTGGCCGGCAGCGACGCCGAGTGGGTGCGTTTGGTGACCAAGTACGTCACCACGCCGTTTTCGCAGGTGTTCCTCAATCTGATCTTCATGCTGATCGTGCCGCTGCTGTTTTCGGCGCTGGTCATGGGCATTTCCGAGATGGGCGACATCCGTGCCCTTGGACGGGTGGGCTGGCGCACCCTGGGCTATACCGTGGTGCTGTCCGGCGTGGCGGTATTGCTGGGCCTGGTGCTGGTCAACGTGCTCAAGCCCGGCGCTGGCGTGGACCCGCAGCTGGCCAACCAGCTGATCCAGGAAAACGCCGACCGCACCCGCGAAATCATCTCCAGCTCCGGCACCCAGCCGCAGGGCATGGACATGCTGCTGTCGATCGTGCCCAACAACGTGATTGCCGCCGCGTCGAGCAATGGTGCGATCCTGTCGCTGATGTTCTTCGCGGTGATGTTCGGTGTGGGCATGGTGCTGACCGCCGACGAAAAGGTCGCCACGCTCAAGCGCGGCATCGAGGGGATCTTCGAAATTTCGATGACCTTGATCGGGCTGGTGATCCGCCTGGCGCCGTATGCGGTGGCCTGCTTCATGTTCAATCTGGCGGCGTTGTTCGGCTTCGATCTGTTGATCCGCCTGGGCGCCTATGTGGGCGTGGTGGTGCTGGCGCTGGGCCTGCACATGGTGGTGAGCTACGGGCTGGCGGTGAAGTTTGCCGGGCGCTCGCCGCTGGGCTTCTTCAAGCAGACCCAGGCGGCCACGATGATGGCGTTCTCCACCGCGTCGAGTAACGCCACCCTGCCGACTGCGCTGCGCGTGGCCGACGAGATGGGTCTGCCGCCGCGCGTATCGCGCTTCGTGTTGACCGTGGGTGCCACCGCCAACCAGAACGGCACCGCGCTGTTCGAAGGCGTGACGGTGATCTTCCTGGCGCAGTTCTTCAACGTGGACCTGAGCCTGGGCCAGCAGTTCATGGTGATGCTGGTGTGCATCCTGGGCGGCATCGGCACCGCAGGCGTGCCGTCGGGCTCGCTGCCGGTGGTGGCGCTGATCTGCGCCATGGTCGGGGTCAACCCGGTCGGCATCGGCATGATTCTGGGCGTCAATCACTTCCTGGACATGTGCCGCACGGCGTTGAACGTGACCGGGGATCTGGCGCTGACAACGTTGGTGGCCAAGGGTGAAGAGTAGGGATTCGGCAATCGGGATTGGGGATTCGCTCAAGCGGGCTGTTGCGAAGGGGGGCATGGGGCCTTCTGCATGAAGGTCAGCTCGCCGCTGCTTTCACCAATCCCGACTCCCCAATCACCAATCCCGGCCCCCTAACGCGCCGTGTGGGAGAATAGGCGCCTCCGCTTCCAGCGGTGTTCCCCTCCGCTTCCATAGACGCCCATGACCCAGCCCACCCGCCGCCAGCTGGCCAACGCCATCCGTTTTCTTGCCGCAGACGCGGTCGAAGCCGCCAAGTCCGGTCACCCCGGCATGCCGATGGGCATGGCCGATATTGCCGAAGTGCTGTGGAACGATTATTTCCGGCACAACCCGAACAACCCGCAGTGGTTCAACCGTGACCGTTTCGTGCTGTCCAACGGGCATGGCTCGATGCTGCAGTACGCGCTGCTGCACCTGTCCGGTTACGACCTGCCGATCGAGCAGCTCAAGCAGTTCCGTCAGTTGCACAGCAAGACCGCCGGCCACCCCGAGCGCAGCGAAACCCCCGGCGTGGAGACCACCACCGGTCCGCTTGGGCAGGGCTTTGCCAATGCGGTCGGGTTTGCGCTGGCCGAAAAGTTGCTGGCGCAGCGCTACAACCGACCGGAACTGGAGATCGTCGATCACCGTACCTGGGTGTTCATGGGCGATGGCTGCCTGATGGAAGGCATTTCGCACGAAGCCGCCTCGCTGGCCGGCACCTGGGGCCTGGGCAAGCTGGTCGCGTTCTGGGACAACAACCAGATCTCCATCGACGGCAACACTGCCGGCTGGTTCAGCGACAACACCTCGGCACGCTTCGAGGCTTATGGCTGGCACGTCATCCGTGACGTGGACGGGCATGACGCCGACAAGATCAAGGCCGCCATCGAGGCCGCGCTGGAAAACAGCGACAAGCCCACGCTGATCTGCTGCCGCACCAAGATCGGTTTCGGTGCGCCCAGCAAGGCCGGCAAGGAATCCTCGCACGGCGCGCCGCTGGGCCAGGAAGAACTGGAAGGCGCCCGCAAGGCGCTCGACTGGCCATACGGCCCGTTCGAAATTCCCGAAGAGATCTACGCTGGCTGGCGCGCCGGCGGCACCGGCACCCTGCGTCAGGCCGAATGGGAGCAGCTGTTCGACAAATACAGCAAGCAGTACGCCAGCGAAGCCGACGAGCTGACCCGTCGCTCGCACGGCGAACTGCCGGACGACTTCATCGCCAAGGCCGATGCCTACATCGCCAAGGCGCAGGAAGACGGCCAGACCATCGCCTCGCGCAAGGCCTCGCAGCTGGCGATCGAAGCGTTTGCGCCGTTGCTCCCCGAGTTGATCGGCGGCTCGGCCGATCTGGCGCATTCCAACCTGACTCTGTGGAAGGCCAGCAAGTCGGTCGCCACCGACGACCCGGACGCCAACTACGTGTATTACGGCGTGCGCGAGTTCGGCATGACGGCCATTGCCAATGGCCTGGCCCTGCATGGCGGCTTCATTCCGTTCGATGCCACCTTCCTGGTGTTCAGCGATTACGCGCGCAACGGCGTGCGCATGAGTGCATTGAACCCGGCACATGCCATCCACGTGTACACGCACGACTCGATCGGTCTGGGCGAAGACGGCCCGACCCACCAGCCGGTGGAACACCTGGCCTCGCTGCGCTACATCCCCAACAACGATGTGTGGCGCCCGGGCGATGCGGTGGAGTCGGCGGTGAGCTGGAAGGCCGCCATCACCCGCAAGGACGGCCCGAGCTGCCTGATCTTCAGCCGCCAGAACCTGCAGCACCAGCCGCGCAGCGCCGAGCAGATCAAGCTGATCGAACGCGGTGGTTACGTGCTGGCCGATGCCGAAGGCGGCACGCCTGACGTGATCCTGATCGGCACCGGGTCGGAAGTGGGTCTGGCGGTGGAAGCCAAGAAGACCCTGGATGCCGCGGGTCTGAAGACGCGCGTGGTGTCGATGCCGTCCACCGATGTGTTCGACCGCCAGGATGCGGCGTACCGCGAATCCGTGCTGCCGAAGGCAGTGCGCAAGCGCGTGGCGGTGGAAGCCGGTGTGACCGGTTTCTGGCGCAAGTACGTGGGCCTGGACGGCGATGTGATCGGCATCGATACCTTCGGCGCCTCGGCGCCGGCCGATCAGTTGTATGCGTACTTCAAGATCACTGCCGAGCACGTGGTGAACGCGGCGAAGGCGCTGTAAATCCGCGCAGTGTGGCATTGAAAAACGCCGGCGTTTGCCGGCGTTTTTTGTTGATTACCTCAGCGCGTCGCGTGTCCTGTGCGGGCATTGCCATGGGCCGATGACACCGAGCGTGTGCATGCAGGAGCGCTTGAATACATGCCGCGTGTGCGCGCGCGCGCGCGGGGCAGGGAGGTGTCGGTGCGGGCGCAACGTGGGCTTGCCAGGGACGCTGAAGTGCCAACCACTGCTACGTCGCACTCAGGCAGTCAGGCAGGTGGAGGCGATCCTTCACCCAGCGTGGTACAGCGTGCATTGAGTACACCCGGTCACTGGCCGCGCATGCCCGAGCTGCCGGCGCACTAGCCGTCAGCAACAAAGATTGAGGATCCGGGCATCGGCAGGCTGGTGCCGCCAGTCGCGGACCCGGGTGAAATCTCCCCTCGGCAAACGGGACGCAGGGAGCTTGCTGTCGCGGTCGCCTCTGCGCCGGAGACGTCGGCACGGGTGGACCTGATGGGTCCGGTCGCGGTGCCAGACGGCGTCCTCACAGGGGTAAACCTTGGCCCGGCAAAGGCCTGCGCGGCCCGAAATCCTGCTGAAGCGTTCGCTTCGACGCGCAGCCGCGCCAGGCGATGCGCACTGCCTGTTTAAAATGTGAATCATTCCCATTAAAATGCGGCGCTGCCACGATTCCGTGGCGTGTCCTTCCCCCTTGTCTGCCGCCGCACATCCTGCGGCGGGCCGCCCTCGATTGTCTGTGCCGGAGCCGTGATGAACCGTCCTACCGTAATGCGTCTTCTTCCCATCGCGCGGCGCCCGCGCGCGCTGTCGCATGCGGTGTTCGCCGCGCTGTGCACACTGGCCGCCGGCCAGGCACTTGCCGAAACGCCGGCCGGCGAAGCCGAGGTCACCACCCTGGACCGGCTCAACGTGCAGGGTGAGCAGGCCAAGGGCTACACGGTGGAAAAGACCACCGCCGGTACGCGCATGAACCTGGCGCTGCGCGAGATTCCGCAGTCGGTCACCGTGATCACGCGCGACCGCATGGACGACCAGAACCTGCAGAGCATCACCGACGTGCTCAACAACGTCACCGGCATCTCGGTGGCGCAGAGCGACAGCGAGCGGCTGGAGTTCTTCGCGCGCGGTTTCTACATCGACAACTACCAGTTCGACGGCATCCCGGCCTACATGGAGCAGGCCTGGAGCTACGGCGATTCGGCGCTGGACGTGGCGCTGTACGACCGCGTGGAAGTGGTGCGCGGCGCCACCGGCCTGCTCACCGGTTCGGGCAACCCGTCGGCGTCGATCAACCTGGTGCGCAAGCATGCGGTGAGCCGCGACTTCACCGGCACCGTGTCGGTGGGCGGCGGCGACTTCAACAAGACCCGCAGCGTGGCCGATGTCACCGTGCCGCTGAGCCCCGAAGGCACCGTGCGCGCGCGCGTGGTGGGCGTGTATCAGGACGGCGAGTCCGACATGGACCGCTACAACCTGCGCAAGAAGATCGGTTCGGCCATCATCGATGCCGACCTCACCGACAGCACCTTGCTGAGCGTGGGCTACGAATACCAGAAGAAGGAATCGGACGATGTCACCTGGGGCGGCTTCCCGCTGTTCTACAGCGATGGCACGCGTCCCAACTACGACCGCTCGTTCAATCCAGCCGCCGATTGGACCTTCTGGGACACGCGCCTGCAGCGCACCTTCGCCAGCCTGCAGCAGAGCTTCGACAGCGGCTGGACCCTCAAGGCCAACGTGAGCCACGAGAAGACCGAAGCGGCCAACCACCTCTTCTACCCGTTCTATACGATCTTCGGCTTCGACCGCGCCACCGGCGGCGGCGTGGTGCCGTATTCGGGCAACTACCAGACCGAGCGCAAGGCCGATGGCGCCGATGTGTACGCGGAAGGTCCGTTCCAGCTGTTTGGCCGTGAGCATCACCTGGTGGCCGGCGCCAGCTACAACCGCCGCGAGTACGTCAACAACGGCACCTTCGATTTCCCGGCGCCGCTGGACAGCTACTTCGGTTGGACCGGAGCCTATCCGGAGCCTAACTGGAGCCCGCGCTCGGTGCAGAGCGACGGCACCATCACGCAGAAGGCCGCCTACGTGGCCGCACGTTTCTCGCTGGCCGACCCGCTGACGCTGCTGGTGGGTGCGCGCTACACCGACTGGCAGATCGATGGCCGCAACTTCGATTCGACCACGCAACGCCTGGTGCCGTTTTCCGACAGCCAGACTGAAGTTACTCCGTACGCCGGCCTGGTCTACGACATCAACGATGTGTGGTCGACCTACGTCAGCTACACCGAAATCTTCAACCCGCAGACGCTGCGCGATGCCAATGGTGGCTACCTGGATCCGTTGAGCGGCAAGGGCTACGAAGCCGGCGTCAAGGCCGCATGGTTCGACGATCAGCTCAATGCTTCGTTGGCCCTGTTCCGCATCGAGCAGGACAACCTGGGCGTGGCCACCGGCGGTTTCGTGCCGGGCAGCAGCGAGTCCGCATTCGTGGCTGCCAGCGGCGTGGTCAGCGAAGGCTTCGACTTCGAGCTCTCCGGCCGCCTGACCCAGGGCTGGAATGCCACCTTCGGCGCCTCGCACTACACCGCACGCGACGACAGCGGCACCTCGATCAACACCCACCTGCCGCGCACCACCATCAAGCTGTTCAGCAGCTACACCCCGCAGGGTGCGTGGAGCGATCTCACCGTCGGTGGTGGCGTCAACTGGCAGAACCGTGCGTACTACGTGGACCCGGTCTACGGCACCTTCCAGCAGAGCGCCTATGCCTTGGTGAGCGCATTCGCACGCTACCGTCTGTCGCCGCAGTTTTCCGTGCAACTCAACGTCGACAACCTGCTCGACAAGCGTTACTACGCGCAGTTCAACGGCGGCTATGGCGCATGGGGTGCATCGCGCAACGGCATGCTGACCTTCAACTACACGTTCTGATCCACGGCCACGCCGGGCGCCTTGCTGCCCAGTCTTGTCGAGCAAAACACAGGCAGCCGGAACGGTGCCTGTGTTTTTTTATGCCCGTCCACGCAGTGACGGGAAGGGCGGGTCTGCCGTGGAGCGGAGCGTTTTGTCAGTGGCAGCCCTTGGCTGTCGCGCTGGAACGGCGTGGTGCGGACGGGAACGCGCACGACCCGGTTGGCATGACCGCGGTGCGGCGTCTGCAGCGCGCCATGCCTGCAGCACCCCAACGACACTGCGCCGCATCGCTGCGGTGACCATCGCTCAACGCACCACCGGTTCCAATTGCGGTGCCAGCACCTGCGCCACCCATTCCATGAAGGCGCTGACGCGCTGCGGCAGATGGCGGCGCTGCGCATACAACAACGTCACCGGCATTGGTTCGGCGGGGTGGTCGGCAAGCACGACACGCAGCGCGCCGCTGTCCAGATACGGGCGCAACGGGCTGGCTGGCGCCTGGATGATGCCCAGCCCTGCGAGCGCGGCGGCAAGATAGGCATCGCCATTGTTCACCGTCACCGGGCCCTGCATCGGCAGCAGCCGATAGCGCTGCCCGTCGTGATATTCGAAGCCGGGCGAGCGCTGCCCCAGCGTTGGCACGTAATGCACCAGGTCGTGCTGGGCGAGATCGTCCAGGCAGCTTGGCGTGCCGCGGCGGGCAAGATAGTCGGCGCTGGCGCAGCTGACGATGCGGACCGCACCCAGCGGGCGCGCGACCAGGCTGGTGTCTTCAAGCGTGCCCACGCGCAGCACGCAATCGAAGCCTTCGCGCACCACATCGACGCGACGGTCGGTGCTGCTGATCTCCACGTCCAGCTGTGGATGCCGGGCCAGAAACGACGGCAGCGCAGGGATCACGAAGTTGCGTGCGATGCCGGACGACATATCCACCCGCAGGCGACCGCGCAGCTGGCCGCGTTCGCGCTGAAACATGCCGTGCAACTCCTCCATGTCGTCGAGGATGTCGCGGGCGCGTTGCGAGAACGCGGTGCCATCGCCGGTGAGCTGCACGCGTCGCGTGGTGCGATGCAGGAGCTGGGTACCGAGCGAAGCTTCCAGCCGTTGCACGGCGGTCGAGACGCTGGCCTTGGGCAGGCCCAGGGTGTCGGCGGCACGGGTGAAACTGCCCAGCTCGGCAACGCGCAGGAAGGCGCGCAGCGACTCCATGGTGTCCATCGATTGGTCGGGGATCTTGAACGGTGAAGTCAGATTGAGCTGATTTATGCGGCACGGCAAGCGCACTAGCCTGAGCGCGTTCGTAACGCATTGCGCGGTCGCCTTATCTGATCGTCGCCACGCCACCTATCGCCGTCATCACCCCAGGAGTTTGCCCATGTCGACCACCACCACACCCATCACCGTGATCACCGGCGGCAGCCGCGGGCTGGGGCGCAATGCCGCGCTTGCGCTCGCTGCCGATGGCAACGACATCGTGCTGACCTACCGCAGCCAGGCCGACGAAGCCGCAGCGGTGGTGGCGCAGATTCAATCGTTGGGCTGGCGCGCGCACGCGTTGCAGCTGGATGTCGCCAAGGCCGATGACTTTGCTGGATTCGCCAGTCAGCTGAAGGCGGTGCTGACCGGGTGGGGGCGCATCCAGTTCGATGCGCTGGTCAACAACGCGGGCACCGGTCTGCATGCCGCCATCGCCGACACCACGCCGGCGCAGTTCGACGCGCTGGTCGACACCCATCTCAAGGGGCCGTACTTCCTGACCCAGGCATTGTTGCCACTGATCGCCGACGGTGGGCGCATCCTCAACGTCTCCAGCGGGCTGGCGCGCTTCGCGCTGCCGGGTTCCTCTGCCTACGCGATGATGAAAGGCGGGGTGGAAGTGTTTACCCGCTATCTCGCCAAGGAGCTGGGTGCACGCGGCATCCGTGCCAACACGTTGGCGCCGGGAGCGATCGAGACCGATTTCAACGGCGGCACGGTGCGCGACAACGCGCAGGTCAATGCGATGGTGGCTTCGTTCACCGCGTTGGGCCGGACGGGCCTGCCGGACGATATCGGGCCGGTGGTGGCGGCCTTGCTGGCGCCGGGCACGGGCTGGATCAACGCGCAGCGCATCGAAGTGTCCGGCGGGATGCTGATCTGAGGCGTCTGCGCAATGCGGCGATGTCGTTGGTCAGAACGCCATCGCCGCGTGCGGCAGGTCCAGCTGCGATGCCGCTGCACTCCGGTACGAGGGCGCAGCGTCAGGGGAATCACTGCAGTGGCTGGTCGCCATGCAGGATGGGATAGGGATTGAGCACATCGCCTTTCCACCACTGCTTTTCCGGCCCCAGGCGGTGGATTTCGAAATGCAGATGCGGCGCGGCCGGATTTGCGTTGCCGGTGCTGCCTACATAGCCGATGACCTGGCCACGCTGGATGGATTGCGTCTCTGCCAGCCCATCGGCATAGCGTTCCAGATGGGCGTAGTAATAGCAGTACGTGCCACCCGGCGCGAACTGATACACGGTCAGACCACCACGTTCGCTGTTGAACAGCTTTTCCACTGTCCCGTCGGAGACCGCAAGTACAGGTGTGCCGGTCGGTGCCAGGATATCGATGGCGTCATGCACCCGGCCTTCGCTGCGCGCATCGGTGAAGGTGTCCTGCAACTGCTCGCGGCCGATGCCTTGCACCGGAATCAGCAGGCCGGAGACGGCCGCCGACGCATCGGCCGCGGGGGCTGAGGCGGCAGGTGCCGGGGCAGCGCTCATTGGCTCTGCCGCGGCCGGGACGGTGGGTGCGGGTGCAGGCGCAGCCGCCGACACAGCGGCGGTTGCCGTGGACGGCGCTGCAACGGCCGGTGCAGCGGTCGCTGGCGACGGCACCTGCGCCTCGGGTGCGCTGCGCTCCAGCCACCAATAGCCGCCTGCGCCGATCGCCAGGCCTGCGATCAAGATCATCAGCAGTTTCATGCTTACTCCTGCATCACCACCGGCATGGACGGACCGACCACGCTGGCCAGATTGACCACATCCCAGTTGGTCAGGCGCACGCAGCCATGCGATTCGGTCTTGCCCACGTGGCCCGGTTCCGGCGTGCCATGCAGGCCGTAGTGCGGCTTGGACAGATCGATCCACACGCGCCCGACCGGGTTGTTCGGGCCTGCCGGCAACGTGGCTTTCTTATCGTCTTTCTTCGCGTCCCAGAACAACTTGGGGTTGTACTTGAACACCGGGTCGCGCGCGACGCCCAGCACCTTCCAGCGGCCGATCGGCAGCGGATCGTGCTTGCTGCCGGAAGACACCGGGAACTGTGCATACACCTTGCCGTCGGCATCGAACAGGCGCAGCGTCGATTCGGACTTGTCCACCACCAGCTTGGCCGGCTTGGCCAGGGGCGTGACGCCGTCGATGTTCGGCACCTGGATGACGCTGCCGGCCTTGCCCAGATCCACGCCGGGGTTGAGCTGGCGCAGCAGTTCCGGCGCGGCATGGAAACGTTCGCCCAGCGCCTCGTCCACCGATGCGTAGCCCAGCGCAGACAACGTGGCCTGCTCGGCCGGGCCTTTGGGAATCGGCTGGAAAGGGCCGGCCACGTCGGCGTCGGTCAGCGTGTACTGCACCAGCGCCGGCGTGCTGTCGGCCTGCAGCGCCTGCCAGGTGGCGTCATCCAGCTCGCCGGTCACTTTGATCTTGTGTGCAGCCTGAAAGCCGGACACCGCCCGCTTCTGGTTGGAGCCCCGTTCGCCATCGATCTGGCCCGGCGAAAAATGCGCGCGGTCTAGCAGCACCTGCGCATGCAGATCCGATCGCGGCCCGGTGTCCACCGGCTTGGCGGCGGGCGTCGCTGCCGGTGCCGGCGCAGCGGCCGCGGCAGGTTGCGGTGCCTGCGCCAGCGCAGGCAGCGACGCGCTCAGCGCCAGGGCAAGCAAGCAGGCACGAGCGAAGGAGCGTGATGGCATGTGCAGATCCAGGGGAGACATGCGCGCACCTTGCCGCAGCCGCCTGCGTCTTCTGCGTGAAATGGCTGCACCGGAACTGAGCGGTTGGGCAGGCGGTTTGGCTTCGACAGGGCATGGCGGGTGGGAATGGGGAATGGGGAATGGGGAATCGTGAGAGCGGGGGATTGCGCCGGCGGATGCGTTGCAGGGAATCAGGCACGGTGGCGTATGGCCACCTGTGCTGTTCAAGAGCTACTGCTGCTTGGTATTGCGGCGCGCGCGTCAATGCGCGCGCCGCAATACCGCTCAGTAGGTGTAGCCCAGCGTCAGCATGTAGACGCGCCCGGTCTGCACATAGGCACCGTCGGCGCCGGGATCGTAGGCCATGTAGCGCCTGGACTTGCCCTGGGTCTCGTAGAAGGTGGCGGCGGTGAGCAGGTTCTTGGCCGACACGCCCACATCCACATGGTGCGGCAGGTGATAGGTGGCATTGAAGTCCAGCGACTTCACCGGCTGCAGGTAGTAGTTGAGCCGGTCGGTGGTCAGCCCCAGCAATTGCAGGCCGGTGTAGTTGTAGCTCAGGTCGGTGCGCAGGTGCGTGTCGTCGTAGAACAGGTCCAGGTTGTAAAGGCGTTCGGGCGCACGTGGGAGCCAGGTCTTTTCCGGCTGATCGCTGCGTCTGCTGTCTGCCTGGCTATGTTGCAGCGTGAGGTTGGCGGTGACGCCCAGGTTGCCCAAGATTCCCGGCAACTGCTGCAGCCGTTTGCTCGCTGCCAACTCAAGGCCGTAGAGCGTTGCGGTGCCGCCGTTCTGCGGCATGGTCACCGGCACGCCGTTTTCGAAGGTGGTACCGGTCGGCACCAGGCCGCCCAGCGTGTTGTCGTTGCTGGTGGCCGATTGCGAGGTATAGATGAAGCCGGAGATGCGCTTGTAGTAGGTGGATGCGCTGAGCACACCGCCGCTGTGGTCGTAGAACTCGGCAGACAGATCGGCATTGTCGGCCTTGCTTGGCTGCAGATCCGGATTGGGCTTGGAGATGCCGACCACCTGTTGCGTGTCGTCGATGGAATACACGGTTTGCCCGGAAATCAGGCCGAATGCCGGGCGGCTGAAACTGCGTCGGAACGAGGCGCGGTACACGGTGAGATCGTCTGGGCGATAGTTGATGCTCACACCCGGCAGCCATTGCCCATAGGTGCTGCCGGTCCCGACAAAGCGGCCGGTGACGCCATCGCCGCTGGACTGCCACGCATCGGCCGAGTAGCGGGTCAGTTCGTAACGCACGCCGGGCAGGATGCTCACCGAACCAAGATGCAAGGCGGCCATCGCATAGCCGGCGTAGATCACCTCGGTGCTGGAGGTGGTGTTGGCGTTGTAGTCGTTGGCGGTGTAGCGGCCGGCGCCGTTCGGATCGTCGATGTATTTGTACGGCACGGCCTGGGCGCGCATCCAGCGGCGATCCAGCAGCTTGAACGGGCCGGCATAGTGGCCGTCGAATGCGTTGTAGGTCAGCCGCCCGGGGATCGCGCTCAGCGGCGGGCCGCCGGCGGTGGGAAATGCGTAATTGGGCCCGCCGAAATAGGGGCCGTTGGTGACGAACTTGCCGTCCTTGTGGAAGAACGGATGATCGTACGCCTCCCGCGCCGAATGATCGGCCGACAGGCCCAGCTTGACGCTGTCCAGCACCGGGCCGTCGGTGCGATAGGTGATGTCGGTGTGCGCATTGGCGCGATTATCGTGGCTGCCGGCATCGTGGCCCTGCACCTTCCACAGCAATGACGAATCCAGGTCGTAGAAGAAGTCCGTCAAGGCCGGCGTGCTCGGGCCAATGCTCGGGTAGGTGGGGTCGCTGAGGTCGAAGGCGAAGCTGCCGGGGGTAAAGCCATACAGGCTGGCCGACACATAGTCCGGTCGATTGCGGGTGCCGCGACCGAACGAGCTGCCGTAGTCCAGGCGCAGTCGATCCAGGGTGGTCTGTCCGCCCAGCTGCAGCGTCGCCAGGGTCTCGTCGATGTCGTGGGTGTTGAAGTAGCCGCCGCGCACGGCGGTGGGCTGGGTGCGAATGGTCTCCAGGCGCGCGCTGGACTGATCCTGCTGGCCGGTGACGCCGTAGCTGCCATAGATGGCACGCGCATACAGCGCGCTGGTGTCGCCTTGCCAGTCCAGCGAGAGGCTGCCGCCGTAACGCTCGATCTGGCTGGTATAGAGGCTGTATTTGTAGCGGGTGCTGATCAACGGGCCGACGTTGCGCAGGTCGCTGGCGTCGGCAAGCGCCGGGTCGGCCGGAACGTATTTGCTGTTGGGCGCCGGGGCCTGCGCCATGTTGTTGTTCCTGCCGTAATACGCCGAGGCATACAGCCCGAACGCGTGCCCGTCGCCGAACATCCAGGCCAGCTCCTGCTGCACGGTGCCGCCGCCATCGGAACCGCCCAGATGCGAGGCCGATGCATTGAGCTGGCCGCGCGCGGTGGTCCTGGCATAGAGATCCTGCGCGAAATCGAAGGCATTCGGCGTGCGCATGTCGATGGCGCCGCCGATGGAATCGCCCGGCATATCGGGCGTGGGCGATTTGGACACCTGCACCGACTGGATGCCGAACGGCGCGAGCATGTTCAACGAGATCGCGCGCGTGGACGAGTCGGTTTCCGGCATGGCGAAGCCATTGAGCGTGTACGCGTTATAGCTGGCGTCCATGCCGCGGATGCTGACGTAGGCATTTTCGCCGGTGGTGGCCTGGCCCAGATGCATGTCGCTGTAGGCCGACAGGCCCGGCATGTGCGAGACCACATCGGCGATGCCACCGGAAGGAATCGCGTCGATCTGCTGCTTGCTCATCACGCTGTTGACGCTGTTGGACAGGCGCTGCTCATTCAGCGATCCCGGCGCCGCGGCGTGGGTGGCTTGCACGTTGACCGAATCCAACGTGGTGGTGGTCAGCTCTGCAGCGTGTGCAAACGCTGGTGCGGAAAGCACCACGGCAATGGCACAGCTCAGGCGATGGAAGGGACGGAAAGACTGCATGCTGAGGCCTCGCGGAAGTGGGAAGGAGTGCCCGCATCCGGTGAACGGGCGCGGGCTTAGATCGCCGACGCCTTCCATTGCGACAGGTCTGATGCGTGGGGCAGCTGGCGCGTCTATGCGCGGCGCTGCGCTCAGTGGCGCAGGTCGAGGCCGCTGCAGTGCACGCGCGGTCGCTGCGGATTACAGCGCGCCACCGCAGCGTGATCGAAGCGCACCACGTAGCCGTTATCGGCCGGTTCATTGATCGGGAAATCGGTACTGAGCAATTGCGCGCCGCTGGCCAGCATGGCATCGCGCCGGGAGGTGTCGTTGCGCTGCGCTTCTTTCAGGTCGGCATCGGTACGCGTACGCACCAGATAGCCGGCCTTGACCAACTGCGCGATGTCATCGACGGGGCCGTCGTTGCGCTCGACAAATGCCGCATCGTCCTCGCCCGGTACCGCGTTGGTGAAACACACGCGGCCGCGCAGCGATGGATGGCCGGGCAGGTAGCTGGCGCCTGCAGCGCGTTGGTCGAGCAGAAACACCACTTTGCCGCGCGCTTGATCCAACGACGGCCAGCCATGCGCGAGCACGCCTGCATTGAGGGTACGCGCGCTGCCCCGCACCTGATCGGGGCTGATGTACTCACCGGGCTGGAACGCCGAGCGTAGTTCAGCATCCAGCGCATCCATCGCTTTTGTGTCGAACGGTCCGGGTTGCGTGGTGGGGAATGCCAGCGCTATCGGCGTCTGCTTGGTTTCCAGCAGGATGAAGATCGGCACATGACCCGGGTGCTGCTTCGACCAGGTGCGGATGTTCTGCAGGCAGGCAATCAACGGTTGGCAATTGCTGCGCTGGTCAAGATCCTGCACATGCATGACCTTGAAGCCCGGCGTCTCCATCACCCCGGCCGGCGCGCTTGCCGGTGCGGCCGATAGTCCGGCTTTGGCGATCTGCGCGACGATGGACGGGTGCGCATAGCGCCCGCCCTGTGCATCAGCGAAGACGTCCAGCTCGAGTTGGCGCACGCCAGCATCGAGTTGTTGCGTCAATGCGGGATGGCGGGAATCCAGTGCAGCAAACAGTGCCGGGTCCAGTTGCTTCAACACAGCCGCTTCGCTGGGTGCAAAGCCGGCATGGTAGCTGTTGTGGCTGCCGATGTACTGCAGATCGGTGAGACGCGGCGCAGCTTGCGCGGGAACATTGCTCAGCACCAGCGCGGTGAAGCAGACGATACGCGTGGTGGCTCTTTGCTTCGCGCGCACCAGCTTCGGTTTGCGGGTGATGCCTGACGTGACAGCAGTAAAAGCGCCAAAAAGATGCATGCAGCACAGCCGGAAAGCGACGAGGTCGCCATCATCGCGGCCCAGCTTGACGCATATCTTTCCGCAGTGTGTCCGTGATGAGTCAGGTCTTGCTGCAATCGGTTCGTGTCGTTTGCAACATCGTGGCACTGTTTCTCATGACGGGGCGGTCTGTTGCAGCGCATAGGTCAGCAACCGCGCCTGCACGCGGTCGCCCAGGCTGCGTGGCGCACGCAGCGCCATGCGTTGCAGGCAGGCAATATCATTCGCATCCGACGCTTTGCGTGCGAGCAGTGCGCGGCACACCGTGGCGATTTTTCCGCCGGTGCCAGCTGTTGCGCGTTTGAGCCAGCTCAATGCACGCAGCAGACGTTGCTCGATCTCGGTGAAGTCGCTGCCGAGCGGGTAATCGGGTAGGCTGCCGTCGCGTCGAAACGGCGCCAGCGCCTGTTCCAGTGCCTGTGGCGTGTTGCGTTGCGCACGCGCCGGCAGCACCGGGTCGGTGCGCAGCTTGCGCGACTGTTTCGCCTGGGCAAGCAGGGCGTCCTGGAAGCGCGCATCGCAGATGGCGGCCATTTCCACTACGCAGTCCTGATCGGTCTTGTGGCGCAGATCGGCGATGCCGTATTCGGTGATGTAGACATCGCGCAGGTGGCGCGGGATGGTGGTGTGGCCGTAATTCCAGCGCACATTGCTGTCCACATGTGCGCCGGTCTCGCGGGTGGCACGCAGCATCAACGTACTGCGTGCCTGCGGCAAGGCATGCGCCATCGCCACGAAGTTGTACTGCCCGCCCACGCCGGAGACTACGCGTCCATCGTCCAGGCCGTCGGACACCGCCGCGCCCAGCGCGGTGGCCATCATGCAGGAATTGAAGAAGCGCGCATCGTGGCGCTGCAAGCGCTCCAGCGCTTCATTGCCGCCGTAGAGCTGGTTGATCTGGCTGATGCGGCGCATGCCGATGGCAGCGCGCGTGGCGGGCGGAAGGTCGCGCAGCCATTGATAGAAGTCCGGCGAACCAAGATAGAACGCGCCATGCAGGAACTCGCCCTCCTGCGCCAGCCGCGCGTGGTCGGCAGCGTCGGCGCGGCCGTCGGCCATGCGCTGCATCAGCGCTAGATCGTCGTGCACCTTGCGGCGGATCACACCACTGTCCACCAGTTGCTTGAAGCCTTCGTTGAGCATTTCGCTGCAGCCGTACAGGCCGACCTCAAACGGCGCCAGGCCACCGCTGGCGCGTACGGCAGGGTGTTGTTCCAGATCCGGGTCCAGCGCCTGCAGCACACGCCGATAGGTGGCGTTGTCGGTATGCCGCAGGACCAGCGCATGGCTCAGCGCGTCGGCCAGGGTGCCGATGCCGATCTGCAGCGTGCCGCCATCGCGTACCAGCGTGCTCGCATACAGGCCGATGGCGTAATCGACACTGGTGACCGGCTGCCGCGGCAGTCCGAACAGCCGCGGCGACGGGCCGGGCAGGTCGATGACCAGGTCGAAGAACGCCGCATCCACCGCCGCCGTGCCGCCGATCCACGGCAGCTGCGGGTCCACTTCGGCCACCAGCAATGGACGCGGCAGGCCCAGCGCCTGCACCGCGTCCAGGGTGTCCTGGGTGATGTCGTTGTTGCACGACAACGACAGCCGCGCGCCGCCGGGTTCGCGTGCGACCTTCTGCACGATCAGGTTCGGCGCACGCTGTGCCACTGCCGCGGCGGCGTGGGTGTAATTGAGGCTGGTGTAGTCGGCCTGGGCCTGGCTGGAATGCAGCAACCCGCCGGACTGCATGTAGAACTCTTCCACCTGCACATGCGCGGGCAAGGCGTCGCGCAGCATCGCGTCCACATACGCCAGACGCGGGAACTCCTCGCCGAAGTGACGCGCAATGAACGGTGCCGCAAAACGGCCCTCCAGCCCTGCGCCTGGCCTGGGCGGGTTGAGCGAGAGCGCGGTGTACAGCGCCAGCGGCCGTGACGGGGTGTCCTTGAGTTGCGCGTACAGCGCGTTCAACAACCGGTGCGGTTTGCCGATGCCCAGGGGCGCGCCCACCCGGAGCGGGCCATCGATGCGCTGCAGGATCCGCTCGACGGCGGTGGACAGGCTGGTGAGGTGTTCGGTCATCGGTGCAGGGTAGCCGAGCCGATGGGAGAGCGCGTGTTGCAGAGCCGGCGCGACAACCGCACGCGATGGGCCTGGGTCAGCGCTTGACATGGTTTTCGTTTACGCGCGTAATCGCAAAAAATGACGGGTGTCATTGCATGGCGATCAGCGACGCAGAGGCAGTGGTGATGCAGGTGCTGTGGGAGCGCGCACCTCGGACCGCGGAGGAGGTGGTGGCGGCACTGGCAAGCACCGACTGGGCCGAGCCGACCATCAAGACCTTGCTCAACCGCCTGCTCACCAAGGGCGCCATCGCGGCGCAGAAGGACGGACGCAAATACCGTTACACCCCGGTGTTGCAGCGCGAGCACTGGGTGCAGCAGCAAAGCGAAGGATTGCTGCAACGGTTGTTCGGTGGACGGGTGGCGCCGCTGGTCGTGCACTTCAGCGAGCGTGGAAAGCTCAGCACGTCCGACATTGCCGAATTGAGGCGGCTGCTCAAGGAGTTGGACGATGAGTCTTGATCCCGTGCTGTGGTTGCGCGCCGCGCTCTACACCACCGCAGCGCTGCTGGCCTGCCTGCTGCTGCGCCGGCCGCTGCGTGGCCGGCTCGGGGCAGGGGCCGCCTATGCACTCTGGGGCGCGGTGCCGCTGGCCCTGGTGGTGGCGTTGCTGCCAGGTCCCTCGATGGAGATCACGCTGTTGAAGATGCCGGCGCTGGTGCCCGTGCCGGTTGCGGCGCATCCGGACGGGCAGGGCGCCGGCTGGCAGCGCATGCTGCTCGACGTGTGGCTGGCCGGTGTGCTGCTGACCGGCCTTTCCCTCTGGCGTGGACAGCGGCGTTTCGTGCGCAGCCTCGGGCCATTGCGTGCGCTGGACAGCACTGTGTGGGTGGCCACGCACGACGGCGGCCTTCCGGCGTCGCTGGGCATCTGGCGCCCGCGGATCGTGCTGCCGGGCGATTTCAACACGCGTTACAGCGCCGGGGAGCGTGCCTTGATCCTGGCGCACGAGCGCCTGCATCTGCGCCGCGGCGATCTGCATGCCAATCTGCTGGCCAGCGTGCTGCTCTGCCTTGGCTGGTTCCACCCGTTATTGCATCTGGCATGGCGCGCGTTTCGCCTGGATCAGGAGCTGGCCTGCGATGCAGCGGTTCTGGCACGCCATCCGGGCCAGCGCCGCCGCTATGCCGGTGCGATGCTCAAATGTCAGCTCGCCGGCAGCACCTCGCCGCTGGCCTGCCACTGGGCGGCGAGGCCTGCGTTGTTGCAGCGGCTGGCGGCCGTGCATGCGCCAGCGCCGGATGCGCGGCGTGCACGCCGGAACCTGCGCAGCGTGGTGGCGCTGACGCTTCTGGTCAGCGTCGGCGGCTGGTTGCTCCAGCCTGCGCCTGTGCAGGCCACGCACGGCTCGGCGGCTGCCTTCGACTACAGGACGATGCAGACGCCGCGGTATCCGGCGAACGCGATCGCCGCCAATCTCGGTGGCGTTGTCGAACTGCAGATTGCGGTGAGCCCGCGTGGCGCGCCCGACCACATCGCCATCGTGCACAGCCGGCCGGCCGGCGTGTTCGATCAGGTGGTGCTGGAGGCCGCGCGTCACTGGCGCTTCCAGCCCGCGCTGGTGGATGGGCAGCCAGTGGCCGCGCAGATACGCGTGCCGGTGCGGTTCGATCCGGACCCGCCGGAACCGCCGGCCACTGACGCCGGTGCCGGCGGTGATGGTCGGCATGCTCCAGCGTCCGGGCGCCTTGCCGCCTGCGCGACAACCGGGTGCGTACCGCAGGAGATGCGGCAATGAACGACCGGCGCGGGTGGTGGATTGTGGGTGTGCTGTTGATCAGCGGATGCGCCAGCCAGCGCGTGGCCGAGCCGCAGCGCCACCAGCGCGAGGATTCGGTGGATCAGCGCATGCTGCCGTCGCAGCCGGGTGCGGGGAGCGCTTCCACCGCCTCCTACACGCTGTCGCAGACGCAGCGCTTCCGCATGCCACGCGCGCTGCGCAGCGAAACGCCGGCGCTGCCGCCGGACTCGCCACGCCAGACCCTGCCGCCAACCACCGTGTGCGCGCACGTGATCCTGTCCGCCGACGGCGCCGTGCAACGCGTGGACCCGATGTCCGATCGCGACGAGTGCGCCGCCGGGCTGTTGCCGAGCAATGCGGATCTGATGCAGGCCGTACGCAGCACGGTGCAGCACTGGCAGTTCGTCCCGGCGGCCCTGTGTACGTACGCGCCCGGCGCGGCGCAGCCGTCCGCCCCGGATGACTGCACCGGGGCGACTCGTCAGGAACCGGTGCCGGTCACGCTGTCGTTTGCGTTCACCTTCGAGGTACGACAGGGCAAGGTGAGCGTGCGTACCGGCAAGGTTGCGCGGTGACGGCAACTTTTTGCAGGCCTGCGTCAGCCCGTGTTGCGTCGGTCTTCGGTAGGCGGATGGATTACGCCGTCCTGCAACGGGTGGGTCTCCCGGCGGGGGCGCTCACGCCAGCACGTGCACGCTGTCGGCAATGCGCTGCACTTCGTCGGGGTTGTGGCTGACGTAGAGCATCGGCAGGCGGATTTCATCGCGCACGCGCTGCAGGTAAGGAATCAGCTCTTCGCGACGTGCCTGGTCCAGCGCCGATAACGGTTCGTCGAACAACAGGATGGCCGGTTGCGACAGCAACGCACGCCCGATCGCCACCCGTTGCGCCTCGCCGCCGGACAGGTTGCGCGGCCGGCGCTGCAGCAGCGGCGCGATGCCGAGCAGGGCCACCACATCGTCGAACCCGAACGGCGCCGCTCCCCGTGCATGCCGGCCGTAGCGCAGGTTGCGCCGCACATCCAGGTGCGGGAACAGCCGCGCATCCTGGAATACGTAGCCGATCCGGCGCTTGTGCGTGGGCAGGTCCACGCCGTGCCGGTCGTCGAACAGGCAGCGTCCATCGATGCGGATATGCCCGGCATGCGGGCGCACCAAGCCTGCGATCGCATTGAGCACGGTGGTCTTCCCGGCACCAGACGGCCCCACCAGCGCCACCACCCGCGCCGCATCCTGGATGAGGATGTGCCGCCGGAACTGGCCGCGCTGCAGCTGCAGATCGATCTCCAGCATCAGTCCTCCTCACGCGGGTGCGGCCGCCGCACCAGCCATTCGGACAGCAGCAAGGCCGCCAGCGAAATCGCCAGCGCCACGCCGGCAAGACGCCACACGCCCGATTCCATGCCCGGCACCTGCATCAAGCCGTAGATGGCCGACGACAGCGTCTGCGTCTGGCCCGGGATATTGGAAACGAAGGTGATGGTGGCACCGAACTCACCCAGCGCCTTGGCAAAGGCCAGCACCATGCCGGCCACCAGGCCGGGCCAGGCCAGCGGCAAGGTGATGCTGAAGAACACCCGCCACGGGCCGGCACCCAGCGTGGCGGCCGCCGCTTCCAGGCGGCGATCGGTGGCTTCGATCGACAGCCGGATCGCGCGCACCATCAACGGAAATCCCATCACCGCGCAGGCCAGCGCCGCACCGGTCCAGCGGAACGCGAACTGCACGCCGAAGTGTTCCAGCAACCAGCTGCCGACCGGCCCCTGCGTGCCCAGCAGGACCAGCAGCGCATACCCGGTCACCACCGGTGGCATCACCAACGGCAGATGCAACACCGCGTCCAGCACTGCCTTGCCCGGGAAACGCCGCCGTGCCAGCAGCCAGCCACAGGCAATCCCTGCCGGCAGGCTGGCCAGCGCGGCCACGCCAGCCACCTTCAAACTCAGGGCGATGGCGGTCAGCTCTTCCGGGGTGAACATCGACAAACGGTGCGCCTCAATCCTTCGGCAAGAAGCCGCGACGGGTGAAGATCGCCCGGGCAGGTGCGCTGCGCAGCCACTGCACGAACGCTGCCGTCTGCGGGTTGCGGCTGTTCTTCAGCGCGGCCACCGGATACACGATCGGCGCATGACTGGCAGCGGGAAAGGTGGCCACCACGCGCACCTTGGGGTCGGCGCGCGCGTCCGAGCCATAGACGATGCCCAGCGGCGCCTCGCCGCGCGAGACCAGCATCAGTGCTGCCCGCACACTCTCCGACTCGGCCAGGTGCGCACGCAATACGTCCCACTGGCCGAGCGTGCGCAGCGCGGCGGCCGCGTATTTGCCGGCCGGCACGCTGGTGGTTTGGCCGACCGCCATGCGCCCGTCCTTGCCCAACGCCTTGGCAATGCTGCCCGGCGTACCCAGATCCAGCTGCAACTTGCTGGCGGCCGGTGCGATCAGTACCAGCGTGTTGCCGAGCAGATCGTGGCGTTGCGCCGGCGCGACCAGGCCGCGCTGTTGCAGATAGTCCATCCATTCCAGATCGGCCGAAAAAAACACATCCGCTGGCGCGCCCTGTTCGATCTGACGCGCCAACGCCGAGCTCGCCGCGTACGACACGCGAACCGGCGTGCCGGTGGCCTTCTCGAACGCGGCCGCTGCCTCGTCCATCGATTCCTTCAGACTGGCCGCCGCAAACACCGTCACCGGCGCAGCTTGCGCAACGGCCAGTACGGGCAGGGCAAGCATCAGCACGCACAACGCGCGCTGCCAGAAACCGATCGTGCGCATGGGCAACTCCAGCAGGGGCAGACACCGATCATAGCGGCTGCACCGTGACCGGCGTGGCGAACGCCAGCGAATGCTACCGAGCCAGGTCGTCGCAGCGGCCGGCCTGCAGGTTGGCCTGCAAGGCCGGGCGGATCAGTCTGGGCTCCGGCAAGGTGGCATCGCGGGCCTGGCGCTGGGCCACGAAACTCTCGATGTCCACGCCGTCGCGCACATGGATGTTGCTGCGCCGCTGCACGCCGATGGTGGTCTCATGCGCCACGGCCCGACCACCGGGGCCATAGTCGTGGCAGACGAACACCCGCGTGTCGTCCGCCAGCGCGTACAGCCGCTGGATCGATGCATATAGTTGCCGTGCGTCGCCGCCAGGGAAGTCGCAGCGTGCGGTTCCAGCGTCGGGCATGAACAGCGAGTCGCCGGGAAACAGCGCGTCGCCGATCAGGTACGCGATGCTGTCGCTGGTGTGCCCGGGCACGGCAATGACGCGTGCGGCGATGCCGCCGAGCATGAAACGCTCGTCATCGGCAAACAGATGATCGAACTGCGAGCCATCGGCACGGAAGTGCTGCGGCAGCGCGTAGCGTGGTGCAAGCGTCTGCTGCACCTGGCGGATGCCTTCGCCGATCGCGATGCGCGCCTGCGGCCAGTGCTGCTTCAGCCACTGCGCTGCCGACAGGTGATCGGCATGTGCATGGGTTTCCAGCAGCCAGTGCAGTTGCCAGTCGCGCTGCCGGATGGCATCGGCGATGGCCTGCGCGGCACGGGTTTCGATGACGCCGCTGTCGGCTGCATAGTCCAGTGCCGGATCGACCACCGCGGCCGCGCCGGACGCCGGATCGGCGACCACGTAGGTGAAGGTGTTGCTCTCGGCATGGAAGAACGCAAGCACCTCGGGCTGCATCGGTGTCTCCAGGTCAGGGGGCGGCCAGTGCTGCGTTGAGCACGGCGGCCAATCGGTCGCCGGCCAGGCGCAGCTGTGTCTCGGCCATCGGTCGATAGGTGGCGATGTAGCTGGCCGGCAGGACGTGCGTGGCCGGATACACGCCCGGTGTCACGGCGATCCTGCACGAGGCCTGCGCCCAGGCGGCGGCGGGCGGCGGCAGGACCGGCGACACGGCGGAGGCCGCCGGCAGGGCCAGCAGCCGTTGCAGGTAGTCCGCGTCGCCGAGGTGACGGTCGTTGAGCATGCCGCTGTCCCACAGCGCATGCAGGTTGCTGCCCTTGCCATCGACCTGCAGCTGGAAGTCGTTGCCGCCCTTGTCGTGCGCGTAGCCGGCGTGCATGGGCTGATGGATATCGCCGACAAAATGCACCACAAACTTCAACGCCTGACGACGCACCTCCAGCGGCTGGCCGCGGTCGGCCAGCAGGGCGGTCTGCCGATCGAGTGCGGCGATCACGCAGTTGCCATCCGGGCAGTCGCGCGGCGGCGCATAACTGCAGTCGTGTTCGCCCAGGTTGACGTAATGCCACGGCCCGGAACGCTTGCCCAGGTCCGGGTCGTGCTCGCGCAATTCATCGGCCCAGGTCGCGACGCCATGCAAGGTCGCATCGGGCTCGCCGGCAAGCAACTGCGCCACCTGCGCGCGTGCCTGCGGGCTCAGTTCGGTCTCGGCCACGCGTGCCACCAGGCGGTGCCCCTGCGGGCCCCAGGCGAACGCGGTGATGGGCTGGATCGCCGTGGTCAGCGCCACGGCAAGGACAACGAAAGCGGGGGAGAAGGTCTTCATCCCCCGATTGTACGCAACCGTCCGGGACGGTTTGATGGCGGCTGCAGTCATGTCGCCGCCGCGCAATGGCGACGGCCCGCACGATCAGTAATAGACCAGGTAGGAGATGCCATAGGTCAGTGGATCGACCCGGGCCTTGCCCAGCCGTGCGCCGTTGAAATCGACGTTGCTGCGCGAGTCGGTCCAGCGTGCGTCGATGCGCAGGCCGCTGCGCTCATCGAAGATGAAGTCCACACCGACGTGCGCAGTCGCGCCCACCGAATCACCGAAGCGCAACTCGCCGTTGCCGATGCCTTGCGCGGTGTCTTCGCCCACGAAGGCGGTGTAGTTGATGCCGATGCCCACGAACGGGGACACTGTGCCATAGCCGTTGATGTGGTACTGCAACAGCACGCTGGGCGGCACCGACCAGTAACTGCCCACCTTGCCGGCACCTTCCAGCTCGATGTCGTGCTTGCCTGCCACCGCCGCGTGCACTTCGATTCCCAGATTGTTGCGCAGGAAGTATTCGTAGGTGAACGAGAGCGCGGGCGCGCCCTTGATCTCCCCGCGTGCACCGCCGAAGGTGCCGCTGTCTGACTTCGGCGAGACATAGCCGGCGCCGTAGCCGGTCGTCCAATGGCCGGCCGATTGTGCAAGGGCGGGAGCGGCCGAAGCGGCCAGTGCGATGGCGAGGGCGGTGCGAATGAACGTGCTCATGGAATCCCCGGTAGGTCGGACAGGCGTTCGACGTGACCGACCTGTCCGCAACTCCGGCGGTGGATGCACGTCCCTGGATCGCCAGTGTGCCAGAGATGCATCGCGCTTGCCGCTGTGACTCAGAAGCGGTGCACGTACGCCGCGCCATAGACCAGCGGATCGATGTTGACCGTGCCGATCCGGGTGCCATTGAGGCGGGCCTCGCTGTCGATGTCGATCCAGCGCACATTCACCCGCAGGGACCCGCGTTCGCTGAGTTTGACGTCCAGGCCCGCGTGCAGGGCCAGGCCCCACGAATCGTCCAGCTCAAGCTCGCTGCCGGCCAGCGCGCCGCGGGTGTCGGTGCTGAAGAAACGGGTGTAGTTGATGCCCGCGCCGAGGAAGGGCGACACCTTGCCCTGGCTATTGAAGTGGTACTGCAGCGACACCACCGGCGGCAGGTGCTTGGTGCTGCCGACGCGGCCCAGTCCACGCAGCGCGATGTCGTGCTCGAACGGCAGCGCGGCCAGGACCTCGATGCCGAGGTTGTCGGCGATGAAGTATTCGGCAGTGAAGGTCGGCTTGATGTCCTTGCCTACGTCTGCTTCCAGCGTGCCGCCAACCAGGCGGCCATTATCGGATTTGGGAGCGACCTGGTGGGCGCCGACGGCAACGGTCCAGTCGCCTTTGGATTGAGCCAGTGCGGGGACGCTGGCGAACGTGGCGGCCAGACCGGCGAGCAGGAGGGTAGAGCGCATGCGCATGGAAACTCTCGTTGTGTGCAGGGGATGGACGAAGTCTTGTGGGTTTGGCCCGGCGACGCCTTGATCCTGATCAAACCAGGACCGGTTGCGTGCGAGGGGTGCGCGCGTTGCCGGCGGTCAGGCCCCGGCTGCTGCGCTGCGTCGCAGGTGTGGCAGCAGCGCTTGTCGTGGAGGAGATCAAGCGCGCGCGGCGCATCGGGTGCGGCGTGCGCGGCGCGCGCCAGGGCGCAGTCAGCGGGTGGCGTGTCGCGATGCGCCCGCACTCACTTGGCCCTGGCGACCTTCGGTGTGTCCACTTCCGGCATCGCCGAGCTGTGGTGGTTGATGATCAACCACTTGCCGTCGCGCTTTTCGTACACGAAGGTGTAGCGCGCCTGCACGTCGCTCTTCCTGCCGTCCTTGTCGGTCAGCGTGAAGGTATAGACGCCGGCATCCACGGCGCTGTCGTCATCGAGCACGCGCACGGTGCGGTAATTGACCACGCCCTTGGGCTTTTTGGCCAGGAACACCTCGAAGTACTTTTCGATCTGCGAGCGTGACGCGCGGACTTCGTTGGAGACCGTCGGCAGCAAGACGCCATCGGGGGCATACAGGTCGGCCACCTTGTGCGGGTTGCCCGAGGCCAGGGCCGCGTTCCAGGTGTCGAACAGCGCAGCGACTTCGCGCGCTTCACCGTCGGCAGGCAGCGAAGCCTTGTCGGTGTAATGCATCACGCCAGCGGCCAGCGCCGGGGTGGCGGCCAATGCCAAAGCGACAGAGAACAGGGTGCGACGCATGGGGAATCTCCGTGTGAGTGAGTGGGTGCCTCAGCAGGCAGGGCCAGTATCGAAATCCACGGAGTGCCGAAATGCTGCTGGTCGGCATATGCCTGAATACGCTTCTCGGCATAGTTGGTTGAAAGGTAAGCTATTGGAAAACAAAGTAGACCGGTGCGTGGCGTGGTGCGCCCGCGCCTGCGTTGGTCATGCAAGCGGGCATCGTCAGGCCCCGCTTGGCAGGCAGGTGGCCCGTCACCAACCGCATCCCGCGCCGGACCGTGCCGATCTCTACCGAACCAGAACAGGCGTTGCCATCTTTTCTGCGACTCTCCTGCCGTCTCCCCCTTCGCACTGCCAGGGCTGACCCGGCTGCACGGCCGTACCAGAAGGACGCTGCTAGAATGGCAGCCCCTTTCCATCCGCCGCGCTGTCGCGGCCGCAGGAGCTTGTGAACATGGCAATCAAGGTTGGCATCAACGGATTCGGTCGCATCGGACGCAACGTGCTGCGCTCTGCGGTGCAGAACTTCGCCAATGACATCGAGATCGTGGCCATCAATGACCTGCTCGAGCCCGACTACCTGGCCTACATGCTGCAGTACGACTCGGTGCACGGCCGCTTCAAGGCCGAGGTCTCGGTCGATGGCAACACGCTCATCGTCAACGGCAAGAAGATCCGCCTGACCCAGGAGCGCGACCCGGCCAACCTCAAGTGGGACGCTGTCGGCGCCGACGTGGTGATCGAATCCACCGGCCTGTTCCTGACCAAGGACACCGCGCAGAAGCACATCGACGCGGGCGCCAAGAAGGTGATCCTGTCGGCGCCGTCCAAGGACGACACCCCGATGTTCGTCTACGGCGTCAACGACAAGACCTACAACGGCGAAGCCATCGTCTCCAACGCCTCGTGCACGACCAACTGCCTGGCGCCGTTGGCCAAGGTCATCAACGACAAGTGGGGCATCAAGCGCGGCCTGATGACCACCGTGCATGCGGCGACCGCAACCCAGAAGACCGTGGATGGCCCCTCCAACAAGGATTGGCGCGGCGGCCGCGGCATCCTGGAGAACATCATTCCGTCCTCCACCGGCGCGGCCAAGGCCGTGGGCGTGGTGATTCCCGAGCTCAACAAGAAGCTCACCGGCATGAGCTTCCGCGTGCCGACCTCCGACGTCTCGGTGGTCGACCTCACCGTCGAGCTGGAAAAGCCGGCCACCTACGCCGAGATCTGCGCCGAAGTGAAGGCACAGAGCGAAGGCGCGCTGAAGGGCGTGCTGGGGTATACTGAAGACAAGGTCGTGGCGACCGATTTCCGCGGCGAAACCTGCACCTCGGTGTTCGACGCCGACGCCGGCATCGCGCTGGATTCCACCTTCGTCAAGCTGGTGTCCTGGTACGACAACGAGTGGGGCTATTCCAACAAGTGCCTGGAAATGGTGCGGGTGGTTGCCAAGTAATCGGACGTTTCCGATGCAATGAAAAGCGCCTCCGGGCGCTTTTTTTTTTGAAATTGATCTATTGAACTTCACCCGTCCTGAATTGGGTTGACACCTTTTTTCTCCTGGAAGAGGAATGTTCAATGCAATCAGAGATCAGGCGCAGCTCGCGTGGCTATTGGCTAGTCCTCGTGTTGTCAGTGGTCGATCACGTCGCGCGCGGGAGCTGACCTTCACGCGTACAGCCGCTGCTTGTCCACTCTTCAGCCAGCAGCGTGATCCAGAGGTTGGCTGCCCAGCCGCGGCCCGAGGCTGTATGGTTCGCGCATTCGGCTGGACGCCGGCTCGGGGATTGCTGTTGGAAACGATGATCTTGTTGGTGGCCCTGGTGCTGCTTGCCGTGCCGGTGGGTGTGGTGGTCGCGCTGGTGTGGATTGCCGGGCTGCGGCGCCGGGTGGCGACGCTGGAGCAGCGGCTCGCGCAGTGGCAAGCCGGGACTGGCGAGGGCGCGGATGCGCAAACGGATGCGTCCGTGGACGCGCACGGCAGGGCGTGGGAGCGGCCCCGCACAGCGCCCGATCTCGATCCCACTCTGAGTGCTGATGCCTACACGGAAACACCTGGGCACGGTAGGGCTGGTGCTGTTCGACAGGGCGACGGCGGGAACCTGCCTGCCGTTGCACATCCGCCTGCGGATCTGGGCGTGATTGATGCGGCTTCCAGGGCGATGCCGCCCCCGTTGCCTACGCAGGCCCCTGCAGATGCGACGGTACGCGGTGCGCACGCTGCGTCGGCGTTGCCAAACCAGCACGCTCAGGCAACCCGGTCTCAACCTACGCAACCGCAATCGCCGCAGTCACCCCCCATCCCGGCCGAGCCGGGCGCCTTCGCGCGCGCGGCCAGTGCGTTGAAGCGCTGGTTCACCGAGGGCAATGTGCCGGTCAAGGTCGGCATGCTGGTATTGCTGGCCGGCGTGGCGTCGCTGCTGAAGTACGCCAGCGATCAGGGCTGGATGCGCATGCCGATCGAACTTCGGTTGGCCGGCATCAGCGTGCTTGCCTTGGCCGGCCTGGTCTTCGGCTGGAAGCAGCGCGGGCAGCGGCCGGGTTTTGCACTGGCATTGCAGGGCGGGTCGATCGGCGGTTTGTTGTTGACCGTGTTCGCCGCGTTCAAATTGTATGGATTGCTTGGCGCAGGCCTGGCGATGGGCATCAGCGTGGTGCTGATTGCCGGCATGTGCGTGCTGGCGGTGCTGCAGGAGTCGCGCACGCTGGCCGTGCTGGGTGTGCTGGCCGGCTTCCTCGCGCCGATCTGGTTGTCCACCGGTAGCGGCAACCATGTCGCGCTGTTTTCGTATTACGCCGTGCTCAACGCCGGCATCGTGGCGATTGCATGGGCGCGGCCGTGGCGGGTGCTCAACCTGCTCGGATTCGCCTTCACCTTCGGCATCGCGACGTTGTGGGGCGCGCTGCAGTACACCCCGGCAAAGTTCGCCAGCACCGAGCCGTTCCTGCTGCTGTTCTTTGCCATCTACGTGGCCATTCCGGTGCTGCATGCGCGGCGTGGCGACGGCAGTGCGGGCAGGCTCATCGATGGCAGCCTGTTGTTCGGAACGCCACTGGTCGCCTTCGCGTTGCAGGCACGCCTGCTGGATGGCGAGCGCCTGACACTGGCGTTATGCGCGGTGGCGGTGGCCGGCATGTACGCCGCTCTGGCAACGTGGTTGCTGCGTCGTGCATCCACGCGCCTGCTTGGCGAGGCGCACGCGATGCTGGCGGTCGGGTTTGCGACATTGGCCGTGCCGTTGGCGTTGTCTGCGCGCGTCACCGCCAGCGTGTTTGCGCTGGAAGGCGCCGGGCTGTTGTGGATGGGCCTGCGTCAGCGGCGGCGCATCTCGCAGGTCAGTGGCGTGGCGTTGCAACTGCTGGCCGCCGTTGGCGTGGCCTTCGGCGTGGACGCGTGGCGTAACGACGCCATGGCGGTGGCCAACGCCACCTGCATGAGCACCATGCTGCTGGCGGTTGCCGGCTGGGCCAGTGCCTGGTTCCTGCGCGATGCAGGACATCCGCGGCGTGCGCTGGTGGCGTATCTGTGGGGCCTGGGATGGTGGGTGCTGTGCGGCGTGCACGAGATCCTGCGCTTTGCCGACGACCTGCGCAGCGAGCCGGACCTGCTGCTCGGCTTTGTCGCGCTCAGCGTGTGGCCGGCGGCCGAGGTGCACCGCCGTCGTCCGGCAGCGGCGCTGGTGTGGACGGTCATGGCCGGCCTGGCGCTGGCCGCGCCGCTGGCACTGTGGCAGGAGCATGCACACACGCAGCCGTTTGCGCACTGGGGTGCACTGGCCTGGTTGGGGTTTGCGCTGGCCGGCACGCGCGCGTTGTGGTGTCTGCGCATGCAGCCGGGCGCCGGCGCGATGCTCGCGCAGTTCATCTGGTGGTTGCTGTGGCCGATGGTGGCGTCGTTGGGTATTGCCTGGCTGGCCGATGCCTTCGCGCTCGCCAATGGCTGGCGGTGCGCGTTGCTGGCAGCGCCATGGCTGGCGGTGGCGGCGACCGCTCTGCTGCGCTGGCGCTGGCTGGCATGGCCACAAGGCGTGCGTTTCGATGCGGCCCGCACTGCCTTGCTGGGCTGCGTCCTTGCGGTGCTGGGGGGCGGCTGGTTGCTCGCATTGGTCGATCCGGTGAGCGCTGCGCCGCTGCCATGGGTGCCGTTGCTCAACCCGGCCGAACTTGCACAGCTGGCGGTGCTCGCGCTGGTTGCGCGCTGGGCATGGTCGGCCGCTGCGCCGTCGATGCTGCAGGCGCGGCGCGTCACTGCGCTCGGTGTATTGGGCTGGGTGTTGATCACCGGCAGTACGCTGCACAGCGTGCATCACTGGGGCGCGGTGCCGTGGGATGCCGCGCTGCTGGGTGCGACGGTGTCGCAGACCAGCCTCACCATCGTGTGGAGCGTACTAGGTGTGCTGGGCTGGGTGATCGGCTCGCGTCGCGGGCAGCGCGGGTTGTGGCTGGGCGGTGCGTTGTTGATGGGGCTGGTGCTGGCCAAGCTGGTGCTGGTCGATCGCCAGCATCTGGGCAATCTGCTCGGCATCGGTTCGTTCATGGCCTATGGCCTGTTGTGTACGGTGGTGGGGTATCTGGCGCCGGCGCCACCACGTCCGGTGGTCGAGGAACGCACCGTCGACAACGCTGACGCGGCAAGGGATCAGGCATGAGTACCAAACGGTGGGGATGGGTGTTGCTGGTGCCGCTGATGGCGCAGGCGGCCGATGTGCGGCAGGACTATCGTCAGCAGTGGCCGTTGCAGGTGGCCGGCTCCGACGCCGGGCTGTACCAGGTGAGGTTGAACGAGGCGGTGTATCGCAGTGCCGTCGACGCCGGGCTGCGCGATGTCGCGGTGATCGATGCACGTGGCGAAGAAATGCCGACCGCGCCGCTGGCCGCCGACGCCGCGCCGGCCGCAGCGCCACGTCGGCAGGGGTTGCCGTTGTTCGCGTTGCCCGAAGGTGTAGCGGCGGCCAATGGCGACCTGCAGCTCATCGCCGAGCGCGATGCCAGCGGTGCGGTGCGGCGGCTGGAGGGCCGCTTCGCCACCGGTGCGCCTGCGGCGCCCGGCAGTGGCGGCAGTTGGTTGCTCGATGCCAGCGCACTGCGCGACCGGCCGCGCGCGCTCTGGCTGGACTGGGCGGGCGAGACACCGGTGCAGGCCCGTCTGCGCGTGGAGGGCAGCGACGATCTGCGCACTTGGCGCGTGCTGGCCTCCGATGCCACCGTCATGGCGCTGGACAACCAGGCGCAGCGGCTGCAGCAACGCCGCATCGCGCTGGAGGAGGGCGCACGCTACCTGCGTCTGGTGCCCGTGTCCGGCGCATTGCCGACACTTCGCAATGTCGAGGCAGAACTGGACGGGCGTACCGCACCCGCCCCGCTGTCGTGGCTGGAGCTGCCGGGCACCGCACAGGACACGGGCGTGACCTACCGCATGCCCGGCCGCTTTCCCGTCACGCAGCTGGATGTCGGCGCGGGTCAGGCCGAGGCCGTGGAATGGACGGCGGACAGCCGCGATGCCGACGACGCCGCCTGGCTGCGGCGGGCAGGGCCGTGGCTGGCGTATCGGCTTGGCACTGGCGCGTCGCCGCCGCAGCGGTTGTCCGCGCCGGTACGCGATCGTCAATGGCGCCTGGTGGCGGCACAGGGGCGCAGCCCGGCGGTTCCGAGCTTGCGGGTGGGCTACCAGCCGGAGCGGCTGATGTTTCTCGCCCAGGGCCAGCCCCCGTATGCGCTGGTGGCCGGCAGCGCACGCGTGCGACGCGGCGACGCACCGCTGGCGTCGATGCTGCAGGCGCTACGACGTGAACGCGGCACACAGTGGCAGCCGGCCACGGTGCGCCTGGCTGCAGAGGCGCAGCCATTGGCAGGCGACGCAGCGCTGCAGCCCGCCACCACCCCGCGCGACTGGAAGCGCTGGCTGCTGTGGGCGCTGTTGATCGGCGGCGCGTTGCTGGTGGGCGGCCTGGCGTTGAGCCTGCTGCGCACATCCGGTACCGATCGGCCGGCCTGATCCCTTGGCCAGATGCGGTTGCCGGCCGCGTCCGGGGATGCGGGTTTGCCGCATCGGGGCGAAGGCCGGACAATGGGCATCCCCCGTCGCCAAGGCAGCCGCATTGCCCGTCGTGTTCGACCGACCAGAGTTTGCGCCCTCCTCAGGTGCGGTGGCGCCCGCCCAGCGCACCGCCGGGTTGCGGTGCGGCGGGCCATGCCGAGCCCTGATTGCCCGATCCCCGCCGCCAAGGCAGTCGCCTTGCCCGTGGTCTCCGAGCCACCGCCGTCGGCGTCTGCCGCAGGTGCAATGGCGGCATTGTTGTGAACGACGGCGCCAGGCCAAGCTGGCGCCGTAGCGCCATTCCTCCGCGCGCAGAGCATGTGCCAACGCGCGGCGCCATGTACCAATCCCCAATCCCGATTCCCTAATCCCCAGACTCAGCGAGCCAAGCCCATGTCCATCGTCCGTATGACCGACCTCGATCTCTCCGGCAAGCGCGTGCTGATCCGCCAGGATCTCAACGTGCCGATCGACAACGGCCAGATCACCTCCGAACAGCGCATCACCGCCTCGGTGCCCACCATCAAGCTGGCGCTGGAAAAGGGCGCCGCGGTCATGGTCACCTCGCATCTGGGCCGGCCCAAGGAAGGCAGCTGGACCGAAGACGATTCGCTGGCGCCGGTGGCCGCGCGCTTGACCGCGCTGCTCGGCGTGGACGTGCCGCTGGTGCGCGACTGGGTCGATGGGGTGGAGGTGGCGCCGGGCCAGGTGGTGTTGCTGGAAAACTGCCGCATGAACGTCGGCGAGGGCAAGGACGACGAGACGCTGGCGCGCAAGTACGCCGCGCTATGCGATGTGTTCGTGATGGATGCCTTCGGCACCGCGCATCGCGCGCAGGCCTCCACGCATGGCGTGATCCGCTTCGCGCCGGTCGCCGCCGGTGGCCCGTTGCTGATGGCCGAACTGGACGCGCTGGCCAAGGCGCTGGACAACCCGGCCAAGCCGTTGCTGGCGATCGTGGCCGGCAGCAAGGTCTCCACCAAGCTGGAGTTGTTGTCCAACCTGGTCAACAAGGTCGACCAGTTGATCGTCGGCGGCGGCATCGCCAACACCTTCATCGCCGCCGCCGGGCATGACGTGGGCAAGTCGTTGAACGAACCGGACCTGATCCCGACCGCCAACCAGATCGTGGCCGATGCCAAGACACGTGGCGCAGAGATTCCGCTGCCCACCGATGTGGTCGTTGCCAAGCAGTTCCTGCCCGATGCCGAGGCCAGCGTGAAGTCGCTCGATGCGGTGGATGCGGACGATCTGATCCTGGACATCGGCCCGCAGACCGCGCAGCGCTACGCCGAGCTGATCGCCAATGCCGGCACCGTGGTGTGGAACGGGCCGGTGGGCGTGTTCGAATTCGAGCCCTTCAGCCACGGCACCGAAACGCTGGCACGTGCGATTGCCGGCTCCAAGGCGTTCTCGATCGCCGGCGGCGGCGACACCCTGGCGGCAGTGGACAAATACGACATCGCCCGGGACGTCACCTACATCTCCACCGGTGGCGGCGCGTTCCTGGAGTTCCTCGAAGGCAAGACCCTGCCGGCCGTGGCCGCGCTCGAGGCCCGCGGCAAGTGAGCGCAGCCACGCTGTTCTTCGATCTGGACGGCACCCTGGTCGATTCGGAGCCGGGCATCGTCGCCAGCATCGTGCACGCCTTCGATGAGATCGGGCAGCCGCGTCCCTCTGCGCAGACCTTGCGCGCCTGGATCGGCCCACCGCTGCGCGACAGTTTCACCGAGTGCTTTCCGGATGATCCGGCGCTGGTGCAGCGCGCGCTGGGCCTCTACCGCGCGCGCTACGACGCGGTGGGCTGGACCGAACTCAGCGTGTTCGACGACATCGGCGATGTGGTCACCGGCCTGCATCGCGGCGGTCATCGGCTGGCCGTGGTGACCTCGAAGAACGAACGCTACGCGCGGCGCATCGTCGAACATCTGCCGTTCGGTGCGTGCTTCGACAACGTGATCGGCGCCAGCGAGGATGGCGAGCGCCGCTTCAAGCCCGACCTCATCGCCGAAGCGCTGCGCCGCCTGCAGATCGACAAGACCGGCTGCGTGATGATCGGCGACCGCCGGATGGATATCGAGGGCGCCAACCACCACGGCATTCACAGCATCGGCGTGTTATGGGGCTTCGGCGACGAGGCCGAACTGCGTACTGCAGGTGCCGGCGCGATCGCGCAAACGCCGGCACAACTGCGGCAGTTGATCGGCGCGTGATCCGTGCGCATCGGCCGTCGCGTTCGCTTGGTCGTTGCCGGCGCCTTGCGCGGCGCGACCCGGCACGCGGCTCTTCACCGCCACCGGGTTAGGGTGGCGACCGCACACGTTGCCAGGCGCAACGTATGCGTAGACGTACGTACTGTCCCGCACTGTCTGTAAGACATGCCGGAATAGAAGGGTGGCTATGCCGCAATGCCATCCTTGGTGCGTGACGTGTGTGTTAAGTTTCGCGGCTTTTACAGGGAGGCCATCATGAAAGAACGTCAACGCCGCACCAAGATCCTCGCCACCCTCGGACCGGCAACGGATGCGCCCGGGGTGCTGGATAAGCTGTTCAAGGCGGGCGTCAACGTGGTGCGCCTCAACTTCAGTCATGGCGATCCGTCCGGCCAGGCCAAGCGTGCTGCCGAAGTACGTGCCGCCGCGGCGCGCGCCGGTGCCGAGGTCGGCATCCTGGCCGACCTGCCGGGCCCGAAGATCCGCATCGAGCGCTTTGCCGAAGGCAAGATCAAGCTGACCATGGGCGATCGCTTCGACCTGGTGGCCGACGCCAATGCACCGGCCGGCGATCAGCAGCAGGTGGGCGTCAGCTACCTGGGCCTGCCGCAGGACGTGACTGCAGGCGACGTGCTGCTGCTCGACGATGGCCTGGTGCAGTTGCAGGTCACCGACGTGCAGGGCGCGCGCATCGTCACTACCGTGCTTAACGACGGCGTGCTGTCCGATCGCAAGGGCCTCAACAAGCAGGGCGGCGGCCTGTCGCTGGGCGCGTTGACCGAGCGCGACAAGGAGCTGATCGGCATCGTTGCCAAGATCGGCGTGGACTTCATCGCGGTGTCGTTCTGCCGTAACGCGCAGGACATGCACGACGCGCGGCAGATCGCCCAGCAGCACGGCTGCGATGCGCAGCTGGTCTCCAAGATCGAGCGCACCGAAGCGATCGAAAACCTGGTCGAAATCGTCGAAGCCTCCGACGTGGTGATGGTGGCGCGCGGCGATCTGGGCGTGGAAATCGGCGATGCCGAATTGCCGGGCCTGCAGAAGAAGATCATTCGCGAGTCGCTGGCGCAGAACAAGGTGGTGATCACGGCCACCCAGATGCTGCAGTCGATGGTCGAAAGCCCGATCCCGACCCGCGCCGAAGTGCTGGACGTGGCCAACGCGGTCATCGACGGCACCGATGCGGTGATGCTGTCGGCCGAAACCGCCGCCGGTGCCTATCCGGTGCGCGCGGTGGAAGCGATGGCGCGCATCTGCCTGGGTGCAGAGCATCAGTTCGAGTTCGATACCGACTTCGAAGCAGCGCAACGCAACCTGCAGCGTGCCGACCAGGCCATCGCCATGGCGACCATGTTCCTGTCCGAGCACATCGGCCTGGGCGGCGTGGTGGCGTTGACCGAATCCGGCGGCACCCCGCGCTTTTTGTCGCGCTTCCGCTCCAACATGCCGATCTACGCCTTCACCCGTCATGATGGCGCGCGTCGCCAGATGGCGATGATGCGTGGCGTGTTCCCGATCAGCTTCGACAGCCGCGGCCTGACCCCGCGCGAAGCCGCGCGTGCGGCGATCCGCCTGCTGGTGGAAAACGAGCGCATGGGTCCCGGTGACCGCGTGGTGTTCACCAGCGGCGAGCACATGGAAATGCACGGCGCCACCAACACGCTGCGCCTGCTGGAAGTGGGCGAGGACGGCCGCGCCACCGGCCTGGGCGAGCTGTAATCCGCCTTGAAGGTACCCGGCGCATGACATGAGCCGGGAGATGCGACACACGACGGCGGCCCCAGGGCCGCCGTCGTGCTGTGTGGAGATGCCGGGCGCGGGTAAATGCTTGGCCTGGGTCGGCGTGTTGCTCGACGGCCGGATCCGGCGACTGCCCGGCCAGCGCACGATCGCCGCCGCGTTGCGTCACGGTGTTGATATGACGCGGCATAAGTTGCACAAGGCGATGCATGCCCACGACGGAGATTCCGCTTTCCCGCTCATCGACGCAACGGAGCGAAGGTGAACGACGCGCGGTGTGACCGGATAGGTGACGAAGAGGAAGAGGCTCGTCGTGACGTGAGTAGCCCATGCCGCAGGCAGCTCCATGCAACAGGCAAACACCCATAACGCCATCAACGCATGCGTGGTGCAGGTTCGGCCGCGCCGCCGCACGTTGGTGGTGCCACGCATCACAGCAAAGCAAGCAACAAGCTGCACGACATGCTCAGCTTCAACGATTCCCGATTCCCGATTCCCGATTCCCGATTCCCGATTCCCGATTCCCGATTCCCGATTCCCGCATGCGAGCGGCGCCACACATCCAGTCATGCGCGCACGGTGTAATCGGTTGCAGGCATTCCGTGAAGGAATGTGTACGACTTTCGTCGCTATACTTTCGTTCTCCCCCGCAGCTGCCACAGGAACTACATGAGCATCGAACAGCTTGCCGAAACCGCCCAGGCCATGGTCGCCCCGGGCAAGGGCATCATCGCCATCGACGAGTCGACCAGCACGATCGCGAAGCGTTTTGCCAGCGTCGGCATCGAGAACATCGAAGAAAACCGTCGCGCCTATCGCGAATTGCTGCTGACCACGCCCAAGCTGAGCGATTACATCTCCGGCGCCATCCTGTTCGACGAGACCATCCGTCAGAAGACCAAGGACGGCGTGCCGTTCGCCAAGTATATGGCCGAGCACGGCATCATCCCGGGCATCAAGGTCGACAAGGGCGCACAGCCGCTGGCCGGCATGCCGGGCGAACTGGTGACCGAAGGTCTGGATGGCCTGCGCGCACGTCTTGAGGAGTACTACACGCTGGGCGCGCGCTTCGCCAAGTGGCGTGCGGTCATCAACATCGGCGAAGACATTCCCTCCGGCACCTGCATCGAGGCCAACTCGCATGCGTTGGCGCGTTATGCGGCGCTGTGTCAGGAACAGGGCCTGGTGCCGATGGTCGAGCCGGAAGTGATCATGGACGGCGACCACGACATCGAGACCTGCTACGAAGTGACCGAAGCCACGCTGCGCTCGCTGTTCGGCGCGCTGTATGAGCAGAACGTCGTGCTCGAAGGCACCATCCTGAAGGCCTCGATGGTCATCTCCGGCAAGGGCTGCGAAGAGCAGGCCAGTGTCGAGGAAGTGGCCGAGTCCACCGTGATGTGTCTGAAGTCGACCGTGCCGGCGATCCTGCCGGGCATCGTGTTCCTGTCCGGTGGCCAGACCGACGAGCAGTCCACCGCGCACCTCAACGAGATGCACCAGCTCGGCAACCTGCCGTGGCCGCTGAGCTTCTCCTACGGTCGCGCCATGCAGCAGGCGGCACTGAAGCTGTGGGCCAAGGACATGACCGGCAACTTCGCCAAGGCGCAGCAGATCATTTATGAGCGCGCCAAGGAAAACGGCCTGGCTGCACTGGGCAAGTGGAAGGGCTGATCGGCTGATCGCGGCTGCAAGGCCGGGTCAAACCCAGGCATGAAGACGCCGGCAGCGATGCCGGCGTTTTTATTGGGAGTCGATGGCAATGCATCGGCTGGTCGGGTGAGCAGGCCGCGCAGCGGCGGTGCTTCAAATGCGGCGGCGTGACCGGCGCGAAGCATTGGCGTGCCGTGAACCCGCCGCCGGCGAGGCTTACAGCCTGATGCATGGGCTCAAACGAAACGGGCGCCTTGCGGCGCCCGTCAGTGCAATGCGCGTCTCGTGGCGTCAGGCCGCTGCGGTCTCCTGCGTTGCCAATGCCTGCTGATAGGCCTTGTAGGTGGCGTCGTTATAGGCCACCAGCACGATGTGCTTGGGCACCTTGTGCGAGCGCTGCCAGTCGCGTGTCTCGGTGACCGCGATGCGTGCGGCCTGATGCAGCGGATAGCCGTAGATGCCGCAGCTGATCGCCGGGAATGCGATCGAGTGCAGCAGCATCTGCTCGGCAAGCTTGAGCGACTGCCAATAGCAGTTGGCCAGCTGCTCCGGTTCGTTGTGCTTGCCGTCGCGCCACACCGGGCCCACGGTATGAAACACGTGACGCGCCTTCAGGTTGAAACCGTCGGTGACGCGGATTTCGCCGGTAGGGCAGCGCACGCCCGGGCGTACCTGCGGCAGGGCTTCGCAGGCCTGCAGCAAACCCGGGCCGGCAGCGCGATGGATGGCGCCGTCCACGCCACCACCGCCCAGCAGTGATTCGTTGGCGGCGTTGACGATGACGTCAACGTCGAGTTCGGTGATGTCGCCTTGCCAGACTTCGATTTTCATGGCGAGATAGTTATGGGATTTGAATGATGAACGCGTGATGGGGTCAGGCGTTGCGGAGCCCCACGCTAGCGGCCATTCATCTCATCGGCTGCGACCACGCCAGACCTCGCGAACCCTACGGCAGGCGCACGCGAAATCGGGCGATCCAGGCGACTCTGTGCTGCCGCCGATTGGAACAATTTATCGCCGATGCGCGACGGTCCGGGATCTGCACGGTTGCCCTGCGAGGGGAGGGCGCGGCTACCCGCAAGCCTGCGTGCCGCTGTTCAGAGCCAGCGGCGGACGCGCGCGCAATAGTCGGTGTAATGGCGGCCGAATTCTGCGCGCAGACGCGCCTCTTCGAACGGAATGACATACAGCCGCAGCGCAAGCCAGGGCAGTGGCACCAGCGCGACCGCCCACAGCAGCCCAAGCTGCAGGCACAGGCCGACGTAGCTCAGCACCAGCGCCAGGTACATCGGGTTGCGGGTGAAGCGATATGGGCCGTCCAGCACCAGGCGCGATGGATGGCCGCTCGGCATGATGGTGGTGCGCCGACGCGCGAACAGGATGAAGCAGCTCACCGCCAGCGCAAGGCCGAGGCAGGCGATGACGCCGCCGGCCAGTTCAATCCATGCCAGTGGCGTGGGAGCGGGCAGGGGGAGCTCCAGCGCGTCCTGCAGCCATGCGCCCAGACCCAGGGCGAGCGCGAAGTGCACCGGCGAGGTCATCTTCACCAGCCATGGCGCCCGCGAGGCGCGGGTGTCGCTGTGTCCATACGGCTGGTTGCTCACGCATCTCTCCCTACATCACGGCCGTCATCCTAACGTTTCCTTGACATGGGCGGGAGTGCGGGCAGTCGAAGCTGTGACCCAGAAAGCCAGACAGTCGATCCAACGAGCAGATCGCATACGTCGACGCCTTTTACTGTCCCGGTTTCCCAGT
>NZ_JSZE01000031.1 GCF_000802365.1 Xanthomonas cannabis pv. cannabis
GTGGCCGCCGAACGAATACATCTCCACCGCATCGGACACCGGCATCACCAGGTTGTAGAACAGCTGACGATTGGTGCTGGGCTGTGTGCCCAGGAACGCGGCTCCATTGCGGTCGAAGCGTGACTCGCGCGGGTCGCGTGTTCCATTGGAGCGCGTCAGGCCGATGCCGGACCCGAAGTTGCCGGATGGCGTCACCAACGCGCCGGTGGCAGTTGTACCGAAGTACTGTTGACGAGTGTCCGGGCGCGATCGATCGGTGGCACCGATATCCTGGATTGCCGCTGTCACGCGCAGCACGCCCTCGGCGCCGACCCGAAACCCGGTACCGGCAGCGACCTCATAGGTGTCGCCATCGCCTCGCGCAGTGGTCTGGTAGGTCGTGTGCGCGGTGCTCTGCAGCGAACGGTCCAGGCTCAGGTTGATGACCCCGGAAATCGCATCCGAGCCGTATTGGGCCGCCGCGCCGTCGCGCAGCACTTCGACGCGAGACAGCGCCAGCGATGGAATGGCATTGAAGTCGATCGAGATGTCGCCGCGGCCGATGCCGTTGCTCGCGTTGAGATCGGCCGAGGTATGGCGACGCTTGCCATTGATCAGCACCAGCACTTCGCCCGGCCCCAGGCCACGTAACGAAGGCGGCATCAGGTAATCGCCCGCACCGGACGCAATGGGACGCGGAATGTTGAAACTGGGCACTTCACTCTTGAGCATCTGCAGCAGGTCGACGCGCCCGTTACGCTCCAATTCCTCACGCGACACCAGATCTACCGGCGTCAGCGACTCGGTCAGCGACCGCCCCCCGAAGCGGCTGCCGACGCTCACCATGACCGCATCCAGCTCCTTGTCGACCGAGCCAGACCGGGCCGCACCCAGTTCCTGCGCAGCGCCCGGCGTTGCCGCGATCAATCCCACCGACAGAACACCTACCACGCGTAAAGCCCGAGATTGCACGACCTTCCCCACTGAAATATTAGGTTATATCGTAACAATAAGTCTCGCGCCACAGTATGGCTCAGCCCGCTGCCGGCGCACGCGCTGCGTACGTAGCTGCGACTTGCTCGTGGGAGCCCGCACTGCGCTGACGATGTCCCGGGGCGAGATTCCGCAGTTGGGTACGCATTCCTTCCGGCACGGTGCCACGCCGTTATTTTTTGCTGTCATTCGGTAGAGCGCGCCCTGCTCTTCCGCGCTGTGGAGCGCTTCGTGCAGCTCGTCCCGCCCATGGGCGACACACGCGCCAGTCTGATTGCCGGCCGTCCCGCAATACTGATTTCCGGGCCGCTTGCGGGGTTTTCTCAAACCCTTGCGTACGACAACCCCGTGAGAACCATCAGATGACCCACGTAGTAGAAATAAAAGGCCCTGCCTGTGCGTGGCACGGGAATGCGCAGGCGCGCAAGCGTCAGCAACGGTATCGCCAGCAGTGCCCAGAAATTACCGTTGATGAAGAAAAGCGAGCACACCGGCAGCACCAGCAACAAGAGCGCTGACACGGCTTTCGGCAATCGCCAATGCCATGGATTGCGCCAGTACACCCAGCCGCCCAGCACCACTGCCAGGCCGCTCCATTGGTAATCGACCGCCGCCGGCGCCAGCACGGCGCACACCGTCAGAAAGACCCATCGACGGCGCTCGATGCTGAGAATGCAGACGGCAGCCAATGCAAAGGACAGCAGCACATTGAGCGTAAACACCGTCTGCGTCGCGATCGCGGCCACTGGCGCGGCGACTAGGCCCCACACGAACAAGCGCTTGACCGACTTTTCGACGTCGGCATCGGGCTGCGCGAGGTTGTAGGCCAGAACCAACGCAAACAGCGGGAACGCGACGCGCCCCAACTCGGTCACGACCGGCACGTAGCCGAAGCCCAGGATCTTGAGCGCGTGGTCGCCGGTCATGAAGACGGCGGCCAGCCATTTCAAGAATTCACGGCCGCCGCTGGTCATTGCGGCGCTTCGCCGCGCCGGTTCGGCTGGGTGCGCGAGCGTGCCAGCGAGGAACGTCGCCGCCCTGCCCCATCGGCAGCTGTTCGACGGAACGGGAGACGGCCCACGATCATTCGCCACTCCGCCGCAGCGTACCCTTGTCCTCCTGCAGCTCCCGCTTGAACGGCACATCCGGTGGCGGCCTTGCAGTGGCTGGTTGGTCGTTGAGGTTCGGGTCGCTCAGGCCGCAGCCGCCGCCGAATTGCAGCAGCGACACCACGCAGCTGATTTTGGTGGTGGTGCCCGGGATCGGAATCTCGATCTTTTTCAGCCCGCGGCGCACCCACTCCTGCAGCAGCGTCTGGTTGGGCATCCAGTACTTGTCCAGCGAGGTCGGCGTATAGCCGTACGGGGGCCGTTTGAGCCAGGTGCCGCCCTGGGCGATCTGGTCGCGGGTCCAGGTGTCGGTGTCGCTGCCGGGCGGCCCGCGATCGCCAGCGCCGCTGCCGGCATCGCCGGTCCCGGCCACGCGGACGCTGCCGTCGCTATTGAACATGCCATCGCGCCGACCATTGCCGCCGGTGGTTTCGCCGCGGCGGGTGCGGTCGGATTTGCTCCAGTCGTCGGCATTGGCGGCCACATCCCATCCGCCGCTGCGGTCGGCAGGCTTCGGGCCGGCATTGCTGTCGGCTGCCGGCTTAGCTGCTGACGATGCTGCCGCGCTGCTGGAACGCTCGGGCTGAGAGGGATTGGCCTGCGTCTGCGTTGTCGCTTGCACCGATTCCGCGGCGGCTGGCTGCCTCGGTGAAGCATCCGCAGGCGCCGCTTGCGCCGCAGGTGCCGCCGCCACAGGCGTCGGCGCCGGATCCGGCACGCTCGGCAACTCTGCGCTGCGCACCGCGACGTCGGGCATGCGCACCACCGGTGCGATCTCGCGCACGCGTGCGGCCGGCGTCGGCACGTGTGGGCGCTCGGGTATGACGACGTCGCGCTCGCGCACCGTTGGCGCATCGGCAGTGCGCACCGCCACTTCGGTAGCAGGACGTTCCAGTTCGCGCACCTGCGGGCGCTCGGTCACTGTCTGGATGTCGCGTTGACGGACCTCGACCTGCGGCGCCGCGCGTTCGATGGCACGCGGCGTCAGCGTGATCGTTGGTGGCGGTGGCACGACAAAATCGTTGGTGGCCACCGGCGTTTCGGTCACTTGCAGCGCGGATTGAATCGTCACCGGCGGCACCTGCACGGTCACTTGCGGAACATCCGCGGTCACCGGTTCGCTGACCGCATCCGCCGGCTCCGGCGCCTCGTTTTGCATCTGGACCGTGCGGGAGCTTTCGATCGGATCGGCAGCCGGCTGCGCCTGCGTCGCCGATGGAGTTGGTTCGCCTGCTGCCACCGATGCATCTGCTTGCGCTGAAGCAGACGCCGTAGCCGGTGCCGCAGACCCAGGTTGCCCCGCACCACCGCCCTGCTCCACCGCGCCATCGCCAATGAAGGTCATGCGTACCCGCGCTTCATCGCCAGGCTTGGTGTCATCCGGCGCCCAACGCACGGTGACCACCCAGATGAGCAGCGCAATGAAACCGAGGTGGATCAGAAAACTGCCGAGCAACGCCAACCAATGCTGCCGACGCTGATCCTTCGGACGCGGGTCCCAGTGCTGCCACCACAGACTGCGAAATGCCTGGAATGGCGACAGGATGGCTGCACCGCCCACCTCGCGCTGCGACGGCTGTGCCCGTGCCAGCAGCACATCCGTCAGCTGGTCATCGTTAAACGGCGCAGCGGCGTGTGCGCGGTTGCCCATCCAGATACCCCAGCCATACGGCAGGCCGGTACGCCGATCCAGAATGAGCTTGCCCGGCATGCGCGCGCGCAGTGCCTGCAGCAGATCGGCAGCCGTTGTCACCGGTGGTGCGGAATCAGGCCGCGCTGTCGCGCGGAATGTACGGGGCGTCGCCGGTGGCGTGATCGGTGGCATCGCGTACCGCGATCACGCCGGGTACCCGTCCCATCAGCGTCTTCTCGATGCCCTGCTTGAGGGTGACATCGGCCATGCCGCAGCCGTGACAGCCGCCGCCGAAACGCAGCAGCACCACGCCATCGGCCGAGACTTCCTGCACCGCCACGCGTCCACCATGCGATGCCAGCTGCGGGTTGATCTCGTTCTCCACCACCCAGCGCACGCGCTCCACCATCGAGGCCGACTCTGCCGGTGCCTCGCCCTTGATCTTGGGCGCCTTGATGGTGAGCTGCTGATTGCCGGTGGACTGGGTGACGTAGTCGATCTCGGCGCCATCCACCCACGGCACGCTGGCTGCCACGACATACAAGGTGAAGCCATCGCAGTCGATGGCCCACTCGTCGCCGCTCAGGTCCGCCGGTTCGGCGAACTCCAACCGGGCATCGGCGCGCGGGGTTCCCGGGTCCACCGCGCTCAGGCGCACGCCCATGCCGGACACGCCTTCGCGTTCGATGAGCTTGCGGAAATAGGTCTGGGCTTTGTCGGATATCTGGATCATGCGGGTTATTCTACCGCTCAATGCGCCCTCGCTCATGGAACACCGTGATCCTGGCGGGTGCGCCGTCCGCCACTCCTGCGAGACCGTCATGACCGATCTGATTCCCCTGGAGCAGGCCCATTGCCTTCCGCGCAAGGGCAGCGATCACAAGCTTGCCGAAGCGCGCCTGGCCGAGCTGCTGCCGCAGGTTCCCGGCTGGGAGCTGAGCGAAGCCGGCACGGCCATCACCCGCACGTTCCGCTTCGCCGACTATTACCGCACCCTGGCCTTCGTCAACGCGCTGGCCTGGATTGCGCATCGCGAAGACCATCACCCCGACCTAGGCGTGCACTACGACCGGGTCGTGGTGCGTTATTCCACCCACGACGTGGGCGGCCTGAGTGAAAACGACTTCATCTGCGCGGCCAAGACCGCGCAACTCTACGATCAGGGAGTCACTGCATGACCATGTTTCGCGCTGCACTCGCCGGCCTGTGCCTGGCGGCCGGCCTCAGCGGCTGTGGCAAATCCCCGCAACAGGCCGCCACCCCTACCGTGGCCCCAACCGAGCTTGCCGCTGTAAAGACGCCGCCGCCCGAGTATGCGCCTGAGCTGGCCTGCGCCGGCGTCGGCGGCACCACCGTGCTCCGGGTGGTCGTCGGGACAGAAGGCACGCCGACCGATGTGTCGGTGACGCAGGGCAGCGGCCAGCCGGTGCTGGACGAGGCCGCCCAGAAGCGCGTGCGCGAGTGGAAGTTCAAGGCAGCCACCCGCAACGGGCAGGCAGTGCCACAAACCATCCAGGTGCCAGTCGCGTTCAAGCCGCCGGTACCGCGCCCGGACGAGTGCTTCGCCATCGAAGAACGCGCACGCCGCGGCAGCTGAACCCCGCAGCCCGCCCTGCCGCAGGGGCTGATCGGTGGCGGCGGGCGCAGGCGCTCGCTGCCGCCTATACATGAGGGATCGCGCCCATGGACCTTGCCGGGCTTTCACGTCCCGCACGGTCGCCTTCGACAGCACGCGTTCGTCATCCGTGGATGGCCATCCTGCTGCCGCCAGCGATCGCGCGCGTGACGCGCCCGCCGCAGGAGCGCTTTCCATTCCACGAGGTCGTCGCATCGCATGCTTGAGGTGTCATCACAGAACGTCTGGACCGCGCTGGCGGTTACGTTGGCCGCAGGACTGGCCACGGGTCTTGGCAGCCTCATGGTGGTGTTCGCCAAAAAGCCCAATCCGCGGCTGCTCGCGTTCGGGCTGGCTTTCGCCGGCGGTGCGATGGTGTATGTGTCGCTGTCGGAAATCCTCAACAAGTCGATCGCGGCGTTTTCCAGCGCCTACAATGACAAGCTGGGTTTCACCTTCGGCACGTTGACCTTCCTGGGCGGCATGCTGTTGATCATGGCGATCGACCGACTGGTGCCCAATCCGCACCAGAGCCTGTCCACGGACGACCCGCAGTTCCGCGACGACAACCGTGCCTACATCCGGCGCGTTGGCCTGATGACTGCCATTGCGATCACGGCGCATAACTTCCCCGAAGGTCTGGCGACATTTTTCGCCACCCTGGAAAGCCCGGTAGTGGGCATGCCGCTGGCGTTCGCCATCGCCATCCACAACATCCCAGAAGGCATCGCGATCGCGGTGCCGGTGTACTTCGCCACACGCAACAAGTTCTATGCCTTTGGCGCCAGCCTGCTGAGCGGACTGGCCGAACCCATCGGTGCGGGTATCGGCTATCTGGCCTTGTCCAATGTGTTGTCCGACGCCGTGTTCGGTGCGGTGTTCGGGCTGATCTCCGGGGTCATGGTATTTCTTGCCCTTGACGAGCTGCTGCCGGCCGCCAAGCGCTATGCGCAGGGTCACGAGACCGTCTACGGCCTGGTCTCGGGCATGGGCACGCTGGCAATCAGCCTGGTGTTGTTCCGCTTCGCAACGCCTTGAGTACGAAGTAGGCGATCGAGCACTGCCACGCCGCCGGGAGCCTTGGGCCAGGATCGAAACGTGGCGTTCGCAGCGCACAGGAAGACGGTCCACCCGCGCTGACGGCCGGCCACTTCGGCAAGCCGCATGGCGGCTGAACATGGGCGCGCAGCCTCGCAATCGCCCGCACGTCAGCCAGCTTCCAGACATTGAATGCGGCGCATGGTACGCGCGTCATCCACGCGCACACAGCGAGGAGCCGTATGCAACGCACATGGTCACGAGAGCGCCTTGCCTGGGCGTTGGCGCTCGCATCGAGCGGGGTCCTGGCGCTCGGCGGCTGTCAACGCAGCGCACCGTCGCCAACACCCACAGCGATGCCAACCGACCCGGCCACCGTTACGCCGACGGCGCCAGCATACACCGAGCCTACCGCCGACCAGCTGTATCGACTGGTGGCGCCGATCGCCCTGTTTCCCGACAAGCTGCTGGCCCAGACGCTGGCGGCGTCGGTCTATCCTGAGCAGGTACTCACCGCGCAGGACTGGTTGCGCAGCAACCGCGCCCTGACAGCCGCCGACCGCGCGCAGGCCACCGTCGCGCAGCCCTGGGACCCCAGCGTCAAGGCCTTGACCGCCTTCCCCGATGTCGTGGACCAGTTGGCCGGCAATCTCGACTGGACCCGCGCACTGGGCGACGCCTACGCGCATGACCCGAACGACGTGCTCGACGCGGTGCAGATCATGCGCCAGCGGGCGCAAGCCAGCGGCCACCTGCGCAGTACGTCACAGCAGCGGGTCCAGGTCGCCCGGCACGTCGTGGTCACGCCGATCCTGGACGGCGAACACGTCCCACCGCCCGCGCAGGTGATCACCATCGAGCCTGCGCAACCGCAGGTGGTGTATGTGCCGCACTATGACCCGGACGTGGTGTACGGAACGCCGGTGAATGTATACCGCGAGTACCGCTACCGCCCGGTGCGTTGGTATGACCAGGGCGATGTGGCGACTGTCGGGGCGGTGTCGTTTGGTGTCGGTGTGCTGGTCGGCAGCGCATTGGAGCATCACCACGGCTGGTTCGGCTGGGCCACGCCAGCGCCGGCGTGGCATCACTGGGGCTGGAACAGCTGGGGCGTGGACTGGAACGCGCCACCAGCCGCACCGCATTACGTGGTCTACCAGAATCGCGTCTACGCGCCCCGTACCACCATCATCAACAACCACACCACCGTCGTGGAGGCGCGGTCCTCTGTGCACCAGCAAGACCAGCGTCAGTGGTCGAACACGACCTACACGCCCGTGCCGGGACCGGAGGTTGCGAAAGTAGCCCCGCCCGCGGCGCGCACGGCCATGCCGACTGCAGCGGCTGCGGCTGCGCCATCGCTCGGTACGTTGCCGCGACCGACTGAACCAGCGTCTTCGCCCACCGAGCTGCACCATGCGCCCGACGTCGCGCACCTGTCTGCACCGCACTTCACTGCGCAGATGCTGCAGGCAGGACGCCCGGTGGCCGCGAGAGCTCCGCAGCCCGTGCCTGTGAGCCTGCCGTCGCCAGCACGCCCAGCGAACACGCCGCACCCGACGCCCGCTACCGAACCTCCGGGAATGCGGACGGGCGAGTCGCCGGTCGCGCAGGCGCGCATGCCACCACTGCCGGCACATCAGGCGCTGCCTGCGGGTACTACCCGCCCTGCCAGTGAGCCGGCTCGTGAAACGGCTCGTCCCACCCTGTCGCCGCGCGAGGCATTTACCGCCCGGAACATGCACGACATCCCGCCGCGCACGCCGGCACCGCTGCAGCCCCGGCCGCCTCAGTTGCGGGAACAACCCCGCGTGGCGCCTCGCCAGCAAGCCGCGCTCGTGGTGCCACCACGGGCGAAACATCAACTGCCGGTGCAACTGCCGCGTCCGGAGCCACGCCCATTGATGCAGATTCAGGCGCAGCAGCGTCCGCAGCGCGTCGCCACGTTCGCCACACCCCGCGCCGCCCCCGTTCATGCGCCGGTACCTCGGCCGTCCCAATCGCATGCACAGGCGCCGTCGCATCACGAGCGTCGTCACGACAGCTGAGGCGGCTGTCGTCGTCATCGCGTAGCCGTCATACACGTCGAGGGAAATGGCCGAAGCTGGCGCCCCCATGTGTCGCCTTCTTTCGCTACGCGACAGGCCCTGGCTGACTCCGGTCAGCAGGGCTGCAGTGATCCGTTGGCGTAGCGCCCCCTGCGTCAGCGGCCCAGGCGGTCCAGTGCCTCGGCCAACTCCGGCGCCAGCGGCGCGCTCAGCACGTACGGGGTCTTGCCGGCATCCAGCGCAAATTCCAGCGACGCTGCGTGCAGGAACAGCCGCTTCAGGCCCAACTGGTCACGCAACCGCTTGTTGACCTCGGCCTCGCCGTACTTGTCGTCGCCCGCGACCGGGTGTCCCAGGTGCTGGGCATGCACACGGATCTGGTGGGTGCGGCCGGTCTCGATGCGCACTTCGCAATACGAATGCCCGCCGCGCCGTTCCAGCAACTTGAAATGGCTCAGCGATGGCTTGCCGATCGCATTCACCTGCACATGCCGCTCGCCGCCCTGACGCAGGCCGATATGCAGCGGCGCGTCCACGGTCATCACGCCGTCGGGCATGCGCCCGACCAGCAAGGTGAGGTAGCGCTTGGTGATGCCGCGGCCTTCGACGCGGTCGTCCTCACGCATCAGCGCCTGCAGCTCGGTCAGCGCCGAGCGCTTCTTGGCCACGATCAATAGGCCGGATGTATCGCGATCGAGCCGGTGTACCAGTTCCAGGGTCTGATTCGGCCGCAACGCCCGCAGGGTTTCGATGGCACCGAAGCTGATCCCGCTGCCGCCATGGCTGGCAACCCCGGACGGCTTGTTAAGCGCAAGCAGCCGCGCATCCTCGAACACGATCGCCGCTTCCAGCCGGGCCAGGAACGACGACGGTGGCGCGGCCTTGTCGCCCTCCTCGTTCACCCGCACCGGCGGGATGCGCACTTCTTCACCGCCCTCGAGCTTGCGCTCGGCCTTGGCCCGCCCGCCGTTCACCCGCACCTGGCCACTGCGGACCAGCTTGTAGATCAGGCTGCGCGGCGCGCCCTTGAGCTGGCCGAGCAGGAAATTGTCCAGCCGCTGCCCTGCACGGTCTTCCGGAACTTTGAGAATGCGCACGCCCACACGGTCGGCAGGCGGCTTGGGGGGCTGGGGGTCGGTCATCCGGCTCTTTATTCTGTTACACTCGGCGAGCGAGATAAGGGTTTGATTTCGTTGGAAGTTGATTGGCCAGAAGCCTGACTTCCGATGATTCCGGCACAGTGCGCGACCACCGCCCCAGGGGCGGCCATGTTAGCGGCTCACCGGCCTACCCGGCCATCGCCGGCGGTTTTTGACCGTTGCGCTGAACATGTCCCGTGCGCTGCCCCGGTTCGTCCGGACGCGGCTGCCGGCCCTGAAACACCTATAAAACCTAAAGACAAGCGCTCCCGCGGCATGCCGTGGTGTTGCAGCGCTGGAAACCCTGGTCAGGCCTGTCCGCGCGTTGCGCGAAGGGCCGACAAGCTGTTCCAGAGGCGAAACGTCACGGCGTTCCGCGCGGTAGAGCGCGTGAGGAACGCAACAATGAAGCGAATGCTGATCAACGCAACGCAGGCCGAAGAGCTGCGCGTGGCGATTGTGGACGGCCAGACCCTGTACGACATCGACATCGAACAGCCGTCCAAGGAACAAAAGAAATCCAACATCTACAAGGGCCGCATCACCCGGCTCGAGCCTTCTCTGGAAGCGGCGTTTGTGGACTATGGCGCCGAGCGCCATGGCTTCCTGCCGCTGAAGGAAATCTCCCGCGACTATTTCCAGGCTGGCGTCGACCACAACAAGTCGACCATCCGCGAGCTGCTGCGCGAAGGCCAGGAAATCGTGGTGCAGGTCGACAAGGAAGAACGCGGCAACAAGGGCGCCGCCCTGACCACGTTCATCTCGCTGGCCGGCCGCTACATGGTGCTGATGCCCAATTCGCCGAGCGCCGGTGGCGTTTCGCGCCGGATCGAAGGCGAAGACCGCGCCGCGCTGAAGGAAGCGCTGGACAAGCTCGACATCCCCGACGACATGGGCGTGATCATCCGCACCGCCGGTGTGGGGCGTGACGCCGAAGAACTGCAGTGGGATCTGGACTACCTGCTGCAGACCTGGAAGGCAATCGCCGAGGCCGCGCTGAGCAAGCCGGCCGCCTTCCTGATCTACCAGGAATCGCGCCTGATCATCCGCGCCCTGCGCGACTACCTGCGCGCCGATGTGGGCGAAATCCTGGTCGATACGCCGGAGCTGTACGCCGACGCCCAGGAATTCATGAAGCAGGTGATGCCGCAGAGCCTGCGCAAGCTCAAGCACTACACCGACGATATCCCGCTGTTCAATCGCTTCCAGATCGAATCGCAGATCGAAGGTGCCTACGAGCGCAATGTGCGCCTGCCCTCGGGCGGCTCGATCGTGGTGGACCAGACCGAAGCGCTGACCGCCGTCGATGTGAACTCCTCGCGCGCCACCAAGGGCAGCGATATCGAAGAGACCGCGTTCCAGACCAATCTGGAAGCGGCCGAAGAAGTGGCACGCCAGTTGCGCCTGCGCGACCTGGGTGGCCTGGTGGTGATCGACTTCATCGACATGGCCTCGTCCAAGCACCAGCGCGAAGTCGAAAACAAGCTGCAGAACGCGCTCAAGTACGACCGCGCCCGCGTGCAGTTGGGCCGCATCTCGCGCTTCGGCCTGATGGAAATGAGCCGCCAGCGCCTGCGTCCGAGCCTGGGCGAATCGAGCCAGATCGTCTGCCCGCGTTGCGACGGCCATGGCCGCATGCGCAGTGTCGAGTCGCTGTCGCTGTCCATCATCCGCGTGGCCGAAGAGCACGCCATGAAGGAAAACACCGGGCAGGTGCTGGTCCAGGCTCCGGTGGAAATCGCCAACTACCTGCTCAACGAAAAGCGCAGCGCGCTGCGTGAGATCGAGCAGCGCCACGAGTCGCCGATCATCATCGTCGCCGACGAGCAGCTGCACACCCCGCACTACGAAGTCACCCGGCTGCGCGAAAACGAGCTGGGCGAAGACAGCGGCAAGCCGAGCTACCAGCGCGGCACCCCGCGCAAGCTGCCGGTGCATGCGCTGACCAAGGCGCAGTTGAACATCCCGGCGGCCCCGGCGGTGACCTCGATCAAGCCGAGCCAGCCGGCGCCGGTGCGTGAAGAAGCCCCTGCACCGGTGGCGCCCGTCGCGGCACCGGCCCCGGTGGTGACGGTTCCGATCCCGGCACCGGTCACTGGTGTGGTTGGCTGGCTGAAGCGCATCTTCGGTGGGGTCGAGCCGATCGCGCCAGCGCCCGAGACGACCCAGCGCCCGCGGCAGAACGATGCCGGCCGCAATGCACGTAACGAGCGCGCTGAACGTGGCGGCCAACGCCGCGATGGACGCGATGCCCGCAATGGCGGCAACGGCGGCAATCAGCGCGGCAACGGCAATGGCGCCAACAAGGAGCGTCGCGACGAGCGCCGCCAGCCGGCCAATGGCCAGAACGGCCAGGCCGCGCAAAACGGCGCCCAGGCCCAGCAGCAGGTGCAGGCGCCCAAGCCGCCGCGCAATGAGTCGCAGGCACCGAAGCAGCAGCCGCAGAAGCCCAAGCCGCAGAACCAGGCGCCCCGTCCGCCACGTGCGCCTGCACAGCAGGATGGCGCACCGTCCGAGCGGCAGCCGCGTCCTGCACGTCAGGATGAAGGGACCGCTTCGGCGCAGACCCTGACCTCGACGGCAGCAAGTGCAACGACGACGGGGGTGGTCGCAGCCATCGCTGAAACCGCTGCGCCTGCCACCGTGCAGGCCAGTGCGGCCGGTGCAACCCAGGCGCACCCGGTCGAGGTTGTGGTGAGCGAGTCCACCGCCGATCGCGGCAGTGATGCGGTTGCGGATGCTCCTGGCCAGGAAGGCGCGGGCGATGATGCGGCCAATGGCGAAGGTGGAAGCCGTCGCCGCCGCGGTCGTCGCGGCGGTCGTCGTCGTCGTCGTGGCGCCGGCGCAAACGGTGAGGGTGGCAGCAACGTGGATGGTCTGGAGACGGACGACCTCGATGGCGATGTTGATGGCGACCTGGAAGGCGACAACGACGGCGACGAAGCCAATACGCAGGGCCAGGCATCTGCCGCTCCGCGTGCGGGTCAGCCGGAGTTCGACTTCGATGACGACGCTCCCGCGCCGGCCGCTCGCACCAGGGCCGAGCCCGACGCTGCGGCACCGGTGAAACCACGCCCGGTTCCCAAGGAACGTGCGGAAACCCCGTCGGGCAGCGATACCACCGTGACGACGGCACCGGTGTCCAACGCGGCACCGTCGTTCGAGCAGCAAGCCACAGCCCCGGCTGCCGCCGCAGCGGAGCGGGCACGCAATGACGCTGCCGTCGCGGCAGCGCCGGCGCGGACTGCGTCTGCTCCGGCAGCAGCGACTCCGGCGACATCGCAAGAGGTCACTGCGACCTCGCCCGCAGCTCCGGCCCCGATTGCCAAGCAGGCGTCGGCAACCGAGGCGACGCCGGTCACCAGCTCGGCATCAGTGGCGGTTGACGCCACTGTGCCCTCGCCCGCTGCCGAAGTACCTGCGGTGACGGCGACACCGGGCAGCGCGGCAGCGCCTGCCGCATCGGTGGCTGTCACCAAGCCGGTCGCGCCAGTTGCTGCACCGTCGTCGACGAGCGAGCCGACCTCTGTCACGCAGCCGACGCCGGTCCCCAAGGCATCGACTGATGCCGCAGCGTCCTCGGCCGGTACGCCGGACCGTCCCGCTGCAACCGTGCCGGAAACGTCGGCAGCGCAGCGGGAGCCTGCCAAGCCGTCAGCATCGACGTCGGTGACGGCAGAGCAGGCTGCTCCTGTAGCGGCTGCATCAACCGCTCCTTCTGCGCAGGCCGTCGTGCTGACCGCCAAGGCACCGCATGCCGAACAGACCAGTGCAGTCGCTCCGTCCGTCGATGTCGCAGTGACCTCGACCACGACGGTGCCGCAGACGCCTGTCGCAGACGAAGCACCCGCTCCGGTACGCAAGCCCTACGCGCCGGTGCAGACGACCATGCTGGACGCACTGGCCCCCAAGGATGATGCAGCAGCTGCAACGTCCGCTACGCCGGTCCCGCCCAAGGCGCAGCAAACGCAACCGGCAGCGGTAGCGCCTGCAGCTACGCAGCGGCCGGAAGCCGACGCGCCGAAGGCGACCGTCGTTGTCTCCGAAGCGTCCAAGCCTGCAGCGTCGTCGGCCGATGCCGATGCCGAGGGTGCCTCCAAGGAAGATGGCGACGCCGACAAGCCGCGTGACCAGCACTGATCGTCACGACCGCCGCACTACCTGGCCTGCATTAGCGGGTCAGGAAGCGTCAAGACACAGCGGCCTTCGGGCCGCTGTGTTTTTGTGCGCGTGTGGTGCTGATAGCGCGGCAAGAAGAAGACCCTGCGCAGGCCACTCTCGTTCGCACATCGCACGAGAACCTGCTCCCACACCGCCGTGCCCTGCACGGACAGATCTGGACGGGCCAGTGGATGCTGATCAAGCCTAGAACGAACGCGGCGCTCTTGCCATGAGAACTCTCGGCGTGCAGCAGGCGCCGCGCTACTACGCCGTGGCTGCGGGCCATCGTTTAACCACCTACCAACCCTGATGTCCTGCTGCTTGCTGATCAACGCGTTTTCCAACGTGTTCGCACTGCCTGCGTCAACGGAATCGGATTGTCCTGCGCTGCGCACTGCGACGACCGCTTACAAGCACCGCCAGCGGATCCAGGGCGCCGGCCAGCGTTACGCATTCTGGAACCGGTAACCAGACCGATTCAATCCATGCAGCGCCGTGCTCAATCAGCGACAGCCGGGCGTTACATCGTGCGGGCAGGATCAGTCAGGCCGTATTGATTGGCCAGACGGGCCAACGCGATGTTGTCCTGGATGCCGACCTTTTCGAACAGGCGCGCCTTGTGCGTATTGATGGTCTTGGCACTGAGATTCAGGCGCTTGGCGATGTCTTCCTGGCGCAGGCCCTGGGTCAGCAACAAGGCCACCTCCAGCTCGCGTGGCGACAACGCATCGAAGGGGGAGCCGCCACCTTCGAGATTGGACAGCGCCAGATTCTGCGCAATCGTGTTGCCCAGATAACGCCGCCCCAACGCCACCTCGCGTACTGCGCGCAGCAATTCATGCGCATCGCCCCCCTTGCCCACGTAGCCGGACGCACCGGCTTCGAGCAAGCGCTTGGGCAGCGGACCATCTTCGAGTACGGAGACGATGATTACGCGCGTGCCGTAATCACCCTTGACGATGCGCTCGGTGATTTCAAGACCGCTCACCCCGGGCAGGTGCAGATCGCACAGCACGATATCGGGCTTGAGTTGACGAACCTGCGGCAAGGCGGCTTCACCGCTCTCTGCCTCACCCACCACATCGACGTCCACTTCCTTGGACAGGATCATCTTCATGCCGGTACGCACGAGTGCATGATCGTCGATCAGAAAAACTCTGATGGTCATCCTTGTTGTCCTCGCTGTGCGGCTGGCTGATGCAGCCTAGCTCCGTGAATAATTCAGGGCAAGCTCGATGCAACGTATTACGCTCAAGTTAGAGCGAACTGCACGCATTCCGACGTGTAGTACCACGTGTCGGTTCTGTAGTGCAGTGTGGTGACATGATGCGAGCGCCTGCAATGCCAGCTGCATCGGGCAACCCAGTCGTGCCCGGTCAGACTTTTCCTGGCTCGGTGGTCCGCGCGTCGTCCACCAGCGGCCGCAATTGCGGGTCCAGTGCAACGCGCTCATCGAAGACGAAACAGCGGCCGTCGTAGCCTTCGCCGCCGACTTCCTCGAAATAGCCCAGGATGCCGCCCTCCAACTGCAGCACGTTGTCCATGCCCTCGGCCTGCATCCAGACTGCGGCCTTTTCGCAACGGATACCGCCGGTGCAGAAGCTCACCACCGTGGCATCGGCCAACGCGGTGCGGTGCGGCTCAAGCGCTGCAGGCAGGTCGGTGAACTTGTCGATCGGCAAGGTCAGGGCGCCATGAAACGTGCCATAGGCCACTTCCTGCGCATTGCGCGTGTCCAGCAGCACCAGCGGGCGACCACGATCATCGTGGCCAGTGCGCATCCACTCCCGCAACACTGCAGGGCTCACCGCAGGCGCACGGCCCGGCAGCGGCGATGCATCCTGGCGACGGAAGCTGATGATTTCCGGCTTGACCTTCACCTTGAGCCGCGCAAAGGGCTGATGCGTGCTCTGGCTGTACTTGATGCGCATGTGCGCAAAGCGGCTGTCTGACTGCAACCACCGGTAGAACGCGTCAATCCGGTCCGCCTCGCCCGCCAGAAAAAGATTGATGCCCTCCTCGGCCACCAGCACCGAGCCCTTCAGCAGGTGCTGTTCGGCCTGCGCCAGCACGCTGTCGGCCAGCGGCTGCGGGTCCTGGATGGTGACGAAGTGGTAAGCCGCAGTATTGGTAATCATGCGGCTATTTTAAGGCGGCAGGCCCGAGCTAGCGAGCGCTTGGACAAGATCGACCGTGCTCCGGAACGGCGCGGCGAAGCGGCACGCGGCGCGCTGCTCGATGGAAGAGGCGTTGGATCTGCCGCAATCTCAGTCAGATCGGTCCCGACCCCGGGCCGCTCAGCCGCGCAGCAGCAGGAACGGCAGCAACACCAACGAGGCCACGACCAGCATGCCCAGTAGCGTGGCAATCACGAAGACCGGGCGTTTGCGCAGCAATGCGCCAAAGGTTTCTGCGGTACCGGCGGCAATCGCCTCCTGGCGCTGGGCGCGTGCGATCGCGCCGCGCTGTGCCTGGTAGGCGCCCAGCAAGGCCTTGGCACGTGCGTGGTCCGCGTCGTCGCTGAGCCAGATGCCGCCTGCGGAGATCCCCCAGTTGCTGGGCCGCGTTTCGTAGATCTGTACCAGGTGCTCGCACATCAGCGCCCGCACCTCGTCGGCCTCGTCGTCAGGGACATTGCGCAGGTTGAGCAGCAGCTTGGCCATGGGACGATGATACCGGGAGCCAGGTGCGATAATGGCGGCCTTCCTTCACGGACATACCCATGCGCCTTGTGCTGACGCTCTGTGCCGCCCTGCTGCTTGCCAGCTGTGCGCCCGCCCTGCCGCCCTCCGGTGGCACCATCGCCAGCTTCGAACGGATCGACCACACCGCCGGTACCGGCGCGGAGGCCACGCCCGGCTCTCTGGTGACGGTGCATTACACCGGCTGGCTGTACGACGAAAAGGCGGCCGACAGACACGGCAAGAAGTTCGATAGTTCGCTGGATCGCGCCGAGCCGTTCCAGTTCGTGCTGGGTGGCCGCCAGGTCATTCGCGGTTGGGACGAAGGCGTTGCCGGCATGCGCGTGGGCGGCAAGCGCACCTTGATGATTCCGCCGGATTACGGCTACGGCGACAACGGCGCAGGTGGCGTGATTCCGCCGGGCGCTTCGCTGGTGTTCGATGTGGAATTGCTCGGCGTGCAGCCGCGCTGAGTGCGAGAGTGATGATGGATGCGAGCAGACCGCGGCTGGCGGTCATTGGCGGCGGGCCTGCAGGATTGATGGCTGCCGAAGTGGCGTGTGCTGCCGGGATCGCCGTGGATCTGTACGAGGCGAAAGGCTCGGTGGGGCGCAAATTCCTGATCGCCGGCAAGGGCGGACTCAATCTCACCCACTCCGATCCGATGCCGCTGTTCGCCCAGCGCTATCGTGAGCGCACGCCGATGGTAGCGGCGTGGCTGCAGGAGTTCGATGCCGATGCATTGCGCGCCTGGGCGCGCGAGCTGGGCGTGGAGACCTATGTCGGCAGCTCCGGGCGGGTGTTTCCGATCGACCGCAAGGCCGCGCCCTTGCTGCGCGGCTGGGTGCGTCGCCTCAAGGACCAGGGCGTCACCTTTCATGTGCAGCATCGCTGGCTGGGATGGAACGCTGACGGTGCGCTGCGATTTTCCACACCCGCCGGCGCTATCGATCTTCAGGCGGATGCAACGGTGCTGGCACTGGGTGGCGGCAGTTGGCCGCAGCTCGGCTCCGATGGCGCCTGGCAGGCCCCGCTGCAGCAGCACGGCATCGCCGTGCGCCCCCTGGTGCCGGCCAACTGCGGCTTCGATCTCGACTGGAGTGCGCATTTCGCGCAACGGCATGCGGGCGCACCGCTCAAACCGGTGGTCGCGCATTGGCGCGACAGCACGGGCGTGCAGCACGCGCTGCAGGGCGAATGCGTGATCACCGAAACCGGGATCGAGGGCAGCCTGATCTATGCCATCGCGGCCGAGCTGCGTACGCAGATCGATGCGCATGGCACAGCCGAATTGGTGCTGGATCTGCTACCCGACCGTTCGCTGGAGCGCGTTGGCGCCGAGTTGGCCAGGCCACGCAAGGGGCGTAGTTTCAGCGAACATCTGCGCCGCCAAATCGGTATCGAGGGCGTCAAGGCGGCGCTGGTCTACGAACTGCTCGGCAAACAGGCCGGCGACGATTCGGCGTTGGTGGCACGCACGCTCAAGCAACTGCCGCTGCGTCTGCTGCGGCCGCGCCCGCTCGCGGAGGCGATCAGCTCGGCCGGTGGCGTGGAACTGGAAGCCCTGGATGCGCAGTTGATGGCGCTGGCGCGCCCCGGTGTGTTCTGTGCTGGCGAAATGCTGGACTGGGAAGCACCGACCGGCGGCTATCTGCTGACCGCCTGCTTTGCCAGCGGGCGTCGCGCTGCGTCTGGTGCGATCGAGTGGCTAAGGCAGCATGGCAATCAACTTACAGCCGATCACTGACGGCCACGCGTGGCCACACCGATTTGACGTCGTAGACCACCGCAGCTGGCTTGCCCAATGCAGCGATGCGCTGGGCGTCGTAGTCGCGATACTGGGCATGCGCCACCGCCAGCACGACGGCGTCGTAGGCGCCCTCCTCCGGGCCTTCGCATAACTGCACGCCGGCATGCAACAGCGCCTCTGCAGGGTCGGCCCAAGGATCGCAGGTGTCGACCTGCACGCCGGCCGCCTGCAGCAATTGCACCAGCTCCAGCGCACGGCTGTTGCGCAGATCCGGGCAGTTTTCCTTGAAGGTGGCACCCAACACCAGCACTCTCGCCTGCGCGAGCGCAACGCCGCGCATCGCCAGCATGCCGCAGACCCGCTCGGCCACGTGCCGGCCCACGCGATTGTTGACTTGCCGCGCGGTGTGAATGAGGTCGGGGTGGTAGCCCACGCTTTCGGATTTGTGCATCAGGTAATACGGGTCCACCCCGATGCAATGCCCGCCGACCAGGCCGGGGCGGAATGGCAGGAAATTCCATTTGGTGCCTGCCGCTTCCAGGACATCGAGCGTGTCGATGCCGAGCTTGTCGAAGATCAACGCCAGCTCGTTGACCAGCGCGATGTTGACGTCGCGCTGGATGTTCTCCACGACCTTGGCCGCTTCGGCCACACGCATCGACGACGCACGCCAGGTGCCGGCAGTGATGATGCTGGTATACAGCGCATCCACCGCATCGGCCGCCTGCGGCGTCGAGCCGGAGGTGATCTTGCGGATATCGCGCAGCCGGCGTTGTCGGTCGCCGGGATTGACCCGCTCCGGACTGTAGCCACAGAAAAAATCGGTGTTGAACCGTAGGCCGGACACCGCTTCCAGCAACGGCACGCAGACCTCTTCGGTGGTGCCCGGGTAGACGGTCGATTCGTAGATGACCAGATCGCCCGGCTTGAGCGCGGCGGCGATCAACGTGGTGGCGCTGCGCAACGGTTCCAGATCCGGCTGTTCGAAACTGTCGATCGGCGTGGGCACGGTGACGATAAAGATGCTGCACGTCGCCAGGTCCTCCGCGGCCGCGCTATAGCGCAGCTGAGTGGCCGCGGCCAGTTCGCCATCGTCCAGTTCCAGCGTGGCATCATGCCCGTCGCGCAGCTGGGCAACCCGCTGCGCATCGATGTCGAAACCCAGTGTGTCGCGCTGCTCGCCAAACGCCACTGCCAGTGGCAGGCCGACATAGCCCAGACCGATGACGGCGATGCGTGCGTACTGCGGTGGGACGAGCGGGGTGCCGGACATGCAATTCCTCGGGATCGCGCGACCGGTTGCCGCGCAGCTGTGCGGCGGCAGCATAGCGCACGCGGGATTTGGACCGGCAGTTGGCACGATCTTCGGCTGGAGATTCACAATCGCCGCGCAATCAGGCACGCTATCGCCATGCCCGGGTGGCGAAATTGGTAGACGCAAGGGACTTAAAATCCCTCAGCTGCAAGGCTATGCGGGTTCGATTCCCGCCCCGGGCACCATTGAAATCAACAGTTTGCGCTTGTGTGCAGCCGAGCTCAAAGCTATCGTCTCTCCCCATTGGGACACTTTGGGACAGTGAGCGATGGCAACCTTTGAAAAACGTGTTGGAACAGCCGGCAAAGTCACTTGGCGCGTTCGCGTGCGGCGACTGTCGGGCCCATCGCTCACGAAGTCGTTTGATCGAAAGGCGGACGCTCAAGAGTGGGCGCGCAGCATCGAGCATAAGTTGGACGTGGGTGACTTCGTACCGTCTACAGAAGTTCGCAAGCGCACTGTCGGTGACGCCATTGATCGCTATCTAGAAGTGACACTGCCGGCCAAGCGGCAAAAAGATGCAGCCAAGCAAATCCAGATGCTGGCGTGGTGGAAAGCTGAAATTGGCAATGTGCCGCTTGTCGGACTAACCCCCGCCAAGATTGCTGCAATTCGCGACCGTCTAGCATCGGGCAAAGTTCGGGGCGACAAGCTGAGAAGTGGCAGCACGATCAACCGCCGTCTAGCTTCCCTGTCGGCGGTGATGAGCGTGACCGTCAAGGAGTACGGATGGTTGACCAAGAATCCTGTCCCCAACGTCACTCGCATGCAGGAGAGCAAAGGACGTGAGAGGTTTCTGAGCGAGCCGGAGCGCTTGGCGCTGTTGGCGGCATGCGATGCTTCGGACTGTCGTCCCCTAGCCCCTCTTGTCCGGTTGGCTTTGGCTACCGGCGCGAGGCGTGGCGAACTACTGGGACTGCAATGGGACCACGTTGACCTTGAACGCCGCACCGTCCGCTTCATGGACACCAAGAATGGGGAGAACAGGACGATTCCGCTCGCTTCCGGCGTAGCGCAAATGCTTCAGGCCATGCCACGCACCCTAGGGCCGATATTTCCTATCACTGGCCCAATGCTCGACAAGCCATGGCGCGCGGTGTGTTTGTCAGCTGGCCTAGACGATTTCAGATTTCACGATCTCCGGCACAGCGCAGCCAGTTACTTAGCTATGAGTGGCGCATCGCTGATGGACATTGCGGCAATTCTTGGGCACAAGACATTGGCGATGGTGAAGCGTTATAGCCACCTGAGCGAGCAACACACCAAAAGCGCAATTGATCGGATGGCGGAGAAGTTTCTATGAGCACCTGAACGATCGATTCAGTTAAAAATTTGAACTGATAGTCGCATCAAAAAGCCTAAAAACAAGTATAAAAATTCAAAGTAACAAATAGTTAATTGACACCTTGAATAATCGAATCGGACGATTATTCAAGTTGATAGTTGACGACGAAAGTCTCTGACCCATGATGGCTCCATCCAACAGCCAATCACATGAGTCAGCAAATGCATCGCACGCTAAAAACAGTCTCAGATTTTGCCGCCGATAGTCCGTTCACTGAAGCGCAGTTGCGCTGGTGGATTTTCCGACAAGAGGACAACGGGTTACGTGCCCATGGCGCAATTGTCCGCGTTGGCCGTCGCGTCTATGTTGATGTGCAGGCATTCGATAAGTGGATTGAAAGCCAGCAGGGGGCAGCGTGATGAGCCATCCTGCCTATCAGATCGAGACCTATCGCGAAGACTACCCGGACTATCCGGATGCGCACATTGGCAGAGTGATCGAATCAACCAAAAATGCGCTGACTACTTCACTGGAATATAAGCATCTTCCAGAGTACGCGAAGAAAGCGGTTGCCTGCCTGATTGTCCGCTACACACTTGCGGGCCGCGACTTTGACGCAAAGCTGGCACTGCGCGGAAGCATTGACGCCATTGTGTGGGGATTCCCCAAATGATCAGCGTCAGCGATATCTTACTCACCCGCAAAATTGGCGAACTCTTCCCTCGCCGCCGTGCTGACATTGCGAGCGCGTATGCAAATGCGCACCTGCAATGGACCGCCTTTCAACAGCTACCTGCCGTCGAACCTGATGAATATAAGATCGCCCGATATCTGACAGTGCTATCGCTGTTCTGCGACAAGCCGAACACGAAAGCTGCATATCGCCAAGCGGCTCAAACGATTGTCGCGCTACACGCCGAATTTAAAGGCTTCTGAGGTACCCCAATGAATAACAGCATCTTACTTGGTAAGCAGGTAGCACCATCCCTGCCCGTCAGCTTTAGTAGAGGCTCGGGGATCTACGACATCCAACCCTTGAACAAGACGGTTGCCAACTGGGGCGAGCTATGTTCGGCAATTCTCGGTGATGTCTCGCCCGCCAAGGGACATGCGTGGATCGCAGCGCCGTTCAATGGTACCCGTTGCAGTGAGAACGTAGCGTCACGCAATTGGATCGGCCTGGATATTGACGGCACCACACGGGAAGATTTCGCACAGATCGTTGGAAAACTTCAATCATGCAATGCCTTGATCTACACCACCGCATCGCACAAAGATGAGTCGCCACGCGCACGCATCATCATTGAGTTGACGCAACCTGCATCGCGTGAGTCTGTCAGACTGACAAGTGAGCGGATTCGCCTGCAACTCAGTACGTCCGCCAAATGGGACGCTGCCTGTGATCGCTCTGAACAACCACTGTTTCTACCTGTCGTCGGGTTCAAACACTGGCAATTCTCAGGTTCAGCCGTCACGCCAGTGCCCGAACCCCTGCCACTGCCCAAGCCCACTCCTGCCCCAATGGTCGCCCCGGATGGTGCTGCAATCGCCGTGGCTGAAATGGAGCTTGCCCGCACCTTGGAGCGCATTGCTTCCGTTCCCGAAGGAAACCGCAATCACCATATCAACGGTGCTGCACACGCAATGGGACGATTCGTCGGTGCTGGGCGTCTGGATCAGCAATCAACGATCAAGGCTCTACACGCTGCGACGGTGAGCGCTGGCTGGGCAGATCCACAAAAGACGCTCAACACAATCAAGTCTGCGATCAGGAAGGGTGCGAAAGATCCTGCTGTGCTGCCGGGCATCACCTACAGTCTGCCTGTCCCCGTAGCCAAGTCCTTACCGAAGCCGGACACAGGCATCTATTCGGCTGCGGACTTGATGACGCGCGAATTTAAGCCTGTGCAATGGGCGCTGCAAGATATCTTGCCAGAGGGTGTCACCATCTTGAGCGGACCGCCCAAGTGTGGGAAGTCGTGGCTTGTCTATCAAGCGTGTGTGGCGGTGGCAACCGGCACCCCTCTCTGGGCCGGGCGAGCGCCTGAGATCGCAGGAGAAGCGCTCTACATCGCACTGGAAGATAACCCACGCCGTATGCAAAGACGCCTGCAAAAGGTGATCGAAAATATCTCGAACCCTGATCTAACGCGCTTGCACTGCGTGCACGATTGGCCGAGATCTCATGAGGGTGTCGCCAAGATCGCTGCATGGATACGCACGAATCCTGAAACACGACTGGTGGTGATCGATACCTTGGCAGCGTTTCGTGATTCCGATCCGGGCCGCAAGAGCGCCTATGCGTTTGACTATGAAGTTGGCGAATCGCTAAAGCCGCTCACAAGGGAATTTAATGTCTCCATCGTTCTGGTGAGCCACACGAGAAAGCAAGCAAGCGCTGACTACATGCAGATGGTGAGCGGCACGCAGGGCCTCACCGGCTCGGTAGACAACATCATTGCGCTTGAGCGTGGGCGTGGCGAGTTCACCGGAGTGTTACGAGTTGATGGGCGTGACGTTGAGGAACCTGTAGATCTTGCGCTGAGCCTGGACGATGGTCGCTGGAACTACGTTGGCAAGGTGGACGAAATCGAACGTTCGCGCGAACGAAACGATGTCATAGATGCAATGGTCACGCTTGGCTTGCCAGCGAGCGCCCGCGAAATTTTCGATGCCATGGAACCGGGCGCAAAATACGGAACAGTGAAGGTGCGGCTTACCCGCATGCTCAAAGCTGGTGAAATCTCAAAAAGCCCCATCGGATATTTCTTGGAGCGGCCCACAATCCCGCCGCCAACAACAGCAGCTGAGAAATCTTGAAATTTCATCCGACAAAAGGGTACATCCCCTGTAACTGGTGTAACTCCTGTAACTCCCTTGCTGTCATTGGCCTGTAGCAGTTACAGGGCAGTTACACCCCCCTGTAACTGCCCATAGCGGCATCTATACCGCTAGAACATAGTTACCACACTTCTTCCCTGTAACCCCTGTATTTGTAATCGAGAGTTACAGGAGTTACAGGAGTTACACCAGTTACAGGGGATGCACCCAAATGCATCGCCTCCAACCGCCAAAGGTAATTTTATGGACATCGACGAAATTTTCGCACCCTGGATCACCAGCCCCGAAATAAATTTCATGCTTCAGATAATTTTTCACGTAGCGGAGCAAATCTTATGACCACCGGACTCAGGTGTTGGGACGAACAAGGAAATCTCACGGTTGATCTGACAAGCCGCCTATCGCGAATAGTCGGCCAAACAGTCATCACCGCTGGTCAATCGGGCTCAGTGCAGGTTGACGCATCGCTGGGACGTCCCTGGTACTTTTTCACGTGGGGAAGATTTCCAGCGGTGACGATCAATGGCGGCACGATTTCGTGGGACGCGTCCGCTAGGGATAGTGTTCTAATGATCTATGGAGTGTATTGACATGACTGCCGGCATGAAGGTTTGGGCGCAAGATGGTTCGGGCGTCCTGCAAATCGACAACAAGTATCAAAACCTGTTTGTTCGCCAAAAAATTTCAGCACAAAGCGATTTCGTGGAAGTCGCAAATTTCTCATCTGGGCGGTTCATAGATGTTCGCTGTCTGGCGTTTCCTGTCGTAGCAGTCGGCAATTCGTTCCCGGTGTCAGTGGAGATCACGCAGCTTGGCGCGCAGTCTTATAGGATCAAATTCACAATGCCCGGAGCGGTTGGGACTGCGTTCGAGGCATGGGTCTTCGATATCTTGGACACCGCTGATACATCGAAGTACGGCCTAGTGGTTCGCGATCAAAATGGAAGGGTAATATTTGATGCGGTTAAGAAGCCTATGCGTGTAGTTGGCTTATTTCCAGCGACCGGCGAGAACGGCGGATTTCTGGATGTGGCAGCTGGGCGAAAGTACGCTGTGGCTTGCACAAGCGGCTTTTATACAAAGAACATTGGCGCACCCCAATTCGGCTATTTCAGATACGGAGGAGTTTTAAGCAGCCCGACACGTCCGGCAATTGGCAATTTTCAAAGTGGATTTCAAAATACGACTACGGAGTATGGTGCGGATCGCCCTTCAATGGGCATTGCAATCGATGTGTCATACTATTGAGTTTTCTGCGCAGCCCAACCCGTATTTCATCAAAAATCGATATACACCAATAGCCGTCAACAAGGATGTTTGACGGCTATTTTTATATGCATAGTTTCTCTATCCGGGAATTCCCTATAACCCCGGAGTAGAAACAGATGCGTACCCTGAAAGAAATTCGCGAAGCACGCGCAGCCAAGGTTGCGGAAGCACGCGCCCTGGTCACTACAGCCGAACAGGCTAACCGCCAACTCACCACCGACGAACAAGGCAAGTTTGCCAATCTGCAAACAGAGATCACGGCGTTGGAATCGGACGAACAACGTCAGCAGTTTTTGGACGATGCCGAGCGCCGTTCACAGGCTCGCCCCGTCCACACGCCGAACGGTAGCGATACCGAAACCCGCGTCAACCTGCTTTCAGTAGTCCGTGCAGGAATGGAAGGCCGTTCGCTGACAGGTGCCGAAGCTGAGATGCATGCTGAGTTGGAGCGTCGTCACGGTCCGGCACGCAATGGCGGCATCTTGGTGCCATTGTCGGCATTCGAGCGGCGTGCCAATACCACGGCAACCGCGCCTGAGTTGGTGGCTAACCAGCACCGTGCAGACCAGTACATCGGCCCGTTGCGTGACTCTCTGCTGGTTCGCAGCCTGGGTGTCCGGACTCTTACCGGACTGACCGGCAACGTTTCGATTCCCAAGGCTGGCGCAGGCCTGACCGCTGGATGGGTCACTGAGGGTCAGGCATTGCCCGAGTCGCAGATGGACTTCGATTCGGTCACGTTGACCCCGAAGCACGTGGGTGGCATCACTGAGATGAGCCGCCAGCTGATCCAGCAGAGTTCCCCGGCAATTGAAGATCTCGTTCGCGACGATCTGAGTTTTGCCGTCGCCTCTGCGATTGATCGGGCCATCATTGCAGGCACGGGCGCAAATGGTCAGCCGTTGGGCATCATCAATCGTGCCGGCGTGCAGAAAGACACCATTCCCACCACGTGGGCCGATGTGCTCGCGATTGAACAGCTGCTTGCGGCCATCAACGTCAATCCTACCGGCTGGTACACCAGCCCTGACGTTCTGTCGGCTCTGCGTGGAATTCTCAAAGCACCTACGGCCGGCAGCGACTACATTGCGACCGCAAGCCGTATTGGCGAACTTGCAGTGGCTGTCTCCAATGCATCGCCTGCCAACACCGCCATTCTCGGCGACTGGTCGCAGGTTCTGTTGGGGCAGTGGGGCGCGGTGGAAATCTTGGTCAACCCCTACGCCGAGACGCCTTATCGTCGTGGCGGTGTTTTGGTGCGTGCGATGGCGACGGTTGATGTGGCCGTGCGTCATGAAGAAGCGTTCGTAGTGGCTACGGGAGCCTAACGTGGACATTGAGCGCCGCTTCGCAACCGGTGCCACTGTAGAGGGCCGCCAGCTTATCGGGCTGGCGGCTCCTTTCGGCACTGAAACACGTATCGCCGACTTCTCAGAATTGATTGCCCCTGGCGCGTTCACCCGAACGTTAGCGGAGAACAAAGACATCCTCGCGCTTGCGGACCATGCCCCGGACAAGGTGTTGGGCCGGACCAAATCGGGAACGCTTGCACTCCGCCAGACCGATAAGGGTCTGGAATATTCGCTGACCCTTCCTGACACCAGTACAGGCAATGACATTCGCACGCTCGCACAACGTGGTGATCTCGGCGGCGTATCGATGGGATTTATTGCGACTCGCGATAGTTGGGATGGGGATAGACGTACCTTGCATGAAGTTGAGTTGATCGAGATCAGCATTGTGCAGTCTTGGCCCGCCTATCCAACAACCACCGTCAGCCTGCGCAGCAAATCACAGCACGTGGATCAACTCGCGATCCTGAAATTTTGGTTGGAGACATGCAGATGAAATTTTGGCCATTCAACCGCGAACAACGCAAGACTGATCCAAGCTGGAATGCATTGGCTGCACGGGGAGCGTCAAGTGTCTCCGGTCAATTCGTAGATGCGAAGTCCGCCGAATCAATCAGCACGGTCTTTGGCTGTGTGCAGGCTCTCAGTGAGTCCGTGGCATGCCTGCCGTTGCACGTTTATCAGCGCACGCAAGATGAGCGAGTGCGTGCCGATGATTACCCATTAGCACGCGTACTACGTCAACCGAACCCGAATCAATCGGGCCTGTCTTTCCGCGAATCTATGACCGCATCTGTGTTGCTGCATGGCAATGCATATGCTCGCATTGAATCAAATGGCGCAGGCGAGATTACCGGACTGCACCCAATCGATCCTAGAACGGTCACGATTGTGGAGCTAGCATCGGGACGCTACGCCTATGACGTTGCCGGGAGTGTCGCCGTCACGCGTCTACTAGATGACGAAATTTTCCATCTTGCTGATCGTTGTGATCTCGGCAGCATCGTAGGGAAAAGCAGGATCACTGTTGCACGTGAGACGTTGGGGCTTGGGCTGGCTCTGCGTAACCATGGGTCCAACACGTTTGCGAATGGCGCGCAGCCGGGGGGAATTCTGACCGTAGATAACGGCCCGAAGGCTCTCACCAGCGAACAGCAATCCGATCTGCGCGACGCATGGAATTCACGCCATTCGGGTAGCGGCAATGCTGGGCGTGTAGCGGTGCTATCGGGAAACATGAAATATCAGCAAGTTGGCATGAGCCTGGATGACGCACAGTGGGTGGCGTCGCAGCAGTTCAGCGTGGAGGAAATCTGCCGCATCTTCCGTGTGCCCCCAACGATGGTGGGTGACTTGCGTCATGGGTCTTACTCCAACACTGCCGAATTGGGTAGCCAGTTCGTGCGGTATTCATTGGCCCGCTGGATTGCAATGTGGGAAGCCGAGATCACGCGTCAGCTTCTTGGCCCACTCGCACGCCGCAAATACTTGGCCGAACACAGCGTCGAAGGTTTGTTGCGTGGTAATCCTGAAGCACGCGCCGACTTTTACGCTAAGGCGATTGCATCTGGTTGGATGACAGTTGATGAAGTCCGCAGGCTTGAAAATTTGCCAAGGATTGGGAATGCGCAGGAGTAACCCTAGTGGGCGCGAAGCTGATCCGCGACGCACCATCCCACTCAATAGCTCGGCATGGCGGAAGCTGCGTGCCTATTTTCTGGCGCACGATCCATTGTGCCGCCACTGCAAATCTCGCGGGATGACTGTTTTGGCTACTGATATCGATCACATGAGTGGTGATCCATCAGACAACAGCGCAGCGAACCTTCAGCCACTCTGCCACTCATGCCATAGCCATAAGACAGGACGCGAACGACACGGCTTATCAGTGGTTATGGGCTGCAATCAAGATGGATGGCCCGCAGATCCATCACACCACTGGAATCAGAAAAATCGCTAGGGAATTCGACGCAAAAGACCGACTTCCCTCCTCTTGAATATCGCTAAGTCCAAAGATCGCCATGAAGAAGACCAGAAATCGCCGATCCGATAGCGTCGCTGCTGCCGTGACTGCCGCCAAGAATGCCGCCGCAGATAGTTTGCAGCCGCCCGCACATATCGACTTCCCAGCTGAGGCATGGCCGCACTGGCTAGCAATCATTGGGAATCGTGCCCGTGATCGGTGGAACGACCTGGATCTGATCAATGCAGCCGAACTTGCGATGATCCATGCCGACATTGCGCGTCTACGGGCGCTAGTGCGTCTTGAAGGGGACATGACGCAGGGTGGCAAGCCCCACCCTGCCCATAAGCTGCTAGACACTGCTGGACGCCGTGCAATCGCACTGTCTCGAATGCTGCATGTCCACCCGGAAGCGACAGAGGGTCGGAGTAGAGATGCAGGTAACTCACTCAACTTGCAGCGTGAGGCACAACAAGCCGCCACGAACAGTGATCCGCTAATTCCGCGATTGGTGGCGGTGAAGTGATGGACAGCAGAGCCGGCCGCGTAATTGCCTTCATTGAAAAATACTGTTTGACTCCTGACGGTGCGCAGGTGGGTCAGCCCATGACCCTTGCCAAATTTCAGAAGGATTTCATCCGCGATGTTTACGACAATCCTGCCGACACTCGGCGGGCCTATCTTTCAATTGGCCGAAAGAACGGGAAGACCGGGCTGATCGCTGCACTACTCCTGGCACATCTTGTTGGACCGGAAGCAAAGCAGAATGCGCAAATTGTGAGCGGTGCCATGAGCCGTGATCAGGCTGCGCTAGTGTTCAATCTTGCGTCCAAGATGGTCCAACTATCTGCCGACCTTTCAGGCATCGTCAAGATCATCCCAAGCGGCAAACGTCTGGTAGGTTTGCCGCTCAACACCGAGTTTCGCGCGTTGGCCGCTGACGGGAAAACCGCGCATGGCCTTTCGCCCGTGCTAGCCATTCTTGATGAAGTCGGGCAAGTGCGCGGGCCGCAATCTGACTTCGTGGATGCCATCGTAACAAGTCAGGGGGCGCACTCAAATCCGCTGCTGCTGGTGATCTCGACTCAAGCCGCCAACGATGCAGACTTGCTAAGCATTTGGCTCGATGATGCCGAACGCAGTAGTGACCCGCGCATTGTTTGCCATCTTCATGCAGCAGCGGATGGATGTCCGCTTGATGATGAAAAAGAGTGGATGGCCTCAAATCCTGCGCTCGGCACGTTCCGCAGTCGTGATGATCTTGCCGAACAGATGAAGCAGGCCCAGCGCATGCCGTCTATGGAGAACTCTGCGCGCAATCTATTGCTCAATCAGCGCGTGAGCACTGAAAGCCCGTTCGTATCGCCTGACGTATGGAAGTCATGCGGTAGCCCCGCCCTACAATTCGAAGGCCCCGTATACGGCGGGCTTGATCTATCCGCCCGCACCGATCTCACGGCGCTACTACTCGTCGGCAAGGTTGACGGTGTGTGGCAAGCGCAGGCGCACTTCTGGACGCCGCAGGTTGGCTTGGCAGACCGTGCACACCGTGACCGTGCGCCTTATGACGTTTGGGCACGACAGGGATTCATGCGGACCACTCCGGGCGCGAGTGTTGACTATGCGCACGTGGCGGCAGACATCGGTGAAATTGTCAGTGATCTAGATTTGCAAGTGATCGCATTCGACCGCTGGCGGATCGACGTGATGAAGAAGGAGCTAGACACGCTGGGCATCGACCTACCACTGCAACCATTTGGGCAAGGGTTCAAGGACATGGGGCCAGCTATCGATGCTCTGGAAGCAGAGTTGTTGAACGCGCGGATTGCACACGGCAACCATCCTGTTCTTGCGATGTGCGCAGCGAACGCCATTGTGACCAAGGATCCGGCCGGATCTCGCAAATTTGACAAGGCTCGAACCACTGGCCGTATTGATGGGTTGGTCGCACTCGCCATGGCTATTGGCGTTGCAGCCACGGTGCCGGAAGCACAAGAAGCCGAACCGATGATGTTCTTTATTTAGCGCGGGTATGGCTGTAGGGCCGCGCGCAGTTCATTCCCTACAGTCGGCGGATCAGGCATGAGTGCCGCCACCTTGAAAAACCATGTCAGCCAGTGGACTCTTTTGGAGGAGTTGAGCCGGCACGAACCCCACTCACCGTGATGGCGTAGTGGGGTTTTTTGTTGGTCGCTAGCTCAGGTTGTTTCTAAGCCAGTCAGATCCAGCGGTGTTGAATCCGCTCCATGCCGCATCCCCTTGTGCGAGCTTCACAACAAGCAGTTCGTCGTTGCTATCGATAAAATGCTTTAGAGCATCGCGAATCACAGATGCGCTGCCTGCATGGCTGATCAGCCAAGTCGAGTCAAGGTGGTGCCAGTAACCGTTGGCAATTTCCTTAATCTTTTCGATCAGGCCGCTGTAGTTCTGCCCTTGACGGTTCAGGTCGTACCCAATCATGTAGATCGCCATACCAAACCCCGTTTGTGATGTTCGTCAAATTTCTCATCAGGACTGAGAAAGCGCAACCCCTGGGACAAATTTGGGACAGTGCCCCCGAGATAAGCCAATTTTGGTCGTTGTTGGCGAGGCTGTAAGTGACTGATTTATCAGCTGACCCTAGTTGAACCTTGTTGATTGAAATCAACAACTTACCGACTTAAAATCCCTCAGCTGTGAGGCTATGCGGGTTCGACCCCCGCCCCGGGCACACTCCACCGCAGCGCAAATCTGCTGCTGCACCGATGACGTGAGGCACCGTTATCCGAGAGCTGACGGAGTTGACTTCGCGACAACTCAACGTGACGTTCTTTCACTGTCTGCAGCTGTGGCTGATCACCTCATGCTGAAGCAGGCCATAGCGGCCGTGAGGTGCGTTGGCATTCTGTCAATCGGCACTGCCCCCTTTCGCAGTCATCCACGTCACAAGGCTCGACGCCACGCTTGGTGAGTAGGCATACGACCCAAACGGCATCCAAGATCCAGTCGAGGCAGAAAGCGGCTACCGCTACTCAGTATGCGTCGGTTTCGCTGATGCAAGGCCGCACAACGACGTATCCGGGCGAGATTGCTTATGCGCGCAAGGGTGCAGAGAGCTGCACTGTCGCAATGCGTTGCCGCCTAGGCGGTTGCAACTCCACATCCGGCAGCGCCCACTAAGCCATCGTTCAAAAATGCTTTCCAACGCATCTCTACCAGGCCGGTGACGGCGCACATCCAGACACACAGATACAAATAAAAAACCCTGGATATCATCTGACATCCAGGGTTCGAATTTGGAGCGGGAAACGAGACTCGAACTCGCGACCTCAACCTTGGCAAGGTTGCGCTCTACCAACTGAGCTATTCCCGCGTGAAACTAAATTGTACAGCTTGTCACTTCGTTGCGCTAGCCCTGTCATCGTTGCCGATGAGAAAAAGCGCATGCGATGTGGAGGCCTGGGCCGGAATTGAACCGGCGTACGCGGATTTGCAGTCCGCTGCATAACCACTCTACCACCAGGCCGAAACATCTAACCCAAGGCATCCTGCCTTGAAACAACAAGGCCCCAACACAGGAGCCTTGTCACTAACTGGAGCGGGAAACGAGACTCGAACTCGCGACCTCAACCTTGGCAAGGTTGCGCTCTACCAACTGAGCTATTCCCGCTTGGGAGGCGAAATTCTACAGCGAACAGCATAGGTGTCAACTGTTGCTTTCGATTTTTTTCGGCTTGTTGCTGATTGCGGCTTTTTCGTCGGCACGCAGGCTCGGCCAGGCCGCCTGCAGATACTGGAGACCCGACCACAGCGTCAGCAGCGCGGCGATTGCCAGCGTCCAGTAACCGGCACGGAAGATCAGATTGCCCAACCAGATTTCGTGCGTTGGCATCTGCCCCGGCGTGACCGAATACAGCAGGCAGAGCAACGCCACCATCTGCGCGGTGGTCTTGACCTTGCCGATCACCGCCACGCGCACCTTGGCACGCTGCCCGATCTCGGCCATCCACTCGCGCAGCGCGGAGACGGCGATCTCGCGGCCGACGATCACTGCCGCCCAGAACGCCATCCACGGGGTGGGATGACCCTGCACGATCAGGAACAACGCCACTGCGACCATCAACTTGTCGGCAACCGGGTCCAGAAACGCGCCGAACGCGGAATACTGGTGATAGCGCCGCGCGACCCAGCCATCCAGCCAGTCGGTGATGGCAGCAAGAGCGAACACGCCGGCGGACGCAAAATTTGTCCACGTGTACGGCAGGTAGAACACCACGACCAGCACCGGGATCATCAGGATCCTTAGCAGTGTCAGCCACGTGGGGATGGTCAACTTCATTACGGACTCGACTCGCCTGCCGCATCGGGAAGCGCCAGCCCGTGCAGGTTAGCGTAGATTCGCGCGGCAAGTGCGGCGTTGACTCCGTCCACCCGCGCGATCTCGGCCTCGCCAGCGGCCTTGAGGCCGACCAGACCGCCGAAATGCTTGAGCAGGCTGGCGCGACGTCGCGGCCCGATACCGGGAATATCCTCGAGCTTGCTGGTCATGCGCGCCTTCTGGCGGCGTCCACGGTGACCGGTGATGGCAAAGCGGTGCGCTTCGTCACGCACCTGCTGGATGAACTGCAACGCCGGCGACGCCGCGCCTGGGCGCAGCTCGCGGCCGTCGGCCATGACCAGCGCCTCGTGCCCTGCCCTGCGCTCCTCGCCCTTGGCCACGCCTACCAGCAGGACATTCTCGACGCCCAGGTCGGCCAGTGCGGCCTGGGCCTGGGCCAGCTGGCCGGCACCGCCGTCGATCAACAGCACATCGGGCAGCACGCCGTTTTCTTCCACCGCGCGCCGGAACCGCCGCTCGATTGCCTGCCGCATCGCGGCGTAGTCGTCGCCCGGGGTGATGCCGGAAATATTGAAGCGCCGATACTGGCCGCGCACCGGGCCGCTGGCATCGAAGACCACGCACGATGCGACGGTGGCTTCGCCCATGGTGTGGCTGATGTCGAAGCACTCCACCCGCTTGACCGGTTCGGCAAGCCCGAGCATCTCGCGCAGTGCCTCGCTACGAGCATGCTGCGCGCTCTGGCTGGTGAGCTCGGTCACCAGCGTCAGCTGCGCGTTGCGGGTCGCCAACAGCAGATAGCCGGCACGCTCGCCGCGCACGTTCCACTTCAGCGCGACCTTGTGTTCGGCAGCGGCACTAAGTGCGGCCTCGATCAGTTCGGCCTCGGGGATTTCGCGATCCAGCAGGATCTCGCGCGGCGGCGAATGCTCGGCGTAATACTGCGATACGAATGCGCCGAGAATCTCGTCGGCGCTGTCTTCGCCGTTGGTCTTGGGAAAGAACGAGCGCGTGCCCAGATTGCGACCATCGCGGAAGCTCAGCAGCAGCACGCAAGCCTGGCTGGACTGCGTGGCGCAGGCCAGCACGTCCAGGTCGGCGGCGCGGCCATCGACATACTGGCGGTTCTGCATGCTGCGTAACGACGACAACAGATCGCGCAGGCGCGCAGCACGCTCGAATTCCAGCGCTTCGCTGGCCTGCTGCATCGAATGCATGATCTCTTCGCCGAGCTGATCGCTCTTGCCTTCCAGAAACATGGTGGCGCGGCGCACCGACTCGGCGTAATCGGGCGCGGCCACCAGATCCACGCATGGGCCACTGCAACGGCCGATCTGATACTGCAGACATGGCCGCGAGCGGTTACGGAACACGCTGTCTTCGCAACTGCGCAACTTGAACAGCTTGTGCATCAGGCTCAGCGTCTCACGTACGCCGGTCACGCCGGTGTACGGGCCGAAGTAGCGCCCCTGCACGGCACGCGGGCCACGATGCAAGGCGATCCGCGGCCAGTCCTCGCGCGTGAGCAGCACGTATGGGTAGCTCTTGTCATCGCGCAAGGACACGTTGTAGCGCGGCGACAGCGACTTGATGAGCTGGTTTTCCAGCAGCAGCGCTTCGGCCTCGCTGCGGGTCACGGTGACGTCCATGCGCGCCACCTGCGACAGCATCGAGGTCAGCCGTGCATTCTTCGGCGTGCCGTTGAAATAGCTGCCCACGCGCTTGCGCAGCGCGCCCGCCTTGCCGACGTACAGCAAGGTGTCGTCGGCCGCATACATGCGGTAGACGCCGGGCGCGGTGCTGAGCTGCGCAGCAAACGCTTTTCCATCGAAATCGGCTTGGGGCCTTGCGTTCATTCGTCTATCGCAACATCACTCAGTGCGCCGCTTGCCAGGTCGTAACGCAGCACGGCATGGGCATCGGTTTCGGCAATCCAGACCGCACCGGCGGCCACCGCCAGACCGGCCGGGCCATGCAGGCGCCGCGGCAGCTCGACCGTGGTCAGCTCGCCGCCGCCCAGGCGCAAGCAGCGCAGGCGGCCGTTACCGGTGTCGGCGATCCACAGCAACGGCGAGTCGGCGGCCAGCGCGATGGCCTGCGGAAACTGCAACTGCGCGGTGCCGCGTGGCCCATCCTCATCGCCGAACTGCCACAGGCCCTGACCGCCGACCAGGGTCTGCACCAGGTCACCGCGCAACTGCATGGTGCGGATCGACGAGCCCAGCCCATCGCAGACGTACGCCACTTGCTGCACTGCCGCCAATCCTGCCGGTTGCGCGAAAGCTGCGAGATGGCCGCTGCCATCGCGGATTTCAAGGGAGCCGGTGCCGGCGCGCGCACTCAATGCCGCGCGACCCAGGTCGTAGCTCCAGATGCGGTTATCGCCGGCCATGGCGATCAGCACTTGGTTGTCGGCAACGGCCAGACCCTGCGGGTAGTTCAGAGCGGACGCGCCGGCGAACGCCAGCGGTCCTTCGACCGGCTCGCCAGAGCGACCGGTGCCGCACAGGGTGTCCACCTGCCCGCTGCGCAGGTTGATGCGCCGTAACGCGTGGTTGCCGGTATCGGCGACGTAGAGCTGGTCGCGTTCCAGTGCCAGGCCTTGCGGGCGGCGGAATGCGGCTTCGCCGATGCCGCCATCGATGAGGTCGGCGTTGCCATGTCCGAACTGACGCAGCACACGGCCGCCATGCGTGCACTCGAGCACGCGATGGTGGCCGGTGTCGGCGACGTACAGACGGTCTTCGGTCGCGGCCAGGCCGGTGGGAAAGCGCAATGCCAACCGCGGCTCGGGGTCGCGCTCGGCCACGCCCTGCAGGTCCGCATCGGAAGGCGGCTGCTGGCCGTCGCACAGGGCGGCCAGCGCCCTGTCCAGATCGCCAGTGACGCCGACCAGGCGCTGGCGCTCGCGCCCGTAGGCGTCCAGCAGCACCAGCGTGGGCCAGGACTGGATATTGAACCGGCGCCAGGTTTCCCAGTCCTTGTCGAGCAGGATGGGCGCGCTGACGCCGTGGCCGCGCAACTGCTTGAGCGAGCGTTGCGGCAGACGCTCGCTATCGAAGCGCGGCACCTGCACCACGATCACCTGCAAGCGCCCGGGACTGCGTGCCTGCCATTGCGCCAGTTCGGCCAGGCGTTCGGCACACCACACCGAGCTGGCGTTGACGAAGGCCAGCACGAGCGCACGGCCGCGATGTTCCTGCAAGGTGGACGGCCTGGCGTTGAGCCAGGTGGGAAATTCCGGCAGTTCCTGGGTGAGCTGGGCATTCATGCGGTAATTATGCCCAAGCGTGATTAGCCTCGGGTGAGTCTGGCCACCGTCTGCCGCGCGGCGGTATCGACCAGTTGCCAGACCTGCTCGAACTCCTTGCTGCTGCCGGTATATGGGTCGGGGATGTCGTCACGCGCGTCCACGCCGGCCCACGGCAACCACAGTGCCACCTTGTCGCGCAGCGATGCGGGGGCGATCCGTTGCAGATCACGTAGATTGTTGGCGTCGGCGCACAGCAGCCAGTCGAAGTGCTCGAAATCCTGGCGCAGCACCTGACGCGCACGCAGGCCGGAAATGTCGACACCATGCCCGCGCGCGCAGCGGATGGCGCGCGGGTCCGGCGGATCGCCAGCGTGCCAGTCGCCGGTACCGGCCGAATCGACCTGGATGCGCCGCGACAGCCGCGCCTCGTCCAGCTGCGCGCGTACGGCGCCCTCGCCCATCGGCGAGCGGCAGATATTGCCCAGACACACGATCAACAGCTTCATGCGGAGGCCACGCGCGCCTGGGCACGGGCCAGATCATCGGGCGTGTCGATACCCGGCGGAAACTGTTCCGGCGTCAACGCAACGGCGATGCGATGGCCAGCCTCCATCACCCGCAGCTGCTCCAGCGATTCGAGGCGTTCCAGCATGCCCGGCTGCATGGCCGCAAACCGCTGCAGGAAACCGGCGCGGTACGCGTAGATGCCGATATGACGCAGCCACTGCCCGTCCACCGGCAGCTGCTCGGGTTGGCTGGCGAAGCTGTCGCGGTGCCAGGGGATCGGCGCGCGGCTGAAATACAGCGCGTCGCCGCCTGCGGTGCGCACAAGCTTCACCACGTTCGGGTCGAACAGGTCGTGCGCGGTGTCCACCTGTGCGGCAAGCGTGGCCATGTCGGCGCCCGAGTGCAGCAGCAGCTCGGCGACTGCGCGGATGCCGGCGGCAGGCGCAAAGGGCTCGTCGCCTTGCAGATTCACCACGCAGGTGTCCGCGTCCCAGCCGGCAATGCGCGCGCACTCGGCAAGGCGGTCGGTACCGGAGAGGTGCTCGCTACCAGTCATGGCCACCTGCACGCCCGGCACGTGCGCGATGGCTTCGGCAATCCGCGCATCATCGGTGGCCACCCAGACCGCGCGCGCGCCGGCCAGCAGCGCCCGCTCGGCCACATGCTGGATCATCGGACGGTCGCCGAGGCGTTGCAGTGGCTTGCCGGGCAAGCGCGTGGACGCGTAGCGCGCCGGGATGGCGACGACGAAATCGGCAGGCGTTGGGTTGGTCATGCGTATGCGCTCTGAACGGCGGAATGGTGGATGGACGTCGGCAGGGTAATCGCAGTGCGCCCGCCCACAGAACACGCCTTCTGCATGACTGCAGCAGCGCGCCACAGGGCCGACGTCAGGCTGGTTCGCAGTGTAGTGGCTGACCTGCATGCACCAGTGCATGCAGGGGTGTTGCGAGTGCATCGATGGCATTGCGACGTGCGTGGTTGCCACGGAGCGGATGATGCCTGCGCACTTGGGCACCAACACCCACGCTCCTATCCACGCCTCGCGCGCTATACCGCGTCGCATGGCCGCAGTTCATGCGCCTTGGCGGCTTGCCAGCTTGTTCAAGCGGTCCAGCAGGCTCACCCAGAACGCAGCGGGCACGTCCGCCTTGAGCGGCACGCTGTACAGCCACTCGTCGGCAAATGGCCGGCACTTCACCGCATCTTTTTCGGTCATCAACACCGGCAGGCGACTGCCGAAGCTGAAATCTGCAGCGCGATACACATGGTGGTCCGGGAACGCATGCGGCACCACGCCAATGCCGCGTGCCCGCAGCATCGCAAAGAACCGCTCCGGGTGCGCGATGCCAGCCACTGCATGCACGCGCTGTCCGGCCAGCATGCTCAAGGGTTGCGCGCGCTTGCCATCCATCGGTTGCACGCTGTCGATGCTGAGCCGCATCTGCCACTCGCCGAAACCGGAATCGTCCGGCGCCTGCGGAGCCGCGGTAGCGCTGGCCTGGCCAAGATTGACCACCCGAAAATCACAATCGCGCGCACGCGCGGCCGGTTCGCGCAGCGGCCCGGCCGGCAGCAGCCGGCCATTGCCGTAGCGGCGCTGGCCATCGACCACTTCGATCTCCACGTCGCGCGCCAGCCGGTAGTGCTGCAGACCGTCGTCGCACACGATGATGTCGCAACCTGCTTCCACCAGCGCCCTGGCGGCAGCGACGCGGTCGCTGTCCACGCGCACGCGCGCGCCGGTCTTCCAGGCGATCAGGACCGGCTCGTCGCCGCCCAGTGCCACCGGGGTATCGGCATCCACCCAGCGGGCCGTGCCTGCGTCATCGCGACCATAGCCGCGACTGGCCACGCCAGGCGTCCAGCCGGCATCCTGCAACTTGGACACCAGGGCAATGGTCAGCGGGGTCTTGCCGGTGCCGCCAGCGGTGACATTGCCGACCACGATCACCGGCGCCGGGATGCCATGTCGCTTGCGCAAGCCACGCCGGTAGACGCCGCGCCGCAACGCAATGGCCGCGGCGTAGACCGGTGCCAGCAGGCGTGCGGCCAGCGGGATCGGGCTGTTGTCGTACCAATAACCCGGGGTGCGGGTGCCGCGCTTGCTCATGCCTGGCGTTCGCGGAACTGCATGCCGTGCAGATGCGAATACAGCCCGCCCTGCGCCAGCAATTCGCTGTGGGTGCCGCGCTCGACGATGCGTCCCTGGTCCATCACCAATACCTGGTCGGCATGTTCGATGGTGGACAGGCGGTGTGCGATCACCAGCGTGGTGCGGTCAGGCATCAGCTTGTGCAGGGCATCCTGCACCAGCCGCTCGGATTCGTTGTCCAGCGCTGCGGTGGCTTCGTCCAGAATCAGGATGGGCGCGTCCTTGAGCATCGCACGTGCGATCGCCAGCCGCTGCCGCTGCCCGCCCGACAGGCGCCCGCCCTTCGTCCCGACATGCGACTGCAGCCCCTCGGGCAATTGCGCGACGAACTCCATCGCATTGGCGCCCAGAATCGCACGCTCCAGTTGCCCGGCATCTGCGGTGCGCATTTCGCCATAGGCGACGTTGTCGGCGATGCTGCCGTCGAACAGCATCACCTGCTGTCCGACCAGCGCGATCTGTCGACGCAGATCGGCCAGCGCGTAGGCCTGCACCGGATGTCCGTCGAGCAGGATCTGCCCTGCCTCGGCTTCGTAGAAGCGCGGGATCAGCTTGATCAGACTGGATTTGCCGCTGCCGGAGCGGCCGACGATCGCGGTGACCGTGCCGGGCTGCGCGACGAAGCTGACCTCGGCCAGCGCAGGATTCACCTGGCCGGGATAGCGCGCGGTCACATCGCGAAATTCGATCAAGCCCTTTGCGCGGGTGAGCGGCACCGTTCCCTGATCGGGCTCGTCGGGGCTGTCGAGCACCGAAAACAGGCGCTCGGCCGAAGCCAGCCCACGCTGCACCATGTTCTGCACATTGGTGAGCTGCTTGAGGCCCGGAATGATCGTGAGCATGGAGGTCATCAGCACCACGAAGTCGCCCGCGGTCAGGCGCCCGGCCAAGGCCTGTGCGCCTGCCACGAACAGCAGCGCCGACAGCCCGATCGCACCGATCATCTGCACCGTGGCGGTGGAAATGCCGCGTGTGGATTCGACCTTCATCGCCAGCCGCAGATTGCGGTCGGCCAGCGCGCCATAGCGCTCCATTTCGGTCTGTTGGGCGCCGTAGATCTTGACCTCCTGGTGGCTGGACAAGGTCTGGTCGGCGGCCTGCAACAAGTGCGCACCGCTTTCCTGGATGCTGTGGCTGATGCGCCGATACCGGCGCGCCACCTTGTCCATCACCCAGGCCAGGACCGGCGCCAGCACCAGGATGGTCAGGGTGACCTGCCAGCTATGCCAGAGCATCAGCGCCAACGCGCCGATCACCTGCAACGACTGCTGGATCATCACCTTGACCGCATCCACCGCTGCCTGCGCCACCTGATCCGAGTCCGAGCCCAGACGGATCAGCATCGACGGCACCGGCTCGGAATCGAACCGCGAGCCAGGCAGGCGCAGGTACTTGGCCATCACCTTGACGCGCAGATCGCGCGCGATGCTGCGCGCGGATTTGCCCATCGCCATGTCGGTGATGTAGCCGGCCACCCCACGCACCACGAACAGCAGGATGATCTGCACCGGCAACCAGCGACTGACCTCGGCATTCTTGTAGATGAAGGTTTCGTCGGTGATCGGCTTCATCAACGCCAGAAAGCCGGTGGTGCCTGCCGCTTCGATCAACGCGGCGATCAGTGCGGCGACCAGCAACAGCCGGTACGGCTTGGCGAAAGCCAGCAGGCGACGATACGTGCGCCAGGACGAGACTGGCGCCGGGCGGTCGGTGGAGGTGGTCACTGGCGGGTTCCGTTGGTACGTGTCGTGCCGGCGCTGCCGGTCTGGGGCGCCGTGGCGATGGCAATGCGCCGGAAGCCGAGCTGCCCCAACGCATCCTGCGCAGTGACCACGGCCTGGTACGGCGTCCGGGCATCGGCGCGCATCAGCACCGTCTGCTCGCGGTCATCGCCAGCAATCTGGGCGATGGTCTGCTTGAGCGAATCCACATCCGAGCGCAGTACTTCCTGATCGTTGATGAAGTAATGGCCATCGGCACTGACCAGCACACTGAGCGCGCGCGGCGGCGCACTGGTGTTCTGGTCGCTGGCAGTGGGCAGCTGCAATTGCAGCGTGGAGCGTGCGTCGAAGGTCGTGGTTACCACGAAGAAGATGATGAGGACGAGGATGACGTCAATCAATGGCACCAGATCGATGTGCGGCTCGTCCTGGCTTCGGTCACTGCCGATGCGCATCCGTCAGCCCTTCGCCGTGACGGGCTTGGCAACTGCCGGCGCCGGCACTGCAGCCGAAACAACCGGTCGGCCGTCCATGGTGTCCAGCAGCAAGGTGGCCTCCTGCTCCATCTCGATGATGTAGTCGGCAATGCGCCCCTTGAAGAAGCGATGCGCCATCAATGCCGGCACGGCGATGATCATGCCGGTGGCGGTACAGACCAGCGCCTTGCCGATGCCGCCGGCGAGCTGATTCACATCGCCCACGCCGTGATCGAGGATGCCCAGGAACATCTGGATCATGCCGACCACGGTGCCCAACAGCCCCAGCAACGGCCCGGCCGAGGCAATCGTGCCAAGCGCATTCAGATAACGCTCCATGCGATGCACCACGTGGCGACCGGTGTCCTCGATCCGCTCGCGGATCAGATCACGCGGCCGGCCACGCACATCCAGCGCGGCGGCCAACAACGCGCCCAACGGCGAGTTGCGCCGCAGCGATTCGATATGGGAGGGGTCCAGCTTGCCGCGTGCGGCCCAGTTGCGGACCTCCTCACCCAGCCCGGGCGGTGTCACCTCGTTGCGGCGCAAGGTCCACAGACGTTCCAGCACGATCGCCATGGCGACCACACCCAACAACAGCAACGGCACCATCGGCCAACCGCCCGCCTTGACCAGCTCCAACACGATGTGATTCCTCCGGCAGCGCGGCCGCCTATTCGCTCGCCGATAGGATAGCAGCCGACCGCCGCCGTTCCGCAGCATCCCACAGCCGCGGCTGCCAGCGCCGTCGCTCGCGGACCTGCAGGCCATCGGCGCCGAGCCAGACCCTGATTGCGCCGGACTCGGCCGTATCGAGCACCTCCGCGCCACTGTCCTGCCAACGCTGCACGACCTGCGCGCGCGGATGCCCGAAGCGGTTGCCGTAACCGGAGGACACCAGCGCCAACCGCGCACCGGTGGCAGCAACGAAGCCGGCATGCGACCCGTCTGCGCTGCCATGGTGCGGCACCACCACGAGGTCGGCGTGCAACGCGCCCGCCTGCGCGCGCATCAGCCGGCGCTCCACCAGCGCGTCGATATCCCCCGGAAGCAAGGCGCTGACGTGTGGCGTCTGCACCAGCAGCACGCAGCTGGATTGATTGCGCAAATACGGGAAATCGGCACCTGGATGCAGGAAGCGAAAGCGCACGCCATCCCACTCCCAGCGCTGCCCGGCATGACAGCGCGCACTGACGTCCAGCGGTGCACCGGGCGGCGCCAACGTGGCTGCGACCGGCAACCCCGCGCGCACCGCGGCATAGCCGCCGGCATGATCGGCATCGGCATGACTGAGCACGAGTGCGTCCAGCCGGCGCACCCCGAGCGCGCGCAAGGCCGGCAGGACCACGCGCTCGCCGGCGTCGAAGCCGTCGCGCACCGCCGGGCCGGTGTCCAACAGCAGTGCATGCCGTTGCGTGCGCACCAGCACCGCCAGCCCCTGCCCCACATCCATCACCTGCACGTCGGCTTCGCCAGCGCCGGGCATGGCGCGATCCGGCCAGAGCAGCGGCAGCCACAACAGGGCCGCCATGATCTTGCCCGGCGTGCCACGCGGCAGCAACAGCCAGAATGCGCCCAGCAACGCGGCGATCAGCGCGATCGCATCGGATTCGGGCACCCACCACAAGGCCACCGTGGTCTGCCCAAGCCAGACGAAGCCCGGCCAGGTCAGCTCGAAACACCAGCCCGCCAACTGCCACGCCCAGCCCCCCGCTCCGACGTACAGTGCCTCCAGTGCGGTGCCGATCAGGCATAGCGGAACAACCACGAAGGTCCACCACGGAATGGCGACCAGGTTGGCAAATGGGCCCACCAGCGAGGCTTGCCCGAACAAGCTGACCGTCAGCGGCAGCAGGCCCACCGTGGCAACGGTCTGTGCGGAAAGAAAGCCCCGCAGGATGGCGCGGTCGTCGGCCGGCAGGCACCATACCAGCCAGGCGACGCCGGCGAAACTGAGCCAGAAGCCTGCCATCAGCACGCTCAACGGGTCCCAGGCCACTACCGCGATCAAGGCGAGTGCAAGTATCTGCGCCGTTGTGGCGCGTCGACGCGCCACGCGCGCCACGGCAACGACCGCGATCATCAACACGGTGCGGACCGTCGGCAAGGCCAGCCCGGCCAGCACCGCATAGGCGGTCGCACCGATCAGCGCAGCGATTGCTGCGGCGTGGATGCGCGGAATCACAATGCCCAGGCCCGGCCGCCATCGCCACACACCGGCGATTGCTAGTGCAAAGAAGGCAGCCACCAGGCCGACATGGAAGCCCGAGATCGCGATCAGATGACTGAGCCCGGTCGCGCGCAAGGTCGCCCATGCGGCATCGTCCAGCCCACGCGTATCGCCCAGTGCCAGGGCGCGCAGATACGGTGCCGAAGGCCCGGGCACCTGCTCGGCAATTCGTTGCGACATGCGGTCGCGCCAGGCATCCACACCGTGCGGCGCGACGATCTGGCGCGCGCCGTCGGGGTCGCGCACATAGCCGGTCGCGGCGATGCGCTGCGCCAGGGCTTGGCGTTCGGCATCGAACCCACCCGGGTTACGCAAGCCGCGTGGCGCTCGCAGCTTGAGCCGCAGCTGCCAGTGCGCTCCGGCGCGCAAGGCCGCGCGCGGGCCGATCCGATCGGTGCCGAAGGCGTCGTACCAGGCCAGCTGCAACAGCTTGCCGCGCAGTGCCGGCGGCTGCGTCCGATCGGCGTCGACCCGCAGCTGGAAGCGTGTCCGGCGTTGCTCGGCCACTGGCAGGCCGATGATCCGCCCCTGTACCGCGCGTTCGCGCGCTTCGTCACCTGGCAGGAGCTGTGACTGCAGCACGGTGGTGGCGTGCCAGCCTGTGAGTCCAAACCCCAGCGACACCGTTGCAAGCCCCAGCATCCAGGCGCCGTGGCGCGGCCACCGCAACAGGCCGATGCCGATGATCAGCACGCCTGCGAGCAGGCACCCAATGTAGAGCGCGCGCGGCAGCACTGCGGGCGACCACGCGCAGCCAACGACACCCAGCAGCATGGCAGCTGCAACAGGCACCGCCGAGGCAAACCGCGGCGGTGGCGGCGCTTGTGCTGACACATCCATGTCGCTGGTCCAATTCCTGAAGATTCAGGCCGAGAGCACGAGCCTAGGCCACGGCCCGGACCGGCCATAGCGGTGATCTGCGCCGTGTCAGGTAGGAAAAAGCGGATCGTGACGAACACACCTTGCGCAGGCGCGAGAGTGCGGTGGGCGTTGCACCTTGCAGCGGTCATCCCGGTCGACATGCCTGCACTGCGCAGCGGCACGCCGAGCAACGGAGCCGACCAGTAAGCTCGATCGAACGCGGTGAGCGCGACAACGCGGCATCCGCTTCCGTCTACGCCATCAAGGCATCACCGTGCCGATCAGCAGGACGTTGCGTGATGCACGATCACCAGTGCAGCCTGCCAGCCGACGCCGCCCCCAATTCGCCTCGATTTCATGAGCGAAGCGCTATGTTCGACGCTGTTTCCGAGGAGTTTCCCCACATGCGTAAAGGCATTGCTTTGATTGTCGGCGTGACCGGCATTTCCGGTTACAACCTCGCCAACGTTCTGGTTGCCGATGGATGGACCGTGTACGGCCTTGCACGTCGCCCACTGCCGCAGGATGGCGTCATTCCCGTCGCAGCCGACCTGCTCGACGCGGATAGCACGGCCAAGGCCTTGCGCGGTCTACCGATTACCCACGTCTTTTTCTGCACCTGGACGCGTCGCGACACCGAGC